>NZ_JACJSN010000017.1:0-119131 GCF_014698135.1 Limnothrix sp. FACHB-881
GGAGAAGGTTTGGTGGCAAGCTGGACAAAGATAGCGCTGATGTCCATTGGGCATCCTGCCGTGTTTATGGGCTTTGCTGTGACCGCACAGAGGGCATTCCATGGCGTGAACCTTCATCCATCAGTCTCTCTACTCTATCAATCCCACATTAGATTGACGTACGACCATGGGATGAGGCTTTACGGATTTTGAAATATTGTTAACCCCCTCAAGTCCCTTGAAAACCCACGTCTATAATCTTCAAGAGAGAAGCCACCCCGGCCGTTCACTGCGAGCTAGATGCGACGGGAATTCCAGACAATCTGGCTGTGATGCGTGTCTTGATCCCTGCTATCCAAGCCGCGATCAACGCCATCGCTGACCCGCTGTACCCCCCTGCTTGGGGCGCTGCGAAGGCCAGTCGGGTGGATAGTCCTCGTTTCCTGTCTTGAGAGAGGAGAATCTCGATGACGATTAGCCCTCCAGAGCGAGAGGCAAAAGTCAAGGTCTCGGTTGATAAGAATCCGGTTCCGACTTCCTTCGAGAAGTGGGGCAAGCCGGGTCACTTTGATCGAACTTTGGCTCGGGGTCCCAAGACGACGACTTGGATCTGGAACCTCCACGCTGACGCTCACGATTTTGATAGCCATACCAGCGACTTAGAAGACGTTTCGCGCAAAATTTTTAGCGCTCACTTCGGCCATTTGGCCGTGGTTTTCGTTTGGTTGAGCGGCATGTACTTCCATGGTGCACGCTTCTCGAACTACGAAGCCTGGTTGAGCGACCCGACTCATATCAAACCCAGCGCCCAAGTGGTTTGGCCGATTGTGGGCCAAGAAATCCTCAATGGCGACGTGGGCGGTGGATTCCACGGTATTCAAATCACCTCCGGTCTCTTCCAAATGTGGCGGGCCGCCGGTTTCACCAATGGCGATCAACTCTATGTGACCGCGATCGGTGGGCTGGTGATGGCTGCCCTGATGCTGTTTGCTGGCTGGTTCCACTACCACAAAGCAGCACCCAAGCTGGAATGGTTCCAAAATGTCGAATCGGCAATGAACCACCACCTGGCAGGCTTGCTGGGCTTGGGCTGCTTGAGCTGGGCTGGTCACCAAATCCACGTTTCTCTGCCCATCAACCACCTGCTGGATTCGGGTGTGGCGCTGAAGGATATTCCGCTGCCCCATGAATTCATCCAAAACAAGGATCTGATGGCGGAGATCTACCCGAGCTTTGCTCAGGGTCTGACCCCCTTCTTCACGCTGAACTGGGGCGCTTACGCCGATTTCCTCACCTTCAAGGGCGGTTTGAACCCCGTCACTGGTGGTCTGTGGCTGTCGGATACGGCTCACCACCACTTGGCTTTGGCTGTGCTCTTCATCGTTGCTGGTCACATGTACCGCACGAACTGGGGCATTGGTCATTCCATGAAGGAAATCCTGGAAGCCCACAAGGGCCCTTACACCGGCCAAGGCCACAAGGGTCTCTACGAAATCTTCAATACCTCGTGGCATGCACAACTGGCCGTTAACTTGGCTGTGTTGGGTTCGCTGACGATTGTGATCGCGCACCACATGTACGCGATGCCCCCTTACCCTTACATTGCGACGGATTACCCGACGCAGATCTCGCTGTTCACCCACCACATGTGGATTGGCGCGTTCTGCATCGTGGGTGCTGGCGCTCACGCGGCGATCTTCATGGTTCGTGACTACGATCCGGCGAAGAACGTTGATAACTTGCTCGATCGCGTGATTCGTCACCGCGATGCGATCATCTCGCACCTGAACTGGGTGTGCATTTTCCTGGGCTTCCACAGCTTCGGTCTGTACATCCACAACGACACGATGCGTGCTTTGGGTCGTCCCCAAGACATGTTCTCGGATACCGGTATTCAGTTGCAGCCGGTGTTTGCGCAATGGGTGCAAAACCTGCACGCCCTTGCGCCTGGTAACACGGCTCCTAATGCCTTGGAAATCGTCAGCCACGCTTTTGGCGGCGGCATCGTGGCGGTGGGTGGCAAGGTGGCAATGATGCCGATCACCCTGGGTACGGCGGACTTCATGGTTCACCATATCCATGCGTTCACGATTCACGTGACGGCGCTGATTCTCCTCAAGGGCGTGCTGTATGCGCGTTCGTCTCGCTTGATCCCCGATAAGGCGAACTTGGGCTTCCGGTTCCCTTGCGATGGTCCGGGTCGTGGCGGTACTTGCCAAGTGTCCGGTTGGGATCACGTGTTCCTCGGTCTGTTCTGGATGTATAACTCGCTGTCGATCGTGATCTTCCACTTCTCCTGGAAGATGCAATCGGATGTGTGGGGCACGGTGAACCCTGATGGGTCGGTGGCTCATATCACGGCGGGTAACTTCGCTCAAAGCGCCATTACCATCAATGGTTGGCTGCGTGACTTCCTGTGGGCGCAAGCTTCGCAGGTGATCACCTCCTATGGTTCGGCTCTGTCGGCCTATGGTCTGCTGTTCCTGGGTGCTCACTTTGTGTGGGCGTTCAGCCTGATGTTCCTGTTCAGCGGTCGCGGCTACTGGCAAGAACTGATTGAGTCGATCGTGTGGGCGCACAACAAGCTGAAGGTGGCTCCGGCGATCCAACCCCGTGCTCTGAGCATCACTCAGGGTCGTGCGGTGGGTGTTGCTCACTACCTGCTTGGCGGCATTGTGACCACTTGGTCGTTCTTCCTGGCTCGAATTATTTCGGTCAGCGGCTAATCCCTTTAGCCCCGGATTGCATCTGAGGTCGAGACGCGACTTCGGCAACGAGGATTAAGACAAAAACAGGACTTATGGCAACCAAATTCCCAAAATTTAGCCAGGATCTCGCCGCTGATCCCACGACGCGGCGGATCTGGTACGGGATTGCCACAGCCCACGACTTTGAAAGCCACGATGGCATGACGGAAGAAAATCTTTATCAAAAGATTTTCGCGTCGCACTTCGGTCACCTGGCAATCATCTTCCTGTGGACTTCGGGCAACCTGTTCCATGTGGCCTGGCAAGGCAACTTTGAGCAGTGGGTGAAAGATCCCCTGAACGTCCGTCCGATCGCCCACGCGATTTGGGATCCGCACTTCGGCCAAGCTGCCGTTGATGCGTTTACCCAAGCGGGTGCTTCGGGCCCCGTGAACATTGCGTTCTCTGGCGTTTACCACTGGTGGTACACGATCGGGATGCGCACTGTGGGCGACCTGTACCAAGGTGCTGTGTTCCTGCTGGTGTTGGCGGCTTTGATGCTGTTTGCCGGCTGGCTGCACTTGCAACCCAAGTTCCGCCCCAGCCTCTCCTGGTTCAAGAACGCAGAATCGCGTCTGAACCACCACTTGGCGGGTCTGTTCGGCGTGTCGTCGCTGGCTTGGACGGGTCACTTGGTGCACGTGGCGATTCCTGAATCGCGCGGTGTGCATGTGGGTTGGGATAACTTCCTGTCGGTGGCTCCTCACCCGGCTGGTTTGGCTCCTTTCTTCACCGGTAACTGGGGCGTGTATGCCGAGAACCCCGATACGGCTGGCCATGTGTTTGGCACGGCTCAAGGGGCTGGCTCCGCAATCTTGACCTTCCTGGGCGGTTTCCACCCCCAAACGGAAGCCCTGTGGCTGACGGATATTGCTCACCACCACCTGGCGATCGCGGTGATCTTCATCGTCGCCGGTCACATGTACCGTACCAATTTTGGTATTGGTCACAGCATCAAGGAAATCTTGGAAGCGCACAAGCCGCCTTCGGGCAAGCTGGGCGACGCTCACAAGGGTCTGTTTGATACGCTGAACAACTCGCTGCACTTCCAACTGGCTCTGGCCCTGGCTTCGCTGGGTGTTGTGACCTCGTTGGTGGCTCAGCACATGTATTCGATGCCGTCGTATGCCTTCATTGCGAAGGACTTCACGACCCAGGCTGCCCTGTTTACTCACCACGAGTACATTGCTGGCTTCCTGATGGTGGGTGCGTTTGCCCACGGCGCAATCTTCCTGGTGCGTGATTACGATCCCGCCCAGAACAAGAACAATGTGCTCGATCGCGTGCTTCAGCACAAAGAAGCGATCATCTCGCACCTGAGCTGGGTCTCGCTGTTCCTCGGTTTCCACACCTTGGGTCTGTACGTTCACAACGATGTGGTTGTGGCGTTCGGTACGCCTGAGAAGCAAATCCTGATCGAACCCGTTTTCGCTCAATGGATTCAAGCGGCTCACGGCAAACTGCTCTACGGCTTCGATACGCTGCTGTCGAACCCCGATAGCTTGGCGGCGACGGCTTGGCCGAACCATGGCGATGTGTGGCTGCCCGGTTGGTTGGAAGCAATCAACAGCAACGCTAACTCGCTGTTCCTGACGATCGGCCCTGGCGACTTCCTGGTTCACCATGCGATCGCTCTGGGTCTGCACACCACCACCTTGATTCTGGTGAAGGGTGCTTTGGATGCCCGTGGCTCCAAGCTGATGCCCGACAAGAAAGACTTTGGTTACAGCTTCCCTTGCGACGGTCCCGGCCGTGGCGGTACTTGCGACATCTCGGCTTGGGATGCGTTCTACCTGGCCATGTTCTGGATGCTGAACACGATCGGCTGGATCACCTTCTACTGGCACTGGAAGCACCTGTGCGTGTGGCAAGGCAATGTGGCTCAATTCAATGAGTCCTCGACTTACCTGATGGGCTGGTTCCGCGATTACCTGTGGCTGAATTCGTCGCAGTTGATCAACGGCTACAACCCCTATGGCATGAATAACCTCGCTGTTTGGGCTTGGATGTTCCTGTTCGGTCACCTGATCTGGGCAACGGGCTTCATGTTCCTGATTAGCTGGCGCGGTTACTGGCAAGAATTGATCGAAACCCTGGTTTGGGCGCATGAGCGCACTCCGCTGGCGAACCTGGTTCGCTGGAAGGACAAGCCGGTGGCCCTGTCGATCGTGCAAGCTCGTTTGGTTGGTTTGGCCCACTTCACCGTTGGCTACTTCGTGACCTACGCAGCCTTCTTGATCGCCTCGACTTCGAGCAAGTTCGGCTAAATCTAATTGCCTCCTAGGTAACTAGCAAAAATCCCCCGGTCTCGTTGAGATTGGGGGATTTTGCTATTGAAGAATGGGGCGATCGATTCAATTCAATTCAATCGATTCAGATTCCAATGGCTCGCTTGGTAGGGCGCTGCAATCTCTGGAGACCTAGGGCGATCGATTCAGGATCGCTGGATCGCTTGAATGATGTAAGTCTCCACGGATTCAAGAAAAGACCTATGCAAAAGCGGAGCGCACAGGTTGCCCTGCCTTCGCCCCGCTTGCCATTGCAGTCCTGATTGTTTGAAAGAGGATGGAGTTTAGCGCACCGTCTCGAAGCTGTCAGCACGCGACTTGAATTGCCCCAGGAAGATATCCAAAACCGATCGCTTGCGGGTCTTGATCCGTGCCGAAACCGACATCCCAGCTTGAATCTTTAACTCCAAGCCCCGATTAGTTTTCAGGGTCTGCCGTTCCAGCTCAATCCGAATGGGAAACGTATAGGTGGGGCGCTCTTGGGTGGGTGCTAGGGCATCTGACCCGATCGAGACTAATTTCCCCTTGATGCTGCCAAATTCCAGCGAAGGGAATGTGTCCACACTCACCTCCACTGGCATTCCCACTTCCACGAACCCGATATCCTTGTTGGTTACATAAACCGATGCCACCAACTCGCCATCGGGCACAATGCTCAGCATGGGTTCCGTGGGGCTGGCCACATAGCCCGGGCCGCTGGCCTTAATATCAAAAACCGTGCCAGCAATGGGGGCGCGTAGTTCTTGATAGCGTACCGCTTGCTCTGCTTTCACCAATTGGCTTTGCACCTGGGCAAGCTGACCGACCACGTTGGCATCCTGGCGGCGGTTATCCAAACGGGACTTCGCCAACTGGGTGTCGATATCTGCGATCGCCCGATCGTTGTCTGCAATGCGGTTTTCCAAATCCGCCGCCCAACTGGTTTGGGTGGTGCGAATTTCCGCCAACTGCGTCCCAATTTCCGCCTGCTTGGTTTGCATGGAAGCCATGAGGCGAGCTTCTTGCTCATTCAAACTGGCGATTTGCCCCTCCAGGGTTGCCACCGCATCAGCATTCGACAGCACAGCCTGCTGTTGGTTCTTGAATTGCAGTCGGGCAACGGCCCCTTCTTCAACGAGGGGCTGCAAATCAGCGATGATTCCCTCATTGATATTCAGGCGCTCTTGGGCCTGTCCCAATCGAATTTGGATGGCCCGCCGTTGGGCGCGAGTGTTGGCCACATCACTGCGCAATTCGTTGATTTGCGAGTTCAGTTCCGCCACGCGCGATTGCAGTTGCGACAGTCGAGAAGCTTGGGCTGCTCGGTTTTCTGCCAACCGACCGGCTTGGCCGGCCGGAGCCGCGCGATCGCCCCGCAGCAGTGCCCGCAGGTAGATATTTTCCGCCACCCGCACAGCTCGGTTGCGTTGAAGGTCAATAACACTGGTCTGGCCCTCGCGGGTTAAGCCCAATCCGGCAGCCTCTGTTCGAATCAGTTGCTTCTGGCGTTCGAGAGAGTCCTGGTTGGCCTTCAGGGATTGCACATCCGCCGCCTGCCCCGTGGGGTCAAAGGTGGCGAGCAATTGGCCCTTTTCGACCCGTTCGCCGTCTTTGACCACAATTTCCCGCACCACCCCGCCGGCCGGTGCTTTGATCGGTTTTGTGGAGTCCTTGGGCTGCAACTTACCGGCCGCCGGGACGGACTGGTCAATCTGGGCCACTGCGGCCCAAGTGATGCCGCCGACCACAAAGGTCACAATCAACCAAATAAATCCACTGGCGAGCAATGCCGGCCGTTGTAGCAAGACCGGTTGCTCTTCCCGTTCGATAAAGGCCTTTAGCATTGAGTTTCACCAAATAGCAGACTGAAAGGACTGAAAGGATTGACGGGTTACAAACAAACGGGGTGAGGACGGGGGGAATCGCTAGCTAAACGATCCTTCCTGTTGTTGGAACAGGCAATAGTAGCGACCCTTCATAGCCATCAATTCCTCGTGGGTTCCCTGTTCAACCACGGCCCCCTTGTCCATCAGGATGATCGAGTCTGCGTTCAGAACTGTGTTCAAGCGGTGGGTAATGAAGAACACCGTGCGGTTTCGGAACTCAACGGCCAGGTTATTACAAACCTGACGTTCTGAGTTGTAGTCCAGGGCGCTGGTGGCTTCGTCCAAAATCAGGAGTTTGGGCTGTTGCAAAACGGTACGGGCGATCGCAATCCGCTGTCGTTGTCCCCCAGAAAGCCCGGTTCCCCGTTCCCCAACCACGGTGTTGTAGCCATTGGGCAACTGCATGATGAAGTCGTGGGCGGCGGCCACCTTGGCGGCGTGAATCACTTCCTCGGTGGTAGCATCCGGGTTGGCCAGCATGATGTTTTCTTGCACCGTGCCCGTAAACAGGAGGGTGTCTTGCAGCACCATCCCAATTTGTCGGCGCAGGGAGTAGAGTTCCACTTTGCTGATGTCGTAGCCATCAATTTGGATGTAGCCAGCGGTGGGAGCGTATAGCCGCTGGAGGAGTTTCATGAGGGTGGATTTCCCGGAACCGGATTCCCCCACAATTCCTACAAAAGTGCCCGGGGCAAAGTCGAGATTGACGTTGGCTAGCTGCAAGGGTCCCGTTTCTGCAAAGCGGAAGGAGAGATCGGAGAACTTGACGGAGCCGACCAATTCCGGCATGGGGATATTGTCGCGATCGGCATCGCTGGACTCCGGTTGGCTGTCAACAATATCCGCCAGACGTTCCACGGAAATTGAAATCTCCTGCACCTGTTGCCAAGCACCCACCAGGCTGAGGAGGGAACCCGTGACGTTTCCGGCCAGGATTTTGAAGGCGATCAATTGCCCCAGGGTGATTTGGTTGCCAATCACCAAATAGGCTCCCGCCCAAAGCAGGGCTAGGGTAGACAGGCTGTTCAGGAAGGAGGTGGCCCCCCCGATCGTGGTGCCGGTCATGATCGTTTTGAAGTTTGCCTGGATCATGCGGGCATAGCGCTCTTGCCACTGCCACAGCACCTTGGTTTCGATGTTTTGGGCCTTGACGGTTTGGGCCCCGGAAATCACTTCCACCATGTAGGAGTCCACGTCGGCGCGGCGTTCCGCTTGGCGACGAATGAGTTGGCGGATGATCGGGGCGGCAAAGACGATAATCCCGCCCAAGATGGGGACGACCGCCAGGGCTACCAAGGTGAGCAGCCAACTGTAGACCACCATCACGACGATGTAGATCACCGAGAAGATGGCGTTCAGGAAAACGGTGAGGGCTGTGCCGGTCAGGAAGTTCCGAATGCTGTCGCGCTCATTGACCCGACCCGCCAGTTCACCCACCCGACGCACGTCAAAGTAGCCCAGGGGCAGGCGCATCAGGTGACTGATGATGGCGGAACCGACGTTCATGTCGATTCGGTTCATGGCATCGACAAACAGGTAAGTCCGCAGGATGTTGAGGATCCCTTCAAAGACGGCCACACCCAACATGAAGAAGCCGAGGGCATCCATGGTTTCGATGCTGCCTTGGCCCAACACTTTGTCGATGATCACCTGGGTGATGATCGGCTGCACCAACCCAAAGGTTTGAACGAAGAAGGACGCGACGACCACTTCGATCAGGGCGCGTTTGTAAGGCAGGATCCAGGGAACGAACCAACTGAGACCGAATTTTTCTGGCAGTTCTTCTACGGGGGCTTCGAGAAGCAACACCATGCCGCTTTCGCCCCAGCTTTCTAGGAACTGCTGGGGGGTTTTGCGCATCACGCCTTCTTCGGGGGTGGCGAGGATGATGCGGGTTTCGGAAATGTCGTAGATGACGGCGAAGCTATCTTTCCAGGGGGTGAGGGCAGGTGCTTTCAGCCGATTGATCAAGATACCGGAAATTTGGATCAGTTGGGGCCGAAAGCCGATGGTTTGGGCGATCGCCCCGCAAACCTGCATGGAGATTTGCCCGGTGGCCCGCAGTTGATCTTCCAGGAGCCGCCGAATCCGGTCTTTGCGGAATTGCAACCCGGGTACGAATTCATTCAGCATCTGGAAGCAAGCCAGAGTGCCGTTGACGGGCCCCCGTCCCCGCACATGGGGATAGGTGGCGGGCTGGGTTAGCAGGGCTTCTCGGGGGAGTTCGGGCGGTTTTTCGGGGGCGAAGGGAATTTCGGGAACGGGAACCGGAGCTGCCGCAACGGGAGCCGGTTCGGTGACGGGGGCGGCGTTGCCGGTGACGATATCAACCGGGGGGGGAGGCGGGGCGATCGCGGCTTCGGTTTGGGGGGTGCGCTGCCGGAGCCAGTCTTGGGTGAACCCAACGACGCGGGCCGCATGGCCGCCGGTGATGGTAACGGAGCCGCTGCCGGCCCATTGCAATCGATCGCCCGCGATCAGTTTGCCGCTGACGGTTTCCGCTTGGCCACCGCTCAGGAGCCAGACGAGTTGCGGATCAATGAGTCGCTCAAGGGTGGCCTCATCGACAATTCCTTCGGGAATGCCCATCACCTGTACTTCATCGAGCATCCGCAGGGTGATGTCTTTTAGGTTGCCGCGTCGATCGGCTTGGCGCTGTAGCTCTTGGCTGAGCAGACCGAAGAGTTCACAGATGTTGCAGCGCGACTCCCAGGCTTGACGGAAGGTGGCTTCTTCGGCCATCACGGCCAGAAAATCGGCGGCGGGGATGCTGATGCAGGTGGTTTCGGTGGAGGCGATCGCCGTTTCGCAGGCCACGCCCCGCAACAGCCCAGCCCAACCGAGAATTTCGCCAGGAGTGGCTAGTTTGAGGCTGACGGGCCGTTGCGATCGCTCGTCAAACCCCAGAACCCGCACTTGCCCTTGGAACAAAACCAAGACTTGGGCCGGTAGGGTTTGGCGATCGAGTAGTGGTTGCCCCACCCGGTAGCGCAGTAGCTGGGCCCCCTGGAGTAAGCGTTCCAAACTGGCGGAGCTGAGGCGGCTGAACGGATCGATCTCCGCCAGAAACACTTGAATGGGCTGATGGCTAGCAGCTTGAGTCATAACTCCAGGCACGGGCAAAAACAGGTCAAAGCAGTTAGGCGAGGCGATCGAGATGGGAAGCGATTGGGATTGAGAGCCAAATCAGCGCATGGGTTCAGGGCTAGCTAACGGTTGCGCAAATTATGGATCGTTTTTATGGATCATTTGCGGAGTCAGGAGCTGAATCAAGACGGGTCAAATTGGATGGGTCAAATTGCCCTTGATCAAACTAACCGTAGCGGGCGATCGCCCTGGCTCATCCCGATCGCCCTCAACTTCCCGAGTCGGAAGCGGCCCAAAGTAACTGGGGCGAACCAAGGGCTTGAATTTGTTCGCGCATCCAGTTTTCAAACATTTCATCGATCATTTGTCGGCGCATGGCTTCATCAAGCTGCGACGGCAAAAACTGTTCCAGCCGCACAATAATAAACCATTCCACCAGGGCGCGCGGGGGCCACAATTGACCCGGCTGGCTCACTTCCAACATGCGGGCAATGAAGGGGTGAGGCTGGTTCAGAGGCACGGGCCCCAAAAGACCATTGGTTTGAGCTTCTGGACCTTGGGAATAGGTGCGAGCCATTTCTGCGAAGGAAGACTCGCCCTCTTCAATGCGGTAATAAATTTCCTGGGCCAGCCCTTCATCCTGCACGCGAATCAGGGAGTAGACCACCTTATCTAGGCGGCTCTTTTGACTGACAAAATAGTTTTCTACTTTGCGCCCAAATTGGGACTCTTTGAACTTTTCCAGCCGCATGGGCCGAATGGCCAGCTCTTCAAGCCCTTCAATGGAGAGGTTGTTTTCCTGCATCCAACGGGTAATGTCTGCGTCCTCAATAATCCGATGTTGCTTCCGAAAGTTGATCACGGCCTGTTGCCGTTCTTCTTCGGTGAACTCCACATCGGCGATCGCCCGATCGATCACCAATCCGCGTAGGAATTGCGGCATCAGGTGATAGCGACTGAGCAGCGAGAGCATCTCATGCGCTTGGATAACATTCGGACCAATTTGGAAGAGACCTGCCATGGTGAATTGATTTGCAGCGATTGCAGGCAAAACGAACAAAAAGTGTAAACGAAACGTTAACGACTAACTGGTGATTGGCCAATTGATTCAGTCAGTCATCAACTAACCATTAAGCAGCGATCAGGTAACCATCACAGGGTTGGTGTGGCACTTTGGGGTGCGCATCGGTTTTGTGTTTGGGTTGCCCTGTCAGTTAAGCCGCTCATTCAATTGAGGCTGAACGGGGTGGAGCATGAATCTTCCAAAGAATACCATCGCGCCTGGAATCAAGCCGGATAGGTTGTTGCGTTGGGAAAACGGGTGCTCAATGCCTTGGGGACAGGACATAGGGAACAAAAGCCTTGGCCAGAATGCATTGGAACGCGGGGATAGATCTAGATCATGAATTTGATCACTTCAATCACAAGGGCGGATTAAGGTTGTGGACGCAGGGCCACCGGGGGAGGTTCCGTTGATGGAAAGTGGCGGCTGTGGCTTGTGTCGGGCGATCGGGCGCGATAGCCTAGGGCGGTGATCTGTTCACCCAATCGCTCGCCATCCTCCTGTTCCGATGACTTCTGAACCCGCCGCATCCCTGGCCTACAGCGACATTCACAATGCCGATTTGTTGAAACTGCTGCCCGGAGATGCCCGATCGATTGTGGAAGTGGGCTGTTTCACAGGGGCCTTGGGACAGGCCTACAAACGAATTAACCCCTTTGCCCAATACATCGGCTTAGAGCAAGATCCAGCGGCGGCCCAAATCGCGGCGGGCCGGCTCGATCGCGTCTATGTGGGCAATGCGGAAGATCCCCAACTGGGGGCAGAGATTCCCCCGGAAAGCATGGATTGCCTGGTTTATGGGGATGTGCTGGAGCATTTCATTAATCCTTGGCAAACCCTGACCCACCATGCACGCTGGTTGGCTCCCGGTGGCCAAGTGATTGCCTGCATTCCCAATATTCAATATTGGGGAGCCATTGTGGATTTGCTGTCGGGCCGTTGGGAATATGCGGATTACGGCATTTTCGATCGGGGCCATTTGCGCTTCTTCACCAAGGATTCCATTACCCAGCTTTTTCAGCAGGCGGGGTTAGAAATTGAAGAAATTCGGGGTCGCAGTCGCCCCGACGAAATGCGCGACAAATTCCAAGAGGCGATCGGGCCGCTGCTGGATCGGTTGGGGGTCGATCGGCAGCGGTTTAATCAGCAAAGTGCTTCGGTGCAATACCTGGTGCGAGCCATGCGGCCGGGCGATCGGCCCCAGCGACACTTCTTTGCCCAAACCCTGGTGATGGAAGCCAAGGTTTGCAAACGAGTGCGAGTGACCGAACCGAATGAGTTTTTAAATCGAATTCCCGGAATGCGGGCGATCGCCCAGGATCGCACCGCCACCGCCGGAGCCGTGCAAGCCCACGAAGAGCCAATTTTTATTTGGCAACGGGCGATTTTGAACCGGGAACAGGACTTGGTGCAGCAGCGCAAACTCCTGGCCCGAGGTTATCTGATCATCTTGGAAGTGGACGATGACCCCTACCGCTGGGCCCGCACCGAAAAAACAGACTTTTTTGCCTATCGCAGCGTCCATGCCATCCAAACCTCCACGGAACCCCTGGCCGCCTTCCTGCGCCAAGTGAACCCCTATGTGGCCGTGTTTCCCAATCAGTTGGCGGAATTGCCCCCACCCGCCGCCATCGATCCACAACGACCGGTCACCCTCTTTTTTGGGGCCTTGAACCGGGAAAACGATTGGAAACCGCTGATTGACGGCATTAACCGCGTACTCAATCAACGGGGCGATCGAATTCTGGTGCATGTGATTCACGATCGCCGCTTTTTTGAAGCCCTGCAAACGCCCCACAAAACCTTCCGCCCCTTCTGTCCCTACGAGGAATATGCGGAACTGTTGCACCAAAGCGATGTGGCCCTGTTGCCCCTAGAACGCACCCGCTTCAATGGCATGAAATCAGACTTGAAGTTCATTGAGTGTGCCGCCCACAACACCGCCGCCCTGGCCAGCCCCGTGGTCTATCAACAAACCCTGATCGATGGTCAAACGGGCCTGCTCTACTACAGCCCAGCGGACTTTGAGCAAAAACTAGCTGCCCTGGTTGACTACCCCCAATTACGCGAAACCCTGACCCAAAACGCCTATCAGTGGGTGTCCCAAAACCGGCTGATGTGCCAGCACTATCGCCAACGATATGAGTGGTATCAATCCCTGCGCGATCGCCTGCCGGAGTTGAACGCGGCCTTGCAGCGCCGAATTCCCGATCTATTTGCGGGATGACCCCAGGGCTATTGACCCCTCGCTTGTCCCCGCCGTTTCAGTCAGCCTGGATCCTGCATTAGCGCAACTGATTCCAGGGTGAATGCTGGATTATTTGATTGGATTTTGTTAATTGAAAAGATAAATAATTCAAATTTTCTGAGATCATTTCGGCAACTAGCTAAAGAGCTGAATTGAGGAATTAAAGATTCGGATTTTGATGATCTTTAAATGAATCTGAATTTGATAAAAACTTAGTTAGGAATTTCTAAATTCTTGCCATCTGTATTGACTCATTGCAATAAATTTGAAATTCAATTTATGATCGATAAATGCTCTGTATGAAAAAAATCAATCTCTAAAATACTAGATAGATCTTGATAAAAAATTGAAAATTTAAATCAAAAATATCTAATTCACTGAAAAAATAAAAATTCGTGAGAAAATTAGATTTATCTTGAAATTAAGATCAACGAAAAATGCCCGATCAGTAGCCAAAAGGTTTCTGATCGGACACTTTAGAGAATTTTGAAATGAAATAAGCCAAGATTGACTTAAGACAATTAGAGCATTAACCTGAAAATTCTTCGAGTTGATCCAAGCGGAGCCAAATATTGGGGGTTGGCACTTTGCACCACTTCACCAAGGCATAGTCACCGCGCAGATCTAGCACCTCTCCTTTGCTTTCAAATAGGTAGGAAGAAAAGCGCTGATCACTGGCGGTTGCTTCGACGCTGTTTTCTAGCTTTTCGCGAATGGCACGAACAAAGGAACCTTTTTTGACGGGCATAGGAGTTAATGGCGCGATCGCACGTAATTGTTAACTGAGAACAACCGTTTCCAGGTTGATGCAGATTGTCCCATTTTAAAGCTGAGATCAGACTTTCAGTTGGGCAAAACGTTGGGTTGCCGCCACCAACGCCTTCAGAATTCCCGGTTCCGCCATGGAGTGGCCTGCGTCGGGGATGATCTGCAACTCGGCTTCCGGCCAGGCTTGGTGTAATTCCCAGGCGGAAACCACCGGGCAAACCACGTCATAGCGGCCGTGGACAATGACGGCGGGCAAATGGCGGATCCGATCGACCCGTTGCAGCAGTTGATCGGCCGGGTCAAACCAGCCCCCATGGACAAAGTAGTGGCACTCAATTCGGGCGAAGGCCTCCGCAAAAAAGGGATCGGCAAAGGCCGCCTGCAAATCCGCATCGGGAATGAGCTTGCTAGTGCTGGCTTCCCACACGGCCCAGGCTTTGGCCGCTTGTCGTCGCACCGCTGGATTCTTATCCGTCAGGCGACGGTAGTAAGCCCCCATCAGATCATGTCGCTCGGCTGGGGGAATTGGCTCTAGGTATTGGGCCCAGGCTTCGGGAAACAAATAGCTGGCTCCCTCTTGATAAAACCAGCGCAGTTCCTGGGGCCGCAGCATGAAAATTCCCCGCAAAATCAACCCCAAACAGCGATCGGGATGGGTTTCTGCATAGGCCAGGGCGAGGGTGCTGCCCCAACTGCCCCCAAACACCACCCATTGCTCGATCGCCAAATGCTCCCGCAAACGCTCAATATCCGCCACCAAATCCCAAGTGGTGTTGTCGGTCAAGTCCGCATGGGGCTGGCTGCGGCCACAACCACGCTGGTCAAATTGCACGATTCGCCACTGGGTCGGGTCGCAATATTGCCGATAGCTCGGTTGGCTGCCACCGCCGGGCCCGCCATGCAGAATCACGATCGGCTTGCCGGTGGGATTGCCACTTTCTTCAAAGTAGAGGGTGTGGCGATCGGAAACGGGCAGTGTCCCTTGGCGATAGGGGTCGATCGGCGGAAATAAACTCATGGCAATCCGTCATGTCAAAATCGTAATGACTATGATATTCTCGTAACAGTTCGTAATTCGTCTAAAACAGCGCAACAGGAGACTCACTCCCATGACCGAAGGTTGCCTCCGTGTGGGCCAAGTTGCCCCTGACTTCACCGCTACGGCCGTTTCTGACCAAGAGTTCAAAGAAATTAAGCTGTCGAACTACCGTGGCAAGTATGTAGTCCTATTTTTCTATCCCCTGGACTTCACTTTTGTCTGCCCCACGGAAATCACGGCCTTCAGCGATCGCTACGCTGAGTTCTCGCAACTGAACGCCGAAGTATTGGGCGTTTCGGTGGACAGCGCCTTCTCGCACCTGGCTTGGATCCAAACCGATCGCAAGTCCGGCGGTGTGGGCGATCTGAGCTACCCGTTGGTTTCGGACATCAAGAAGGAAATCAGCACCGCTTACAACGTACTGACCGAAGAAGGCATTGCCCTGCGCGGCCTGTTCATTATTGACAAGGAAGGTGTGATTCAACACGCCACCATCAACAACCTGGCCTTCGGCCGCAGCGTGGATGAGACCTTGCGCGTGCTGCAAGCGATTCAATACGTGCAAACTCACCCCGATGAAGTGTGCCCCGCTGGTTGGCAACCGGGCGAAAAGACGATGAATCCGGATCCTGTGAAGTCGAAGGACTACTTTGCCGCCCTGTAATTGACGCAAATTTCGGCGTTCTAGCCGGAATTGGTCGGCTGATGGCCACCGTTGCGATTGCCCTCAGGCTTGGGTAATGGTGGCTCAAGCTCCTCCTTCCTAGGAACCCAACCCGATCGACCGATGAGCCAAAACCTCTCGATCGAGCTGTAGGGTTGGAGATCATTTCTTGGACATCATTTCGAGGTTGGCTGAACTGACTCCTGAGAGAGGGTCGCTATCTTTTGGCAAGATGGCGACTTTTTTTGTTAGTTGGGCGTTCGGGATTGGGGTTCGATCGATTCGGTAGACTTTGGGATGAATTGCCCTGCTGAATGGTCTCAAGGCTGTCCAATGAGTCGTCGCCCATCCCCATCATCTGCCGATCGCCCGGATCCTTTGCCTAAGGAGCCTTTGTCTGAGGAGGCGGAGTTTTCGGCTTTTTTAGCCCAGTTGAGCGATCGGTTAGCGGCGACGGAAACTGCCATGGGCCAGGTGCGATCGCGCCTGGAGCAGGTGCGGGCCGATCGAGAGCGGCGAGCCAGTTTGGGCCATCAGGTGGAAGTGGTGCGGGCGGATTTGGCCCGGGCGCGCGATCGAGAAATTCGCAGCGAATTAACGCAAACGATCCAGACTTTGCAGCGGGAACTGGAAGAGCTGGACTTGGCCTTGGAAAGTCGCCTCTTTGCGGACAGCGGTTTAAAGGAAGTGTTTTGGCAAGCGGTGCGGTTTGGCAGTTTGGGGGTGGTGTTGGGTTGGTTGCTCAAGCTATGGGCCGGTTAATGGCGGGTGGGGCGCTGGTGTGGGCGGTTCTGTTGGGTTTGGGGATTGATCGAGCTGATGCTGATCGGCCGATCGAGCCGCCTCAAACCCCCATGGATGCGCAAACCCTGGATGCGCAAACCTTGCTCAAAAACTGGGAAGCGCCCTTGCCCCCGGAGCGTCGGCGGCCCCTGTGGCCCCTGACTCCGCGATCGCCGGTTTCGCTCGATCGCGTCCGGTGGGGGAGTCCTCGGTTGGAATCGCAGTTGCGGCTCTATCGGCAATATTTGGCGACCCATGGCCAGCCGCCGGATTTGTTGATTGTGGGCAGTTCCCGATCGCTCCAGGGCATTGACCCGACGGTTTTGGCCCGTTCGTTGTCAACAACCCTGCGGCGGCCCGTGCGGGTGTTTAACTTTGGCATTAACGGCGCAACGGCCCAGGTGGTGCGCTGGTTGCTGATGGATTTGTTTCCGCCGGACTGGTTGCCTCGGGTGGTGGTTTGGGGCGATGGCTCGCGGGCCTTTAACAGTGGTCGGATCGATCGCACCTTTGCCAGCATTGCGGCTTCCGAGGGCTTTCGACAACTGGCCATGGCCCGCGCCCGGGGCGGTCACCCCTGGTCTGTGGCGCGGTGGCGGGAATCTCCTTGGGGGCGATCGGTCAGCGGGTTGCCATCCTTGACCCTCAACAGCAGCACCTATCCCGGCGCGGCCCTGATGCCCGGCCTGATGCCCGGTTGGCTTCAACGACAACCACCCTTGCCACTGCGCCCAGAGCCAGAACTCGATCGGCTGGGCTTTTTGGCTGATTTGCGCCGTTTTGCGCCCGATCGCTACTACCAACAATTTCCGAAAGTGCCCGGTCGCTATGACGATATGTACAGCGGTTTTCAGTTGGCAGGCGGTGTTCAAGATCGAGCGGTGCGCCAGTTGATCACCTTTGCTCGATCGCGCGGCATTCGCCTGAGTTTTGTGAACTTGCCCCTCAGTCAGGATTATTTGGATCCGGCCCGGCTGACCTATGAACGGGAATTCCAGACCTATTTGGCACAACTGCGAGATCAGGGGTTAATCGTTCAAGATTGGTTGCTGCGCTGGCCCGATCGCCACGACTATTTCGCAGACCCCAGCCACATCAACCGCTACGGAGCCGCCGCGATCGCCCTGGATTTGGCCCAGGATGCCTGGCTGCGTTGGAATTTGACCCCGATCGCCGGTCGGCATGCACCGGTTTTGAATGGAGCGCCAAATCGGGAGAACAGTGGGCGATCGGGGCCACTGCGGCCAGCCCCTTAAAAGATTGGCTTTCGCGTTAGAAATCCGAATGGTTGTGGACTCGGATCGTTGGCAATAATCGTTGGCAATGATCACTGGCAATTGCCCTTGGAATCAACCTTGCGATCGGGGGCGAGATCATGAACCGCGATCGGGTAGGTGAGTGGAACCCGAAGGGGAACGATCGGCTGAATGAGCCACCGAAGCGATCGGGACTAAATCCTTATGGAGCCTTGTTTTACGTCGTTTTGTCGAGACAGTTGGCCGTGAATTAACAAACGGTCTAGTATCTAACAAACGGTGTTAGGATTGCCACAGTAATAGAAAGAATCTCCAAGGATCATCATCATTCATGCAAGAAATTGACAAGTCAATATCCTTTGATGGAAGGGATATTCGGCTGAAGATCGGTTTGCTCGCACCCCAAGCTGGTGGATCGGTACTGATTGGGTCGGGCGATACCGCAGTGTTAGTAACCGCCACCCGTTCCTCAGCGCGCGAGGGCATTGATTTTCTTCCCCTCACTGTTGATTACGAAGAACGGCTGTATGCCGCCGGCCGCATTCCGGGTAGCTTCCAACGCCGCGAAGGTCGCCCGCCGGAAAAGGCGATCCTGACCGGGCGCTTAATCGATCGCCCCCTGCGCCCGCTGTTCCCGAATTGGTTGCGCGACGATATCCAAGTGGTGGCCACCACCGTCTCCCTTGATCCCGACGTGCCGCCGGATGTGCTGGCCGTGACGGGTGCTTCGATCGCCACCTTGCTGGCCCAAATTCCCTTCCAGGGGCCGATGGCGGCGGTGCGCGTGGGCTTGGTGGGTGACGAGTTCATCATCAACCCCACCTATGCGGAAATTGAAAAGGGTGAATTGGATCTGGTGGTTGCCGGATCGCCCGATGGCGTGGTGATGGTGGAGGCGGGGGCCAATCAACTGCCCGAAGCGGACATCATCGAAGCGATCGACTTTGGCTATGAAGCCGTGCGCGACTTGATTCAAGCGCAACGGGACATCATCGCTGAATTGGGTCTGGAGCTGGTGACGGCGGAACCCCCCGCGATCGACACCACCCTCGAAGACTTCATTCGATCGCGCACCACAGGCGAAATCAAAGGCATCTTGTCGCAATTTGAGCTGGGCAAAACCCGGCGCGACGCGGCCTTGGATGCCCTGCAAGCCACGGTGGCCCAGGAAATTACCGATCGGGCCGATGACGACGCGATCAAAGTGGCCGCCACCGCTGACCCCAAGGCCCTGCCCAAGGTCTTCAAGGCTGTCACCAAGTCCCTGATGCGTCGCCAAATCGTTGAAGATGGCGTGCGCGTCGATGGGCGCAAACTGGATGAGGTGCGCCAGGTCTCCTGCCGGGCCGGGGTGTTGCCCCCGCGCGTCCATGGCAGCGGCCTGTTCCAACGGGGCTTGACCCAGGTGATGTCCGTGGTGACGCTGGGGACTCCCGGCGATGCCCAGGAACTGGACGATCTGCACCCGGACGAGCAGAAGCGCTACCTGCACCACTACAACTTCCCGCCCTACTCGGTGGGCGAAACCCGCCCGATGCGATCGCCCGGTCGTCGGGAAATTGGCCACGGCGCACTGGCAGAACGGGCCCTGGTTCCCGTGTTGCCGCCGAAGGATGCCTTCCCCTACGTGTTGCGCGTGGTGTCGGAAGTATTGTCCTCCGATGGTTCCACCTCCATGGGGTCGGTTTGCGGCTCTACCCTGTCCCTGATGGATGCCGGTGTGCCGATCGCCAAGCCCGTCAGCGGCGCAGCCATGGGTCTGATCAAGGAAGGCGACGAAATTCGCGTCCTGACGGACATCCAAGGTCTGGAAGACTTTTTGGGTGACATGGACTTCAAGGTGGCGGGCACCGACAGCGGCATCACTGCCTTGCAAATGGACATGAAGATTACCGGGTTAGACATGGGCACGATCGCCAAGGCGATCGAACAGGCCCGCCCGGCGCGTCTGCACATCCTGGAAAAGATGATGGCGGCGATCGATCAACCGCGTGGCGACCTGTCGAAGTTTGCCCCGCGCCTGCTGACCTTCCGCATCGATCCGAGCGACATCGGCATGGTGATCGGGCCCGGCGGCAAAACGATCAAGGGCATCGTCGAAGAAACCGGCGCGAAAATCGACATCGAAGACAGCGGCTTAGTCACCGTGTCCTCGAACGATGGCGAAAAGGCCAAGCGCGCGGCCCAAATTGTCCAAAACATGACCCGCAAGATCGAAGTGGGCAGCGTGTTTGTGGGCAAAGTCACCCGCACGATCCCGATCGGGGCCTTTGTGGAATTCCTGCCCGGCAAAGAAGGCATGATCCACATTTCCCAACTGGCCGATCGGCGTGTGGGCAAAGTCGAAGACGTGGTGGCCGTGGGCGATGAGGTGATCATCAAGGTGCGCGAAATCGACAATCGCGGCCGGATTAACCTGACTCGTTTGGGCATCCATCCCGACGAAGCGGCGGCGGCCCGCGATGCGGCCGAAGCGGCGGCTACCTAAGGAACTGGGGCCCAAAGCCCCCGCCCCGGCCTCCTCCAGCAGCCTAGTGGCGAGAGGTATGGGGCCAATTCCATGGCTCTTGCATGAGGGCTAACCAACCTGAAACCGGAGATCGAACAGTCGATCTCCGGTTTTTTGTGGGCATTGTTCTGAATTGGTTCTGAATTGTTTGCAGAACGGCGCTCAACAATTGGAGGCGATCGAACAAAAACGCCGATCGCCCCATGCTGTCAGGCCTCTAGGCAAAAATCACTAGCGAGGTTAACCAGAATCACAGGGAATGATGATGGCGATCGCAGGACTCAGCTCCCGAAATCCTTGACCATAACTCCTTAGCAGAACGGAGGGAATCTTCGTTGTGACGCTTCCCTCCGCTGTTACCAATCTCTCGATGCCTGACCTCATCCTTGTGGGAATGTTCCCCATGGGTGGGGTCAAGCCTCCATATTAACCAAAGAATTTGCTCAAGCCCGACTTTGCCAGCGCGTGGCCTTTTGATGGTTGGTATTCGGCTCAAATTGTGGTGAAATGCGGACATGAGCCGCCTTTTGTAGCCTTGAAATCAGCTTGAAACAAAACCGAAGCCGGTTGAATCTTAGATCTTGAATCTTGAGTCTTGAATCAAGATTGAATTCGTATTGAACGCCTATGGAACTTCTATGGAACTCCTATGGAATTCGGATGGGATCCTTGGGTGATTGGGGTTTGGATCAGGGGTGTTTCCTTGCGGTTGGGGCGGCCCTGTTAAGCTAAGAGCATGAGAAACCCCTGGCCAAGTCGTTTATTCCCACCGGGCGATCGGGCGATCGTTGAAGACTTCTCAGATTGAGCTAACGGAGTCCTACCCTTGTCCCTGTCGGCAACGGGGCACCCTGCGGCCGATCGCACTCATGGACGCATTTGGCTGCGATCGCTGCCAGCAAATTTTTGTGGTGACCGAATCGGGCGATCAAATTGAGCAGGTGTCTTCTGGGGCAATCTACCGACGGCTGTGGCGATGGACAGGAACGCGCTGGCTCTCCGTGCGTCCACCCTTGCGTGAAAATTATTTGCCCATTACCCTTTGGGCTGGATTTGTCTTGGTGTTGGCTTGGTTGCCCCTGATTGTCAAAGGACTGGCAGGCACGGCGGCTTGGCTGTTGCCGGGATTGCTGGTGATTGGGCTACCGCTGTTGTTGTTATGGCTGGCATACCGGCGCTGAGATTATGGTTGGAAATCCCCTGGTTAATTCGGGAGCGCTGGATTTATTTGGGGCATTGGCGGCGGCGGCCCGAGGGCGATCGGCCCTGGTGGCCATGCGTGGTGGCGAGCGATCGCGGGCGCTGAAGGTGATGGCCAAGGCTTTGCGAGCCGCCCAAAACGAAATTTTGGAAGCCAACACGCTGGACTTGGAAGCCAGCCGCGAAAAGGCAAACAGTGGCTTACCGTCCCTGTGGATTAAGTTCACGCCCGATCGACTGCAACAGGTGGCCGATATGCTCGATCGGCTGGCGGATTTGCCCGACCCCACCCGGCAGGCCATTCGCGCCACCCACCAAACCCAATACCTACAAAGCTATTGCCAACTGATGCCCCTGGGGACGATCGCCCTGGTGCATGAGGGCTTGCCGGAACTGGGGGCGATCGCGGCGGGCATGGGCATCAAAACCGGCAACAGCATGATTTTGTATGGCAGCAGCGACACCAAGCACACCAACGCGGCGATCGCGGCGGCCCTCACCGATGGGCTGACGGCTGGGGAATTGCCGCCCGAATGTGTCACAGCCATTCCGCCCGATCGAGATATTTCCATGCGCGACCTGCTGGCCCAGGAGCGCTACTTGAACCTGATTGTGGCCTATGGCCGGCCAAAGCTGGTGCAACAGGCCAGTCAGTTTGCCACCGTGCCCATTCTGGGCGCAGCGATCGGCAATTGCTATCTCTACTGGGCCCTGTCCGGTGAGTTAGACGTGGTGCGTTGGGCCATTTCCGACAGCCACCAGGGCGATCCGGAAGCGGTGAACGCGATCGAAAAGGTGCTAGTTCACGAGCGCCACAATCGATCGATGCTGGGGGTGCTCTTTGGCTCCTTGCAAACGGACGGGTTTGAAGTACGGGTCGATGCCCATTTGCAACAGGATTTTCCCGACTTGCCCTTGGCGGCCGATGATGAGTGGAATCGGCCCTATTTAACCAAAACCGTTGCGTTTCGCACCGTGGCCAGCGTGGAAGAGGCGATCGCGGTGATTCACACCCAAAGCAGCGGCCACGCGGACTGCATCGCCACCGAGTCCTATCGAGAAGCCCACCAATTTGCCTCCCGCCTCGACAGCGCCTCCACCTACATCAATGCCTCACCCCGATTCCAGCGCAATCCCCGGGGCAGTGCTTCGGTGTTTTTGGGCATGTCGAATCAAAAGGGCTATCGACGCGGGGCGATCGGCCTGGACATGTTGACCACCATCAAGCAAATTGTCCAAGGGGACGGCTAATTTGGCCCCTTGGTTTGACTCGTTCAGGCTCCTTTCAACTGATTCCCAACCATGCCGGTAAGCACTCGTAAGTGGGCCGCCAAACAACAGGTGGCGATCGAAATTCTCGATCGCCTGAAAGTGCTCTATCCCGATGCCACATGCAGCCTGAATTATGAAACCCCCGTGCAATTGTTGGTGGCGACAATTCTGTCGGCCCAATGCACCGATGAGCGGGTGAACCTGGTCACACCAGCGCTGTTTGCAAGGTTTCCCGACGCGGTGGCCCTGGCCGGGGCCGATCGAGCCGAGTTGGAAGCCTTGGTGCGATCGACCGGCTTCTATCGCAACAAAGCCAAGAATATCCAGGGCGCTTGCCAAATGATCCTGGACAGATTTGGCGGCGAACTGCCCAAGCGGATGGAGGAACTGCTGTTGCTGCCGGGGGTGGCGCGCAAAACGGCGAATGTGGTGCTGGCCCACGCCTTTGGCATCAATGCGGGCGTGACGGTGGACACCCATGTGAAGCGCCTGGCCTATCGCTTGGGCATGACTGAGCATCAGGATCCGGTGCGGATTGAGCGCGATTTAATGCGGCTGTTGCCCCAACCGGACTGGGAAAATTGGTCGATTCGGCTGATTTATCACGGGCGGGCCGTTTGCGATGCCCGGAAACCGGCTTGCGATCGCTGCCAGTTGGCGGATCTATGTCCCCAAAAGGGACTAGGCGCAACGACAACCAAGGCCAAACCCCAATCCACTGCCCGATCGACCGACAAAACCAGCAGCAAATCTAATAGCAAAGCCAGTTCCAGCACAGCTAAGGCCAAAACACCCCCCAAACCCTAGCCCCCGTTCAACGATCGAGTCCTTCGCTTCCGAGCTGGGGCCACAGAGCGTGTCAAATCGTTACCAGTTGCGCTCTCCAACCGATCGCCCGTCCTAGAATGAGGGCAGAAGCATTTAGGGATCGAGCGAATGGCTGCAACGGTTGCCGATGTAATGAGCCGCGATCCGATCGTCGTCCGTCGTGACACCTCCCTCGTCGAGGTCATCAAACTCCTGGCGGAACAGCGCATTAGCGGCGTGCCCGTGGTGGATGAAGCGGGGCAGTTGATTGGGGTTGTGTCGGAAAGCGATCTGATGTGGCAAGAGACCGGCGTGGATGTGCCGCCGTTCATTACCATTTTGGACAGTGTGATTTATCTCAAGAATCCCCTGCAATTTGAAAAAGAATTGCACAAGGCCTTGGGCAGTACGGTGGCCGATGTGATGAGCGATCGGGTGAAAACCACCAAGCCCGATACATTGCTGCGCGATGCCACGCGGCATTTGCTGGAAGGCAATATTCACCGAATGCCCGTGGTAGATGATGCGGGGGCGATCGTGGGCATCCTGACTCGGGGCGACATCATTCGAGCCATGGCCAACGGGTTGCAATAGGCCAGCATTGTCTGGGCTGTTGAGTGATGGCTGAGGCATGATTTTGAACCGTTTGGGCCGATCGAGCCGGATTTGTGGCCGATCGCCCAGCATCAACAGTGGTTAGGGTTCGGCGGCTGTGGCATTTTGGAAGAGGCCGCTGGAATTTGCTGATCGCTGAGGTTGAAGTTCATGACTGCCGATCGCCCCGTTGCAAATCGTTCTGACTGGCTCGATCGGGCCCTGTTGCCAGCGGGGGCGGCCTGCTTGGCCCTGGCCTATGGGCCGCTGTTGGTGCATTGGGTGCGCGGTTGGCTCACCAAAGACATCAGCATTGAGCATGAATATTTCAGCTACGGCCTGATTGGGCTGCCCTTTGCGGCCTATTTGGCATGGGAAAAGCGATCGCGCTGGCAGCGATTGGCGGATCGATCGCACCCGGTGGGTTGGGGGCTGTTGGGGTTGAGCGTGGCGTTTTACCTGAGCGGCGTGGCCGATTGGGTGAACCTGTCGTTCCCGATCGCCCTCTGGGGGCTTTGTGGTGTTTGGAAAGGGGCTGCCGGTTGGCGGCTGATGGCGGCTCCCTTGGTCTTCACCACCCTGGCCACGCCCAACGAGGTTCCCTACCTCATTTCGCCCTACGTGGTGGGGTTGCAGCGGTTCATTGCCGCCATGGCTGGTTTTTTGCTGAACCAAGTGGGACTGGAAGCGCAGGTGGAGGGCATTTATCTCTACGTGCGCGATCGGGCGGTGGAAGTGGCTCCCCACTGCGCGGGCCTGAAAATGCTCCTGACCTGTTGGTATGTGGGACTGATGGCCATCTATTGGTGCGGCACGGTGCGGGGGCGATCGCCCATCGCTCTGTTTTTGGTGGGAACGACGGTCATCAGCGTGTTGATGAATGTCTTTCGGAACACGATTTTGGCCTACTTGCACGGTACGGGTCAGGACGGTCTGTTCGACTTTATGCATGAGGGAACCGGCGGCGACCTGTATTCAGCCGTGATGTTGCTGACTGTGGTGCTTTGGTTCCGAATCATTGAGCGGTTTGTGGGCGAAGGGCCGGATGCGGCCCTGGCCCCATCGCCCTCGAAGGTTGCGCCCCGACCTGACCCGATCGCGCCGGAAGATGAATCGGAAGTCGCAGAACGGGATCCCGATTTCTAGCGATCGGCTCCTGGGGCTGCAAAACCCTAAAACCCTAGATAAAGGGATTCAGACCCTTTCCCCCCGATCGGGACGTGGCGAGATCGGGAGTGGAGAGATTGGGTCTAGGACTTTGAGTTTAGGGCGTGTTAAAGGATTCGATGATCCGCAAAAACAACTCCACTCCCATGGCCAGCGCCGTTTCATCAAAATCAAAACGGGGGTGGTGATGGGGGAACGCTAAGCCCCGATCGGGATTGGCCGCCCCCACAAAGAAATAGCAACCGGGGACTTCCTTCAGGAAAAAGGACATATCCTCACCGCCCATGGTTTGGCAGTTGGGCACAACCCCGATCGGCGTTTCAATCACCGTTTCGGCCACCTGTCGCACCCGATCGGCTGCGGCCGGATCGTTGACCGTGGCCGGATAGATCGATCGATAGTCCAGTTCGTACCGGGCCCCGTGGGCGGCGCAAATGCCCGCAATAATCGACTCCACCCGCTCCCGAATCACCCCCTCCAGGGCCGGATTGAAATAGCGCACCGTGCCGGCCAAGCGGGCCTGATCTGCGATCACGTTTTTGGCCGTGCCCGCGTGAAATTCGCCCACGGTCACCACCGCCGAATCGATCGGGTCAATGTTGCGAGCCACAATCGTTTGCAGGGCCGTGACAATTTGCGCCCCCACCAACACCGAGTCGATCGTTTGGTGAGGCATGGCTCCATGGCCGCCTTTCCCAAACAGGGTGCAAGCAAACAGTTCTACCGCCGCCATTAACGGCCCCGGCCGCACGCCTACCGTACCCAGCGGCAAGTTATTCCACAAATGCAGCCCAAAGATGGCATCCACATCGGGATTGTGCAGCACCCCGGCTTCGATCATCGGTTTTGCGCCGCCGGGCCCCTCTTCGGCCGGCTGAAAAATCAGCTTGATGGTTCCGGCCAGTTGCGATCGATGGTGGGCCAAATAATAGGCCGTGCCCAGGGCGATCGCCGTGTGGCCGTCGTGGCCGCAGGCGTGCATTTTGCCCTCGTGGCGCGATCGATAGGGCACTTCGTTTTGCTCTTGCACGGGCAAGGCATCCATATCGGCCCGCAAGGCAATGGTTGGGCCCGGTTGGCTGCCTTCAATGACCGCCACAATGCCGGTTTTGGCGATGCCCGCTTGGTAATCAATGCCCCACTCTCGCAGGCGATCGCACACAAAAGCGGCCGTCAGGGCCTCTTGAAATCCCAACTCTGGGTATTGATGAAACTGTCGCCGCCAAGACACCAATTGCGGCAACAAATTTCGCACATCTAACCGTAACTTCGATAGGTCAATTCCTGGAGCGGTGGGTAAGGTGGAAATCACGGAAGTTCAGATACTTTTCAGATTTTCCTTAGACCTTAGCTTAGAGTTTTTCCGTTGGGCCTTGTACGAATGGTGATCGGGAGAGCGATCGGGACAGGGGCAGAATCCAAAACAGCGCGATCGCCCTGAAAATGCGGAAAGCACTCGGTCTGGAAACCCTGAGATCTGCCATAAATCTTGATGCAATCACCCCAAGGTGACGGTCAGTGACGATCAATTGTGGACTTTCATCAACTTCCATCGCGAATTGATCCAGAACGCCCCGATCGCCCTGGCCATTGGCTAGATCGAAAAGAGAATTCAAAAAGAGAATTCAGCGCTAATCACCGGATCCCAAACCGGAGGGAGCCACCATGCTAAAACCGCCACCACCTCCCCCGATCGCCCCCAAGCAAATGAACCTGCTGCGGGTGGTTGCTGCCATGGCCTGGGCCGACGGACATTTGGCCGACGAAGAAATTGAAGTGATGCTCGATCGCTTCAGCCAACTGTTTGCCCGCGACGGCCAACAATCGATCGAACTGAAACAAGACTTGCGGGAATATTTGGTGCAAAATCTGCCCCTGGCAGAAATTGTGCCTAAGCTCACCAACGACGCTGACAAAGAATTGGCCCTGGAATTGGCCTATGAAACCATTGCCTCCAGCGCCCGCACGCCCGATGAAGCGGTGATTAATGCCGAAGAATCCGCCGCCTATGGTGAATTGGTGCGGCTGTTGGCCCTGTCGCCGGACGTGGTGAAACGGATTGAATCGAACAGCAATCAGGCCGGGGCTTCCAAGCAAGACCTAATTGAGTTCTTGGCTCAAAAGCTCGCAGAAACCGACCTGTCCTAAGGCTCGATCGGGAGCAGACCGGAAGCAACGATCCGCCGCCTGCTCCCAGAATCAACCCAGACAAGGGGCTTAAGCCCCTTGTCCCCGTGAGGGTTAGTGCTTGATCAGTCTCCCAAAATACTGATCAGGCCTCTGCTAAAACCTTCGCCAAGATCTCGCCAAGATTTGGTCAAGATCTCAACAAAAACCTCCGTCAAGATCTCCGCCAAGACCTCAGCTAAGACGATTGTGAAAGGCGCTTCACCGCCCCGCCCGCCAGTAACTGGTGCGCCTCCGTCAGAATATTCAAGACCCGATCGGGATAGGGACTGCGGGCTAAACAGGGGCGCAAATCTAGCTCTGACAGGCGATCGCCCCGTTGCCCTGGAAACCAGTGGCCCCCATTGCCCAACAGGTTGTAGCGCATCTTGCCATAGGCCACCATGTCAAAGGCCTTCACCAAATTCCACAGCCACACGATCGTTCGCACACTGATTTCGCCCGGCACTTCTTCCGGCTTTGGCAACCCCTGTTCCCAAGTGCGCAGCCAAGCCTTCCCTTCTCCGGGGCCAAACTCGCGATCAAACGCCTCGATCGCCGCTTGCTCCAACCGTCGCGTAATCATCGGGAGCAACTGACCCGGTTGATCCAAAAAGGACAGGGTTTTCAGATGCTCATCAAAATCGCTAGGCCGAGCGGCCCCCAGGCTCAGGGTATGCACCTGCGGATGGCTTAAACAAAACAAATTGTTAAACACCATCGGACTCAGGGGCTTGCAGAGTTCCACCAATTTGGGCGATGGCTCGTATAGCAGCCCCCCTTTATTGGCTGGACTGATAATAAACACGCCCATATCCAACTGGGTGGCCGCCTCGATCGCCCGCCAGTTGGTTTGGTTGATGTAATACCAATGCAAATTGACGTAATCAAATTGGTTGGACTGAATCGTCTCCATGATTACGTCCAGGGGCCCGTGGGTGGAAAATCCAATGAACCGCACTCGCCCCTCCGCCTGCCAGCGTCTGGCGCGATCGAGGCAGCCCCCCGGCCGCAACGTCCAGTCCAAATGCTCACGGGTGTTAATTCCGTGAATGCCCAGCAAGTCCACATAGTCGAGCTTGAGGTAGCCCATGGACTGTTCAAAGTCCCGCTCAAAGTCGGCCACCTGGGCAGCAGGCCCCACCTTCGTTTGCACAATCAAATCCTGGCGGGGATATTGCGGCAGCACCCAACCGAGCTGCATCTCGGAGCTGCCATAGCCCCTCGCCGTCTCAATGTGGTTAATGCCCAAAGCAAGGGCCCGCTCGATCGTGGCGGCCAAATTGGCTTGGCCCGCCGCGTCAATTTGTGTGGGTGAGAGGTCTTGCCAGGCCTGTTGGTAGCGCATTCCACCACAGGAAAACACCGGCATCGATAGCTCTGTGCGCCCAAACCGTCGATAAAGCATGGGTTTTTGGGATCTGAGGAATTGTTTTAGAAACAAGGGAATGCGTGGCAAGGTTCAATAACCCAATGCTAGACAGCCATACCCCATGCTAGACAGCGATGCTGAATGCCGCGCCGGATCGCCAGTTCAGCCATGTTGGCTGGGGCGGACTGGATCCGTGGCCCATAACGCACCGTTGAAGGGAAGCGATAGGATTAAGTCATGTTTAAAATGGCCGCCCATTTCCTAATCCCCAACCCCTTGTGTTAGGAGTCTTCCCATGGATATCACAGAACTGAATGAACTCGAAAGTTCCGTCCAAGACCTGATTTCGGCGGCAAAGGTCGAGCTAGAAGCGAAACGCCTAGAAAAGCAGCGAGACGAATACTATCAACATGCCCTTGCGGAAATCGAAGCCCGGTTGAACGCGGTGTTAGCGCAAGTGCAAACCACCCTCAAAGAGTTGCCGGCCGATGAGTTTGGCGACAGCATAACCCGCCGCAAACTCCAAGAGAAGGAAGCGGATATTTTGCAGCAACTGGCCGATGCGCCGCGCTTGGCTTCAGAAGCGGCCGATCGGCAGTTGATTTTGCAAGAAGAACGACTGATTGAGGAACGCTTACTGGATCAAACAAACCGGTGGCGCTATGAGCTAAGGGAAGACCTGCTGGACATGATTCGCGACCAGCAGGATTTTTATAGCGCAACGGACGCGGCCGTGGCGATTCGGGGTTATATGCATGACCTGAAGGCGATCGATGCCCTCACGGAAGTGCTGGAAGCCTTGATGGATCAAATTAACCAACACAGTGAAGAAGGGCCGGTGGCCAAGCGTCGGGGCAATGATGAACAGACGCTGATGTTTATTTATGAAAAGGCGATGCAGAATCGGGCGCGGGTGGAGCGCAGTCCCGATGTGCGGCCCCAAACGCGGCACCGATCGTCTGAGCGCCGTCCTAATCCCTACTCGGAGTTGGCGGGTAAGGTGGTGGTTTTTGGGGGCCACGATCGCTTGGAGTCGGCGGTGCGCAATCGCTTGCGGGAATCGAAGGTGGAATTGGTTTGGTGTACGGCCCAGGCGGGTCTGAACATGGCTCAGCAGGGGGAAAGCCACATCTCCAGCGCGGACTTGGTGATTATCGTGACCGGTTATGCCAGCCATTCCTTGACAGAAAAGGCGATTCAGTCGGCCAAGAAAATGGGCATTTCACCGGAGATGGTGAACACCACGGGGATGACCAAGCTGCTGGAGACGATCGAGTTTGGGCTGAAGGCGAAGTTGCTGGCGAAGCGCTTGGGGGGTTAGGGGCGATCGCCCCTTGGGTTCAGCGTTGGTTGGCGGGCCGGCGGCCCCGGCCGTTGCCCGGCGGTTTAGAATGGATTGCGCATCAGTTTGAAGATTTGTTGAGGAATGGCGAGGGGGTGCGATCGCCGGAGTGGGGAGGATCTAGCCCCTGCCGATGATCCAAGGAATTTCCTGCGCAATCTCCCTGGAGAGCTTCTCCCTGGAGAATGGCCCCTGAGAAATCCTGCTCGTCTTGCCTTGCTCCGGTTTTCGGCTGCTGTTTTAGCTACCTGCCAGCCCCGGTCTCTGTTCTGGTTGCTATCCAACGGTGTCAGACCCTGGGGCCGGGCGATCGCCCCTGACTCTCGCGCGGCCTATGACCCCTGCAATTGCGATTCGGAACCTACAAAAACGCTATGGCGATGTTACCGCCGTTGATCACGTATCGCTGGAGGTGAAACCCGGCGAGATTTTTGGCCTGTTGGGGCCCAACGGCGCGGGCAAAACCACCACGATTCGCTGTCTTTGTACCTTGGCCCAGCCGGACGGGGGAGAAATTTTTGTGTCGGGGGTGTCGGTGTTGCGGGAACCCCGATCGGCCCGTAAGCGGTTGGGCTATGTGGCTCAGGATGCTGCGTTGGACAAGGTGTTGACCGGGCGGGAAATGCTGGAGTTGCATGGTGCGCTCTATCACTTGCGACGCGAGGCGATCGGGCAGCGGATTGCCGCCATGGCGGATCTGCTGGGGCTGGGCGACTGGCTCGATCGGAAAACGGGAACCTATTCCGGCGGCATTCGCAAGCGCTTGGACTTGGCCACGGGGCTGCTCCACGAGCCAGATGTGCTGGTGTTGGATGAACCCACGGCGGGGCTGGATATCGAAAGCCGGATGGCCGTGTGGGAGTTTTTGCGGAAGTTGCCCCAGTGGGGGACAACGGTTTTGATCACTAGCCATTACCTGGAAGAGATTGACGCGCTGGCCGATCGGGTGGCGATTTTGGATCAAGGCCAGGTGATTGCCCTGGGCACACCGTCGGAGTTGAAGGCTCGGTTGGGGGGCGATCGCATTTCCCTGCGCATTCGGGAGTTTACCCCCGCTGCCGAGGCGGAAACGGCCCAAACCCTGCTGACGGCGCTGCCCTGTGTCAAGGATGCAATGATCAACCGGAGCCAGGGAAATACGCTGAATTTGGTGGTGGATGATCTCGATCGGGGGTTGACCCTGGTGCAGCAGGCCTTGGAACAGGCGGGGTTGCCGGTGTTTGGCATTGCCCAATCGCGCCCGAGTTTGGATGATGTTTATCTGGCTGCGACGGGCCGGACATTGCTCGATGCGGATTTGGCAGCGGGCGATCGGGATCCTAAGCTGGCCCGCAAGCAAAATATGCGCTAGGCCTCAGACCATTCCTTCCAGAGTTTCCAGTTCTCCATATTCACCCCTACCCTCCAGATTCCCCTAAGCCTCATGAGCACGACTTTGCCCACGGACAGTCCCACCCGATCGCCCGCCCTGGAACCCTCGCCCCTGGCGGAATTTTGGCAAGAAACGGCGGCCCTGCTGCGACGGTTGTTAATTCAACTGCAACGGCGGCCGGTGACCTTGGTGGCCGGCACTATTCAGCCCCTGATGTGGTTGGTGTTGTTTGGGGCCCTGTTCCAAAATGTCCCGGCCGATTTGTTTGGCGATCATGTGGGCTATGGGCAGTTTTTGGGGGCGGGGACGATCGCCTTTGCGGCCTTTAGCGGGGCGCTGAATGCGGGCTTGCCGGTGATGTTCGATCGGGAATTTGGCTTTCTGAATCGGCTGTTGGTGGCTCCCTTGGTGTCGCGCTTTTCGATCATCACCGCCTCGGCCCTGTATATTGGCTTGCTGGCCTTGATCCAAACCGTGGCGATCGTGATTGCGGCGGCTGTTTTGGGGGCTGGGCTGCCGGGGGTGGCGGGGCTGGCCGTGGTCGGGGCGATCGTGCTGCTGTTGGTGGCGGGGGTCACCTCCCTCAGCTTGGGTCTGGCCTTTGCGCTGCCGGGCCACGTGGAATTAATTGCCGCTATTTTTATCACCAACTTGCCCCTGCTCTTTGCCAGCACGGCCTTGGCTCCCTTGTCGTTCATGCCCGGTTGGTTGCAGTGGGTGGCGGTGTTGAATCCCTTGAGCTACGCGATCGAACCCATTCGCTATCTTTATCTGCATCCGGACTGGAGTTTTAGCAGCATTGTCATGCAAGCGCCCTTTGGATCGGTTAGTTTTGGTATGGCCCTCGGGGTTCTATTCATTTTTGATTTGGTGGCGATCGGGCTTGTGCGGCCATTGCTGCAACGGCGGATGGCATAGGACGCTGGATCGCAGGAGCAGGCTAGACGTGGCATGGAGCAGAATCTAAAAGACAAGCTGGATTGCTTTTTAGCATCCCCCTATGGACGCACGATGCTGGGGGAATACGCTTACCTCCATGCCTCGGAATGGTTGCAACAATATTGCGAAGCGGCCGGCGCAATGGCGAACTTGCCGGATTGGTTGCTCCTCCTGTTGGAGTTGGGGCAAGAGTCGGCGGAGATTTTTGCGAGTTTGACCGATGCCGGAACCCTGGAAACCGATCGCAAAACCATGTCCCTGTTGCTGGAGCGGCGGGGGCCCCTGTTAGCCCAAACCAGCGGCCGACTGCGACAGACCTTGGAACTCCATCGCCCGGGCCTTGACCTCAGCCAGGATGCGATCGAAGACGCTAGCCTATTGGCATCAACCCATCCACCGCGATCGGGGTTGGCGGGTTCCGGCCGTCGCGACAACATCGTGAATCGCAACCACTGGGAACCGAAGGCGGACTTTTTGCCTCACAGTGAAAGGCGGGTGATTGGCGATGTGGGGGGCACCCCTCTACTGTTGGTGGGCTACGAAAAAAACCAGTCCCGATCGCCCATGGTTGCTCGCGCCACTTCCGGTAACCCTCAACAGGATTCGCTGTTTGCGGTTCCTCTGTCCGATTTGCTGGTGCATTCTAACGAACCCGTTAATATCCCTGAATTGGAGTTAGCCGAATCATGAGCCATCCCTTGATCGCTCCCTCGATTGCCTGTTTGTCGGGATCCTCGATCGTCACCGTCTTGAGCATTCTGGCCTTGGGCAGCAACCCCGCGATCGCCCAATCCTCGGCCCTGGGTGACCCAAATGCCAATGGATCGTCTGGTGATGTGCGCCCCAATGAAGTGTTTCAAGGCTCCGGCGTTTCTGCCCAAGACTTGATTCGCAACATCATGTTGGCCCCGGGGCAAACCCTGGATGATTTCAATCAACAACAGTCGGGACGGATTGACAACGCTGCCAATGAGTTTTTGCGCCAGCGCCAGCAGCGATTGGAACAAAACGGCCAAGGCGGTGCTAGCGTGACCCCCAGTAGCCCCACTCGCAATTAATTCGCGATGCGGTCTACAAAAACCCCGCTCGATCGAGTCGCGATCGGGCGGGGTTTTGCGGATCGAAATGCGGATCGAGATGCGGATCTGAATAACGATCGGAAATAACTGGGTGGATTGGGTCGCGCTGAATTGCTGGGCTGAATTACTGGGCTGAATTGCTGACCCAGCCCCAAACCCTACAGCAAGTTCAAATCCGTCACGGCTCCCAGGCTGCTGGAAGAGACCAACTTGGCATATTTTGCCAACGTGCCTCGTTTGTAGCGCGGTTCCGGCGGTTGCCAGTTAGCCCGGCGGGCCGCCAGCTCCTCATCGGACACATTCAGTTGCAGCTTGCGGTTCGGAGCATCGATCGTGATGCTGTCACCCTCCTGCACCAGGGCGATCGTGCCACCCACGGCCGCTTCGGGAGCCACGTGACCCACCACCATGCCATAGGTTCCGCCCGAGAAGCGCCCATCGGTGATCAGCCCCACCGAGTCGCCCAGACCCGCACCGATGATCGCCGCCGTCGGAGCCAACATTTCTCGCATTCCGGGGCCGCCCTTGGGCCCTTCATAGCGAATCACCACCACATCACCGGGGTTGATTTGATTCGCCAAGATCGCCTTTAAGCAATTCTCTTCCGACTCAAACACCCTTGCCGGGCCGGTGATCACGGGATTTTTCACGCCGCTGATTTTGGCCACGGAACCTTCGCTGGCCAGGTTGCCCTTCAGAATGGCCAAGTGACCCTGTTGATAAAGGGGCTTGTCGAAGGGACGGATGACATCTTGGTCGGGGCGCGGTTCGTCGGGGATCTCCGCCAGGGTTTCCGCGATCGTCTTGCCGGTGATTGTCAAGCAATCCCCATGCAGCAGCCCCTGATTCAGCAAAATTTTCATCACTTGGGGGATGCCGCCGGCCTTGTGCAAGTCGGTGGCCACATAGCGGCCGCTGGGCTTCAGGTCACAGAAAACGGGCACGCGGGCGCGGATTTCTTCAAAGTCGTCCAGGGTGAGGGGCACCCCGATCGTGTTGGCGATCGCCAGCAGGTGCAACACCGAGTTGGTGGAACCGCCCACGGCCATGATCACGGAAATGGCGTTTTCAAAGGCCTTGCGGGTCAAAATTTGCTTCGGTGTGCGGCGTGCTCTGATCGCTTCGGCCAACACGCGGGCAGACTCGGCCGCGCTGGCGTTCTTCTCGTCATCCTCGGCGGCCATGGTTGAGGAGTAGGGCAGGCTCATGCCCATGGCCTCGTAGGCGCTGGACATGGTGTTGGCGGTGAACATGCCGCCGCAGGAACCCGCACCGGGACAGGCGTTGTGTTCCACGGCCATCAGCCGGGCTTCGTCAATTTTGCCAGCGCTGAATTGGCCCACGGCTTCAAAGGCGCTGACGACGGTCAGATCTTCCCCGTGCAGATGGCCGGGTTTGATCGTGCCGCCATAGACAAAGATGGCAGGAATATCCAATCGGGCCATGGCGATCATGGCTCCGGGCATGTTTTTATCGCAACCGCCGATCGCCAGGATGCCATCCAGACTTTGGCCGTTGCAGACGGTTTCGATCGAGTCGGCAATTACGTCCCGCGACACCAGGGAATATTTCATCCCTTCAGTGCCCATGGAGATCCCGTCACTGATCGTGATCGTGCCGAAAATTTGGGGCATCACGCCAGCTTCGCGGGCTGCGGCCATGGCGCTGTCGGCCAGGGTGGCAATGCCCATGTTGCAGGGGGTGATGGTGCTGTAGGCGCTGGCGATGCCGACGATCGGTTTGCTGAAGTCATTGTCACCAAAGCCCACTGCACGGAGCATGGCGCGGTTGGGCGATCGCTGCACACCGCTGGTGATCTGTTGGCTGCGGAAATTGTCGGACATGGGGTTTTGCTCTCTCTAGCCGATCCAGAAAAGCGATCTTTAATTGTCGCACTGGGTCTGTCGAATCAAGCTGAACAAATCTCGATCGCCTGGTTTCTTAATGGTTTGGATGGTTTGGGGGACTGGAATAGCTTGTTGGGGAGCTGTTTGGTTCCATAATTGACGCTCCCGCCGGTTGATTGCTGGTTTTGCTGCTGGCTGGGTTGTTGGTCTTGCTGCTGGCCTTGCTGTTGGTCTGGTTATCAGGTTGCTGGCTGGGTTGATGGCCCGGTTGAGAACTGGATTTGCCATTGGCCAAAACGCGATCGCCCGCCCTGGTCTCGGAGCCTGGGAGGGGGGCGGTGGTGAAGCGATCGACCGCCAATTGCAGATAGGCCGCTTCTTTTTCAATGCCAATAAAGGCGCGATCGACTCGTAGGGCTGAAAGGCCCGTTGTGCCGCTGCCGCTGAAGGGATCGAGCACCAAATCTCCCGGATTGGTGCTGGCGGAAATGATTCGATCGAGTAAATCCAGAGGCTTTTGGGTGGGATGTTTGCCTTGCAATTTCTCCGAAGCCGGTGGGGTGGGAATTGACCAAACACTCCGCATTTGTCGGCCAGAAAGCTTGAGGGGATCGCGGGGAAAATCTCCCAGCTTCATGGCTTCATAGTTAAAGACATGTTTTCCTTTTTTGCTTTTGCGGGCCCAAATTAGGGTTTCATGGCTGGCCGTAAAAAAGCGACAGGATAAATTGGGACTAGCGTTGGGTTTGTACCAACAAATCTCGTTCAAAACATGAAAATCCAAACATTGCAGTGCAAAGCCACAGGCATAGATATTGTGATAGGTTCCTGAAATCCAAATCGTGCCATTGGGTTTCAAGATCCGCCGACATTCCTGAATCCAAGCGCGGTGAAATTCAAAATCCTGTTCAATGCCATTGCTGCGATCCCAATCGCCTTTATTGACACTGACAGCCCGGCCGCCATGACAGGTGAACCCGTTATTAGACAGGTTATAGGGCGGATCGGCAAAAATTAGATCCACACTATTGGCCGGGAACAGGGGCAAAATTTCAAGGCAATCGCCCTGGTAAAGGGTGCATCGATCGCGCTGGTAGAACGGCTGGACTGCCACAGAAGGCTCGGACATGGTTCTAGGCCAAACGACACACCAAAAGGAAGGCTGGAACGGGACAAAACCACGCCCCGATCGACATAGAAAGATCAGCTTATCGAGAAAGCAAGATTGTGGCTAGCTAAATCCGCTGCTTAAACTTAGTCGCAAACCTAATCTAAACCGTTGGTTAACTCTACTATCAACCCTAATCTAATGCAGGGAACCGTAGCTAGGTTAGCCAGAAAATAACAATCTGGCTAGGTAATTTGCCAACTTTGTTTACGGATCAATGGGCTAATCTTGACGCTGGGCCAGCGCTTGAGGGCTTTTGGGAAACGACAAATTAAGACCAATGCTGCTGTTCACTGCCTGAAAATTTTGGAACGGGAGCCAAGTTGTGGTTGGAGGGCATCCATAGCCACCGGTTGATGGGCGATCGCCCGCCGAGTGAGTCGCGATCGCCAGTTAACAAGCCGGTTCAGTTGATTGGGCCGATCGATCCGATCGATCTGATCGAGCCGAGCCAACGGATCGCACCAAAACTTCACGGGTAAATTGGGCCGCTGGGCCCGTCACGAAGGGGATGCTCGATGGTCTAACGGTTGATTAACCGATTAACCCCACCGATCGTCGCCTTTACCCAAGGGTTCGTCCAGGGCCATTTGTTCGATCGCGCTGGCAATTTTTAGGGCCTTCAGGGCCTGTTCGCCGCCGATCGAGGGTTGCATCTCGCCCCGCACACAGTTCACAAAATGCTCCAATTCCGCATGGAGCGGCTCCGTGTTCCCGATCGCCACCGACTCGATCGACCCATCCAATCGATAGCAAGCCTGACTGGCGCGATCGCCCGCCGGATAGCTGGAGGTTTTGCGATGAACCAAAATTTGACGCGCCAGGAAATCCGCCTCCACCAGTGAATCCTGGCAATGGGCCGCAATCCGGCGAATTTTGCGGTGTGTCACCTTGCTGGCCGTTAGGGTAGCTACAATCCCATTGGCAAAGCCCAGGGTTGCTGTCACATAATCCAACTGACCGGAAGCGGCCCGGCTGCCGCTGGCCGACAGACGCACCACCGAGGAGTTGGCAATTTCCAAAATCAGATCAATGTCATGGATCATCAAGTCCAACACCACCGACACATCATTGGCGCGATCGGCGTGGGGACTCATGCGATGGGCTTCGAGCGCTAACACCCGTTCCGTTTTCAGAACGTTGAAGCATTCTTGAAACGTGGGGTTAAATCGCTCAATATGTCCCACCAGCAAAATGCATTGACGTTCGGCCGCCGCATTCACCAGGGCCTCCGCTTCAATGATGCTGGCGGCGATCGGTTTTTCCATGAGCACATGCACCCCGGCCCGCAGGCAATCCATGCCCACGGTGTAGTGCAGCTTGGTGGGAACCGCGATGCACACCGCGTCCACCAGGGGCAGCATATCTTTGTAGTCTTCAAAAAACCGAACGCGGTATTTGCTGGCCAATTCCAGCCCCCGTTCCACATTCAGATCTGAAATTCCCACCAATTCGGCATCCTTAAGCAAGCTCAGGATCCGGGCGTGGTGTTGTCCCATGTTGCCGACCCCGATCGCGCCAACGCGGATGGGATGGTGGCTCGGCCGGGCGAGGGCAGGCCGAATTTGAGCATCGAGCGATTCGCTACGGGATTGCACGCGCGTTTAACAGCAGCAATGAAGGGGCAATGGGGCGAGGAGTCGGATGCCGCCAGCGTCGGCCGGCCACATCCTACCATAGGGGTCGATCGTTCAAAACTGAACCACAATTCACCGTGAACCACTCTCCTATGACGCAGCAATCGACCTCCCAACCCATCCCGGCGCAATCGCCCCAACCCAAAGCGGTGGTGCTGTTGTCTGGCGGGCTGGATTCGTCCACCGTGCTTTATCAAGCGAAGGCGGATGGCTGCGATTGCTACGCCTTGTCGTTTGATTATCAGCAGCGACACCGACGGGAATTGCAAGCGGCTGTGGCGATCGCCCAAGCGGCCGGCGTGGTGGCCCATCAAGTGGTGCGGTTTGACCTAACCCAATGGGGTGGCTCGGCGCTAACGGATAACCAGCTTGATTTGCCGAGCGATCGGCCCTTGGACGGCATGGCGACGGAAATTCCGATCACCTATGTGCCGGCCCGCAACACGATCTTTTTGAGCTTTGCCCTGGCCTACGCGGAGGCGATCGACGCGCAACGGGTTTATATCGGCGTGAATGCGCTGGACTATTCCGGCTATCCCGACTGCCGGCCGGACTACCTGGCGGCGATGCAGTCGGTGTTTCAGTTGGGCACGCGCCAGGGCCGGGAAGGCCAGCCGATCGAAATCGTTGCGCCCTTGGTGGAACTGCGCAAAACAGACATCATTCAACTGGGCGATCGCTTAGGTGTGCCTTGGGCGGAAACTTGGTCTTGCTATGCGGGGGGCGATCGCTCCTGTGGCCGCTGCGATTCCTGTCGGCTGCGGCTGGCGGCCTTCGCGGAATTGGGCTTAACCGATCCGGTTCCCTACGAAACGCGCGGTTAGATCCCGTAGGGGCGCATCGCCATGCGCCCTCCGATACGCGAGATCTTCGAGAACCAATTTGTTTCAAGCGATCAATCCTGGCGGAGGGCGTACCGCTGTACGCCCCTACGATTGGGGGGTGAAACCGTGATCAGATAAGGAACCGATCGCCCGCTCAAATTTCTACAGACCGATCGCCCGTTCGCTGGTTTCGTCCAACGAGAAGGGATTGAAGGTGGCGTGGGGGTAGGTTTCCCGGCCGCGGTAGGGTTCGCGGTGTTCTGGGCAGAGCCACAGGTAGTGATATTCCGGGGTGAGCACCAGTTGCAGTTCGCCCTTGCCCAGACCCGATCGCTCAAAGTCGGGTTCGCGGTCTTTCAGGAATTGGCGCAGGGCCCAGAGTTGGCGATCGTCGGCGGCGATCGGTTCCTCGGCTAGGCGATCGAACCGGCCCCGATCGCCCTCGGCCAAGTCCGGGTCGAGATCGGCGATCGACAGGTGCGGCAACTGGCCCGCTAGCTCCTTGGTGAATTCCAGGCCGGCTTTCCAGCGTTCGTTGTCGATCGCGGCGGTCAGTCCCGCCGTGGGGCCGGCCAAGGGAGCCACCACCTTTAGCAGCGTCACCAGTTTGTTCAGGTGGGGGCTGAGACTTTTGAGCCAGCGGGCCCCGTCGGTGAGTTCGTAGCGGCATTGTTCAACGGGATGGCAACAGCCGGGATGCTCGCAATAGAGCTGCAATTCCAGCTTTTGGCCCAACACCGCTTGCTTGAGGCTACTGAACCGACCGCCACCGGAGCCGGGTTGAATCGTAAAAATCGTTGGACAGCAGCGATCGACTTTGCTTTGGTCGGCGGCGAATTGTTTGGTGAATTCCCGACTAGTTTGCTCGCGCAAGGATTGCAATTCCGATCGCGTTTCTGCTTGGTTTTTCAGCACCGTTTCGGTGAGGGATTCAATCCGTTGCAACACCTGCTGCTCGGTGCGGCGATCGATCCCATAAAGCAAGCGATCGACCACCAAATCTTCTTCCGCACTCGGACATTCAATCAGCGGTTTTTTGCGGGTTCGCAACTGCTGATAATCGAATTCGTGGGTGCAGGGCTGGCCGTCGTGGCCCGGACAAAGCACCTTGGGCGTGACTTGCAATCCCGGAAACCGTTCCGCCAGCAGTTGCGTAATTCCATCGTGCAGCAATGTACAAAAATTCTGGGGGTGGGGGCCGCGCACCGTCAGCCGCAATGATCGCTCACCGAGGGGCAAGTCCAACAGGGCCAGGTGACGCACGCCGCCATCGTCGTAGGCAAACAGCGCTCCGTAGCGCCAGTGGCGATCGATGCTGAACCGCGATTGGCGGGCAATGAACCAGGTGGGAATGCCCGGCGGCACGAAGTTGAGGTGGTAGCGAAAGGCGATTTGTGGCCCGTCGGCCAGCGCGTCCCAGTCGGTTTCGTAGGGTGGGGGATTGTGGGGCACGCGCTCCACCACGAGCGATCGATCCGCGTCGCGATCGTCCAGCAGCCGATAGGACAGGTCAAACCGCTCCATCAGCCGCAACAGGTGGTCGCACACATGGCGATCGAGGTCGCACCACAGCCGATCCATGCAGCAGTGGGTAAAGATGCCGCACTTTTCTATTACTTCTCGATCATCAATCACGCGGCTGATGGTTTGGCTGGCCCAAGCCGGTTGCAAAATCACCAAATCACTTAAGTCTAAATCACTGTTGGCGGGGCGATCTTGAAAAAACAAAATTTGCCCCAGCTCATGCAGCCAGCGGGCCAACACGGGGCGGCTGGTTTCGGCGACTCCGGCGGCGGCTAAGTGACGATAAAACGCTTTGGGGCCGATGTAGGGGTCGGGCAGCTCGGCCAGGCTGTCGGCGGCACGCAACCAAGTGGCGGGCCAGGTTTCGCCCATCAGGGGCAGGTCGGCGGCGAGCTGGGCCAGGGTGGTGCGAAGGTCGTCGATGCCGTCGTTGGTGCGGTTGCTGACGGCGGCGATCTTCTGAATTTGTGGGTATTTTTCCCGGAAGGCGCGCTCGGGAAAGGCGGCCGCGTGTTGGTCGGTGTGGCTGGCCACCAGGACGATCGGGGCGTTGGGGGCGAGGGTGGTGATTGTGTTTAACCAATAGTCGAGCTTGCCTTCTTCATGGCCCGATCGCGCGCTCCAAACCACCACAAAGAGCGATCGCTCGCTCATAAAAAACTGGTGAGTGGCGTGATAAATTTCCTGGCCGCCAAAGTCCCAAGCATTCAGGGTCATGGTCACATCGGTGCGGGTGGGGTGGGCGAGTTCCAAGGGGGCGATCGCCATGCCGTGGGTGGTGTCTGTGGGGACAAATGCTTGGCCACGCAGGGCATTCAACAGGGCGGTTTTGCCTGTACCGCCTTGACCGACGACGAGCAGTTTAGAGACCCATTTTTGTTCGGAGCCTTCAATCCGTTCATCGAGATAATCAAAGATCGCTTGCTGCCCTTGCTCAACAATTTCGGGCGGATAGGCAGAGTAGGGATTTTGATCGATCGCGATTTTGTAAACATTTTTCAAAAAAGGGACTAATTTCAATGGAATTTCTTGAATTTGATTACTTTGCAAGTGAAGACTTAAAATTGGTGAAAGCCAATTTTCTGATGGTTCTTCCTGTAATTTTGGTAATTGATCTAGCCACTCGGGGATATTGGTGAGTTGGTTGTCACTCAACCAGAGTATTTGCAGGTTTTTCAGTTGAGCAATTGAATCAGTAACTTTCGTGAGTTGATTGTTGCTGAGAACAAGCATTTTCAGATTTTGCAGTTGAGTGATTGAGTCGGTGACACTTGTTAATCGGTTGCCGCTGAGAACAAGAATTTCTAGATTTTGTAGTTGGGTGATTGACCTAGAAATACTTGCAAGTTGGTTGCTGAAGAGCCATAGTTGCTGAAGGCTTTGCAGTTGGGAAATTGATTCGGGAATTTTTGTGAGTTGGTTGTTGCCAATCCAGAGTATTTGCAGGCTCTGTAGTTGGGCGATTGATTCGGGAATGCTCGTTATTTGGTTGTTAGAGAGATTGAGTGTCTGTAGGTTTTGTAGTTGAGCAATCACCTCAGGAATACTCGTTATTTGGTTGTCGCGGAGCGAGAGTATTTGCAGGTTTTGCAGTTGGGCGATCGATTCAGGAATGCTCGTGAGTTGGTTGTTGTCGAGCCAGAGTGTTTGCAGGTTTTGCAGTTGGGCGATCGCCTCAGGAATGCTCGTCAGTTGGTTGTTGTCGAGCCAGAGTTGTTGCAGGTTTTGCAGTTGGGTGATCGCCTCAGGAATTGTCGTCAGTTGGTTGTTGGTGAGCACGAGTGTTTGCAGATTTTGCAGTTGGGCGATCGCCTCAGGAATGCTCGTTAATTGGTTGTTGTGGAGATAGAGTTGTTGCAGGTTTTGCAGTTGGGCGATCGCTTTTGGAATACTCGTTAGTTGGTTGTTGTCGAGCCAGAGTTGTTGCAGGTTTTGCAGTTGGGCGATCGCTTCTGGAATACTCGTTAGTTGGTTGTTGTCGAGCCAGAGTTCTTCTAGATGCGTTAATGAAAATAATTCGATAGGTAATTCCGTTAAGCCCAACTCGCTCAAATCCAAAGCCGTTTCACCCTCAGTCAAGGCAGCAGCAATTCGTTGTTGGGCGACTTCAAGGCTCATGGGTCAGACTCTCACCGTTGTGTCTCCCCCAATTGTAGGGTGCATGGGAGCAACCCCCAATGGCCACGAAACGCTTCATTTGTACTCCCATGCACCGCAGAACGATCGCCACCCAACCGAATGATGGTCGTTGAATGCGTGATGGGTGGCGGTGCATGGGAGATGAATTGAGATTGTTATTTCCTCCCGAGCGTTCTCCCATGCACCCTACGGGTCGATCGAGCGGTGGATGGTGGAGTAGGGCCAGACCAGCCGATCGACCATTTCGCCATGATCGATAATGATCAATAGATCTGGAGTCCAGCGATCCAATTCAATGATTAAAAAACGCAAAAACTTCTCCAGATTTAACCTAAAAGAAGCCTATCAATATCTCAACTTGAAAGAACTCCAGCCCTGGGAACTCGAAAGCCAACCTCGATCGCCTAGCGCATTCTTTCAAGAACGCCTCCGCCGCCTACAGGCCCATTTTGATCTACGCTACTGCGAAAAATCCAAAGAACTGATTATTGATGCATTTTGCGAAGAAGCCATTACTGATCTAGAAAATCTCAAAATTTGGAAAGGCGTTAAGCTGGAAACGGCACAAGTTACCGGCAATGTTGATTACTTAATCACAGAGCGCCGAGACTATGTAGCCGCACCTTTTTTGTGCATTGTCGAAGCCAAAAAAGACGACTTCGAGCAGGGATTAGCCCAATGCTTAGTGGAAATGAAAGCCTGCCAAGATTGCAACGACGATCCAACCATTGAAGTGTTGGGAATTGTCACCAATGGCGACGGCTGGCGATTTTATCGGCTCGATTCGTCAGGTCAGGTTTATGAAACTGGTCTCTATTCCAATCGCAACCCGGCTGAGTTGTTGGGAGTGTTGCACCAACTGCTGAGGCAATGCGATCGACAAGTGCGATAAGTCTCCCCCAATTGTAGCCCTGTAGGTTGGGTTGAGCCGCGCGAAACCCAACTCGATCTGCATCAACTTTGTGGCTGTTAGGTTTCGTCCCTCAACTCAACCTATAGATTAAATATCCACAAAATTGATTGAGTAATCAGTTTGTTACCCGATCGCCCAAGAAAGGGTAGGGGCAGTGGATCGATCAATCGCTCGGAATTCCGCTACCATATGGGTCGCTTGACCGCTGTTGCTGAAAGTTGACCCCCTTGCCGTGACCGTTTCCCGCCGCCCGATCGCCGTTGACCTGTTTGCCGGAGCCGGAGGGATGTCCTTAGGGTTCGAGATGGCGGGGTTTGATGTGGCGGTGGCGGTGGAAATTGACCCGATTCACTGTTTAACCCATCAGTACAACTTTCCGCAGGGGGCGGTGCTTTGTCGGAGTGCGGCGGAGGTGACGGGGGCGGAAATTCGGCAACAATTGGCGGCGGTGTTGCGGGGCGATCGCCCGAGTGATTCCGAACGGGTTCGTGATTCAGCGCTGACCAGCCGCCTAGGGCTAGAAGAACCAGAGCTGGAAATTGATGTGCTGTTTGGGGGGCCGCCCTGCCAGGGATTTTCCATGATGGGAAAGCGGGCCTTTGATGATCCGCGAAATGCCTTGATGTTCCACTTTGCTCGGCTGGTGAATGAGCTGCGGCCCAAGTATTTTGTGATTGAAAATGTGCGGGGTATGACCCTGGGCAAACATCGGGCGTTTTTGAGCGAATTAATTGAGTTATTTGCCGATTTTGGCTACCAAGTGGAAGCCAACTATCAGGTTTTGAATGCGGCCCATTACGGCGTACCGCAGGATCGCCAACGTTTGTTTCTGTTGGGGGCCCGATCGGGCTGGCCGCTGCCCAGCTATCCAACGCCCCAAACCCGCCGCCCGCCGGTTTGCAAAAGTGCCAAGCGCGATCGAACTCTGGCCCATTTGCCCATTTGCCCCACCGTGGCCGGGGCGATCGGGGATTTGCCCGACGTGGATCAATATCCCGAACTGCGATCGAGCGATTGGTTGGACTTGGGCCAACTGGCCGATCCCCCCGGCGACTATGCCCGCTGGTTACGGGGCGCATTGCGGGATCCCGCTGATTTCAGCCATCCCCGTCGATCGCCTCGATCCGGCTTGTCCGGTTGTTTGCGTACCGACCACAGCGCCGCCTCAGTGGCCCGGTTCCAAACCACGCCCCCCGGCGAAGTCGATCGGATCAGTCGCTTTTTAAAACTGCATCCTGAAGGCATTTGCAACACCCTACGGGCCGGAACCCCCAGCAATCGCGGTGCGTTCACCTCGCCCCGGCCCATTCACCCCATCCAAGGGCGTTGCATCACCGTGCGCGAAGCGGCCCGCCTCCACTCCTACCCCGACTGGTTCTGTTTCCACGGCACGAAATGGCATGGAATGCGGCAAATTGGTAACTCAGTGCCGCCCCTGTTGGCGCGGGCTGTGGCTGCCCAGGTGCGATCGTGCCTGCCGGGCGAACCCACCCTGCCCGATCGCCCCATCCCGATCGGCGATCCTCAGTGGTTGAGCTACACCATGAGCCAAGCTGCCGATTTTTATGCGGTCAGCCGCCACGCGATCGCCCCGCGTCGTCGGCAAAGGGATCAGGCCCCTGCGGAAGCACTTTCCTGAGCTGCGTTTTGCGAATTTCCCGGCTATTTCCCAGCTATTTCCTAGTTAGGATCAACCAGCTCTCTCAATTCTCAATTCTTAATTCTCAATTCTTAATTTTGGGACTACTCCTAAACCGCGCTCTTGCCTTGCAGTTGGGCCGGCTCGATCGGCAGCTCAATCACAAATTCCGTGCCCTGGCAAGGTTCCGAAATGCAGCGCAACCGGCCCCCGTGGCGTTCTGTCACAATTTTGTAGCTAATTGACATGCCCAAACCCGTGCCTCTATGGGCGGACTTTGTTGTGAAAAACGGCTCAAACATCTTCGATTGAATATCTCTGGGCATTCCGCACCCATTGTCACGAATCGAAATGCGCAGCCATCCAGAATTAATCAAAGCTGTTTCAATCCAAATTTTGGGTGATTCTCGTTTTGTGCCCGATCGCGCCGGTAACTCACAAACCTGATTATGGTCTTCCAGGGCATCGATCGCATTCGCTAAAATATTCATAAAAACCTGATTAATCTGTCCCCCATAGCAAGAAATTGGTGGCACATTACCATAGTTTCTAATAATTTCAATGTTCGAGGAAACCTTAGCTTTGTTGAGTCGGCTCTTCAGAATCATTAATGTATTATCAATACCTTCATGAATATCAAACCAATCCAGCTCACTAGCATCCAAACGTGAAAATTGACGCAACCCCTCCACAATTTCACGAATTCGCTGACTGCCAATCCGCATGGACTGAAGCACCTTTGGAAAATCATCCAAAGCAAAAGCAAGGTTTTCCAAATCCAAACTAGCCAAAGCCACAGCATCATCCAAAGAATGATCAGAATCAATGGCTTGATCTTCAGTATTTGAGCCTAATGTGGCTTCGCTCAACCAACTCCTGGATGAATTGGCATGGGATATCTCGTGCCATTCCCTTGCTCGGGGAGAGGCTTTTAATAAAACCTGACAAGCCTCTAGTAGAGCCTGAGCATAATTGAGGCAATGATCTAAGTTGCCATAAATAAAATGTAGAGGGTTATTGATTTCATGAACAATGCCTGAAATCATTTGCCCCAAAGTGGACATTTTTTCGGCTTGTACAAGTTGAATTTGTGTTTCTTTTAGCTCTTTGAGTTGTTGTTCAAGCTGGCGGGCTTGTTTTTCCGCCTTAAATCGCAAATGTTCCTGAATGGATAAAGCGTCTTTTAACTGTTCTTGGCTAGCAATCAATTGCTGATTGAGAGTTTCCACCTGCTTCACGGACATCTGGGTGGTTTGTTGCAGAAAAACCAGATCCGGGGTTACATCATGAAGCGGAAAATCTTTCAGTTGAATTCCTACATCTGTTAGTTTTTTAGCATCGATCGCGGATGGTGAGCACAGAAAAAGAAAGATTTCTGATTCCAGCAAATCCACCATCTGCCCCTTCAAAACCAAAGATAAATCTCGAGACTCCAGCAGAAAAAGGGATTGTCTTTTTTTAAGAAAGTCCTCAATGTTAATAGACATGCGAGGACGGTTAATCGAAAAATGATCCGCAAATGAGCGTCCCCTCAAGGGGTGGGGATAGATTCGATCAAGCGCCTGCCCCACCTGAACAATTTGCAGTTGATGATTGAGGGCCAAATGAAACGGAAAGAGCTGCACCAGCAACTCTGCTGAAAGGTGGAATGGGGGTAAGGGCAACTGATCCATAGCCCTAGTCAGTGGTGTAGTGGATGAGGAAGGTGTCGCATTCGTCACCCTGGGCGCGATCGGCAATTTGGGTAATTTCCACTTCCGTATCGAAGCGATCGCCCAGCCCTTCAATCAATCCCTCCACCATTGGCCCCAGACCTTGGCGAGTCGATCGATAGTGTAATTCCACCGTGTGATGGCCCACCTGATCACAGTCAAAGGACGGGGGACGAAACGCGGGAAACTGCACCCCTAGCCGCGTGTGCAAATCATCCAAATTGCCCAAAAAATCCACCAAGTTATCACCGCACATATTCATGATTTCTTGGTAGCCCGCTGTTTTGGTGTAACCCACCCAATAGTGGCCAAATTTGCGTAACAATTCCGTTGCAGAAATATCCAGAATAGTGGTCGCCGCTTGCACAATGTTGTGGGTGATGTCGTCAGGATAGGACTTCATCACAAAAAAATGCTCCTCCGAAAGCTGAGCATGGGCCATGATGTCGTCCCAAATCTCCTGGCCATATTGCTCGCACATCATCATCCGCAAGGCGCTGTTAATTAAGCCATACATAAAAATAAAGTGAAATCCTGATCTGACGGAGTAGGGAGTTTTGAGCACATGATCAGCAATTCTGCTTAATCACGTTCATTATATAAAGACGGCAGTTTTGAGCGTCAAGGGATCTTTCTGGTTATCTGAATGGTGCTCAGGAATTTATGAGATTAACTTGGTTAAAATTAATGCCTACAGTCAAAATCGGTTACGGAAACTGCCTAGCCAATCATGGTTATTTTTGAGGACTTTCGTAAGCAATCGAACATAAATTAAAAATAAAGCTTAATTATTTTCGTCAAAAAGTTTTGTGTCTGTGACATTGCGGCATCAGGTTGGCTTGGTACGGGAGGATTGGTAACGATGTTTGGCGATCTGGATCCATTCCCAGTTGAGAAATAAATGATCTGGGCGATCGTGCGATACTGCATGACTCAATGATGAATTCTTTAATTACTTCATGCTCTATTAGTGATTAAAGATGATGATGATTCACTCAGTGGCGGAGGGGTTGGCTCAAGGTTCTGCGGCAGGGTCAGCAGTTCAAGCATGGAGCGCCAGATTTCTATCTCCGTCATCTAATCTGCATCCCAAATAATTGCCTCTTGAATTTGATTCATTTCATCGATCGTTTGATCAAAGCTGCCCACTTCGATGCCCTGATCGGCATTAATATCGGCCGCAGAAAGCGTTTGGCGCTTGACTTTGCCTTTTCGCCCTGAAACAGCAATTAAATCCAGTTGGGCAATATAGACCCTCATTTGCTCAGGAGTTAGCAGTTCTTCCGGTTGATATCCCCATTGGTCTCGAATTTTTTGAAGATGGGGTTGGTTGCGATTGAGCATGATTAGATGATTAATTTCCTTAACCAAATAGAAAAAAACAGCTAATGGGCGAGTTCGTTGGCGGTTTCGGCTTCCCAGGCGGCGCGGACTAGGCGGATGTCGGCATAGGTGTAGCGCTGTTGCAAGAAGTCGTAGATTTCTGTGAGTCGTTGGGCCCCGCAATGGTCGATCGCCCGGACAATTTCTTGCTGGATCTCGGGAGCCACAAAATCATCGATGTTGATCGCGTAGCCTTTGCGGATCAGCTCTTCGATGTGGGTGACGATCGTGGTGGTGCGCAGGTTGCGGGCCTCGGCGATGTCCGCGAGGCGCTGGCCCTGTTGGTAGAGTTCCCAGGTGCTGTAGGTGGTGGTGCTGACGGCGCGGCTGGTGCGATCGCTGATGCGCTGGTCGATCGCTCTGGCCGGTGAATCCAGGTTGAATTCCTGACAAAATGCCCCGATCGCCGCCGTGAAGGTTTGGCCATATTGCTCCAGTTTGCGGCGACCGACTCCGGGCACATCGGCGAACTGCGCCAAATCCAGGGGCCGCAGCTTGGCCATGGCCCGCAGGCTGGCATCGGTGAAGACCACGTAGGGCGGCACGTTTTGCTCGTCGGCCAGTTGTTTGCGTAGTTGCCGCAGCCGATCGAACAGGGGTTGTTCTTCGGGGGCCAGGTCTTCGGTGTTGCTGGTGGGGCGATCGCGCCGTTGGGGGGGCACGGCAACCCAAACTTCTCGCTGTTTGCGCAACACTTCCCAACTGAGGGCGTTTAACCGCAAGACCCGATAGCCATCGGTGGTTTCATCGACCAAGCCTTCGTGCCGGAGCGATCGCGCCAGCAATTGCCACTGTTCCGCCGTTCGATCCTTGCCAATGCCGTAGGTCGAGAGTTCTTGATGGCCGTTGCGGAGGATCTTTTCGTTTTTGGAGCCGCGCAACACGTCGATGATGTATTGCGTGCCGAACCGCTCCCGCACTCGGGCCACGCAGGAGAGGAATTTCTGAGCCGGAATCGTCCAATCTTCCAGGGGTTTGGGATCGCGGCAGTTGTCACAGCCGTTGCAGTTGCCGGGAAAGGCTTCGCCAAAATAGCCCAGTTGGATTGTGCGGCGGCAGACGGTGCTTTCGGCATAGTCGATCGTCTGGCGCAGTTGCTGTTGGGCGATCCGCTGTTCGTTGGGGTCGGGCTTTTGGCCGATCAAATAGTCAATGCTGCGGATGTCGCCCGTGCCGAAGTAGAGGATGCAGCGGGCGGGGTCGCCATCGCGGCCGGCGCGGCCCGATTCTTGGTAATAGCCTTCCAGGTTGCGGGGCAGGTCGTAATGCACCACCAGCCGCACATCGGGTTTGTTGATGCCCATGCCAAAGGCGATCGTCGCCACCATCACCCGCACATCGTCGCGAATAAAGCGGGTTTGGTTGTCGGCGCGGCTCTCGTTGTCCATGCCCGCGTGGTAGGACAAGGCTCCGATGCCGTCCATTTGTAGCTTGCGGGTCAGCTCGTCCACCCGTTTGCGACTAAAGCAATAGACGATCGCGGAGCCATCGGTGGTACGCAACAGCCGCAACAGTTCGGGATAGGTGTTGCGATCCTTGGGCCGCACTTCGTAGTAGAGGTTGGGGCGGTTGAAGCTGGCGATGTGGATCCGTGGATCGCGCAACTGCAATTGGTGCACGATGTCTTGGCGAACGCGATCGGTGGCCGTGGCGGTCAGGGCCATGAAGGGCACGTTGGGATAGCGATCGCGCAGGCTCCAGAGTTGCCGATATTCCGGGCGGAAGTCGTGGCCCCACTCGGAGACGCAATGGGCTTCATCAATCGCGAATTGCGCCAAGCCGATCGTCTGGTGGATTCGATCGATTAGGGGCAAAAACCCTTCGGTCATCAACCGTTCGGGCGCAACGTAGACCAACTTATAGACGTTGTTCAGCAGTTCCAATTCGCGCGATCGCAACTCGGCCACGCCCAAACTGCTGTTCAGAAAGGTGGCGGAAATCCCGTTATCGCGCAGGGCGGCCACCTGGTCTTGCATCAGGGCAATCAGCGGCGACACCACCACGGTCAGGCCGGGTTGCAACAGGGCGGGCAGTTGAAAACACAGGGATTTGCCGCCGCCCGTGGGAATCACGACCAGTTGATCGCGCCCTGCCAGTGCCGCTTCCACGATGTCTCGCTGGCCGGGCCGAAAGCTGCGATAGCCAAAATATTGCTTGAGGGCCTGATCAAGGTTGGGATCGGTGACCCGATCGGGCGTTGTGGTGGGTTGCCCCGCCGTTTGGTTTGTTGTCTGACCAACCCCGATCATGTTCCTTGCCGCCACTCGCCGTGCAATTCCTTGCTGAATTTAGCCCAAAACGGCAGTCCATACCGATCTCGCTGGGGATGGGCGATCGATCTGGGGTTGGGGTTCAAGTGCGACCTGCCATAAGCCAGAAAACATACCCTGCCAATTTGACATCCTCCCCGTCCTAAAGGAGCGGGGATTCCGGCCCTAGGCAAACAACCGAAGTTGCTCGACTAGACCACGGGTTGACGCTTCATCGGCTGCTACCAGCGAACTGGATTTACGCTGGCCTCCACGTCCGTTTTGAGTCTCGGACTGCCCGCCCGCGACTTTGATATTGATGGCGGCATTCACATCGCGATCGTGAATTGCCCCGCAGTGCATACACACCCACTCGCGTACATCAAGGGGCTTCTTGCCGCCCAATTGACCACAAGATGAACAACGCTGGCTAGTCGGTTCCCATCGACTGATCACCTGGAAATCCCGCCCGTAACGGATCGATTTGCCCTCGATCATTTGGCGGAAGCTGTACCAGCCAGCATCAGAAATCGCCCGCGCCAACTTGCGGTTTTTGACCATGCCCGACACATTCAAATCTTCCAGAACGATCGCTTGGTTTTCGCGAACGATCCGGGTTGATAGCTTGTGTAGGAAGTCAGTTCGTTGATCCTTGATGCGGGCGTGAATCCGGGCCACCTTGCGTCGGGCTAGATATCGGCGCTTGCTGCCCTTAATCTTGCGGCTGAGGGATTTTTGAGCGCGGCGCAATCGCTTGAGGGATTTGGCCAGCGGCTTGGGACTTAGTACCTTTTCACCCGTGGACAGAGTGGCGAAGGTGGTTAATCCTAAGTCGATACCTACTCCATCATTGATAGCGTTCAGGGCGATCGGATCCACTTCACAGACAAACGATGCAAAGTAGCGATCGGCTGCATCCTTGATGATCGTGACCGATGATGGATCCGATGGCAGTTCTCGTGACCACTTGACCCGCACACAACCGATCTTGGCTAGGTAAACCGAGTTGGGCTTGATTGAGAATCCGTTGGTTGTGAAGCGAATGGATTGAGTTGAGTGTTTCTTTTTGAACTTCGGAAACCCAATCTTGCGACCTTTGCGCTCACCCTTCAAGCTTTTGAAGAAATTGCGAAAAGCCAGATGAGCATCTTGCAAGGATTGAACTAACGGCACAGATGCAACTTCCGATAGCCATTCACGTTCAACGGTTAGCTTGGCTTGGGTAATCACCCGTTTCTGAAGTTCAGTATCGCTAACTTTCTCCCCTTGCTGATAGAGGTCTTGACGCAATCGAATTGCATCGTTGTAGACCACACGAGCGCAACCGAACGTCTTCGCCAGCATTAATCTTTGCAGGCGATTGGGATAAATTCGGTAGCGAAATCGTGCTTTCATAACTAACATTATAAGCGGGGTTGATCAAAAAAGCCGCCCTAGAAGGGCGGGGCTTGTACCCTTTATTTTGGTCAAAATAATCACCGATGGGCTGATCTACATCCGGTCATGAACTCTTCCTTTGTGTGGCGGTGGCTTGTGCGACGATCCTGCACATCTGGGCTGCGGCCCGTTGATGATCCGGGTTCAGGATTGGCAACTGGCTCTGTGGTTGTGGGTATTATGGGTGAAGATCCGGGTTCTGGATCGGTTGCTGGCTCCGTGACTTTGGGTGATGGGCGATCGGGCTATCAAACCCAGAAGGCTTCTCACTCAATTTCAGGCTGTTTGATTTCAAATCGCTTGATGGCGGGTGACTCGGCGGTGGGGTTTACGCTGCTGGAATTGCTGATTGTGGCGGCGATGGTGGGCATCCTCAGCGCGATCGCCGCGCCCGTTTGGCTATCTTTTGCTGATAATCAACGTCTCAGCCAAGCCCAGGATGCGGCCTTTCGGACGTTGCGAATTGCCCAAGCTCGGGCCCGCCAAAATCGCCGGGTTTGGGAATTGTGTTTGCGGGACACGGGCCGATCGGTCGAGTTGGCGGTGCAGCCCGCTCGGACAGGTTTTTGTGACAATGCCCGGTGGGAACCTCTGCTGGCGGAGGCCACGGGCACGATCGGTGTGGCGATCGATGTGGATAACAGCACCCTGCGATCGCGCAGTGGCGTTTACCGAATGCAATTCCAAGGCAGCGGCTGGGTGAATGGGCAACTGGGCCGCATCACCTTCCAACTGCGCGATCGGGTGGATAGCCGCCGGAGTTGCGTGTTTGTGTCAACCCTCTTGGGTGCGTTGCGGGGCGATCGCGATCGGGCCTGCTTGCGCTAACTCGCGGGTGGTTGGCTCGCGGGCTGCTGGTTTAGTTCTTCGCTTTTTCGCTCACGCCCTGGCCCAGCTCAGGAGCCACGGGATACCAACGCCAACGCTGAAGCCGAAACCGCACTGTGGTGAACCGGGCCCGTTCCGCCACCGGGCGATCGAGCAATTGCTCCACGGGCAACACTGTGCCATCGGTCTGCACAGCCAAATTGTCCGCCTCTAGCTCCAGCATCCAATTGCCGAACCGACAGGTAACCGGTGTGATCCGAAAGCCACTCAAGGACTCGATCGGGTGGCCAATGCGCGCCCCCACACAAAACACCTCCTCCGGGGCCCGGCTCACGACCCGCAGCGCGATCGCCACTTCCTCGCGTAATTTCTCAGACTGCTCAATTAACGATTGCCACTCAGCCAGGCTGGAGGAGCCACCCGCCAAAGCAGGCTGGACTTCCCAGCCAACGGTGGCCACTCGCACAACTCCCACCAGAATGGTGATCAGCCCCAAAGTCCAATGTATGTATTTACCCATTGATCGAGAAGCAACCGCCGAGTGCCCAGACGATTACGTAGCCTCTGTTACGGTTTTAGCCCGATCGATTCAATCTCAGCCCAGTTCTCAAGAAAACCACACAGCAATTTCAGTGCGTCTGGTCACCACGATCCGATCGCCTGCCTCGTATCATGCAACCGAAGCGGGCCCCTCATCGGATTGACCCACGGGCAGCGGCCAAAGGGTGAATGAAAAACAACATGGGCAACCCTCGCCCGGCCGCCACCAACCGGTCACTCCTAACCTCCCCCAACAAACCCTCAGAGCCACTGACTGACCATGGATCACGAAAGCGAATACATCAGCAAAGCCGAAGCCACCCGGGTGCGCGTTCTCAGCGAAGCCCTGCCCTACATTCAGCAGTTTGCCGGGCGCACGGTGGTGGTGAAATATGGCGGCGCAGCCATGAAAGACGATCGCCTCAAGGACAAGGTGATTCGTGATGTTGTGTTCATGTCCTGTGTGGGATTACGTCCGGTGGTGGTGCATGGGGGCGGGCCCGAAATTAACAATTGGCTGGGCAAACTCAACATCGAGCCACAATTCCGCGACGGGCTGCGGGTAACCGACTCCGACACCATGGATGTGGTGGAAATGGTGTTGGTGGGCCGTGTGAATAAGGAATTGGTCTCGCTGATTAACCAGGCCGGCGGCATGGCGATCGGGCTTTGTGGCAAAGACGGCAACTTGGTCACCGCTCGCCAAAAGGGCAACCGCCAGGAAATTGGCTTTGTGGGCGAAGTCAACAGCATCAACATCGATGTGTTGGAACCGATGTTGAACAATGGCTATATTCCCGTGATTTCCAGCGTGGCGGCCGATGCGGACGGCCAGGCCTACAACATCAATGCGGACACGGTGGCCGGGGAGTTGGCCGCCGCCCTGGGAGCCGAAAAGATGATCCTGCTGACGGATACGGCCGGGGTGCTGCGGGACTATAAAGATCCTTCGACCCTGATCCCCAAGGTGGATATTCAAGGGGCCCGGGAGCTAATTTCCCAAGGCATTGTTGGCGGCGGCATGATTCCCAAGGTGAACTGTTGTGTTCGATCGCTGGCTCAGGGGGTGCGAGCGGCTCACATTATTGATGGCCGCATTCCCCACGCCCTTTTGCTGGAAATTTTTACGGACGCGGGGATCGGAACCATGATTGTGGCCTCCGATCTGATGAAATCTTGAACGCCTTAGGGGGCGGTTGCGGTTCTTCATAACCCTGATCCCGCAGCCATGAGATCGTGGGGGGCAAGGGGCTGCGGCCCCTTGTCTAGTATGGGTATTGCTTCAGGGAACTGTAGCAATCTGAACCGTTCTGAACTGTTTCGAGCAATCATGACCTATTCCACAAACACCCTGGGCGTGGCGATCGCCGGTACGGGGTTTGGCCAAAAAATCCATCTGCCGGTGTTGCAGCAGCACCATCGCACTCGCCCGATCGCCCTGTACCATCGCCAAATTCAAACGGCCCAGGCGATCGCCCAACGGCATCAGCTCCCCTATGCCTTCGATAGCTTTGAGGAAATGGTGGCCCTGCCGGAGGTGCAGGCGGTGATGATTTCTACGCCGCCCTTTTTGCACTACACCATGGCCCAAACGGCCCTGGCAGCCGGGAAGCATGTGCTGCTGGAGAAGCCGGTGACCATGACGGTGCAAGAGGCGATCGCCCTAGAGCATTTGGCTGCAAAAACGGGGGCGATCGTGGCGGTGGATTTTGAGTTTCGGATGGTTCCGGCTTGGCAATATTTGGCGGAACTGCTGGCGGACGATCGCGTGGGCCAAAAGCGACTGATCAAAATCGATTGGATGGCTTCCAGCCGGGCCGATGCCAGCCGGCCTTGGAATTGGTACGCCCAGCGATCGAGCGGTGGCGGGGCCCTCGGGGCGATCGGGTCACACACCTTTGACTACATCCATTGGCTGTTTGGGCCCGTGCGGCGGTTGTTTGCCCATTTGGTCACCTCCGTGCCCGTCCGACCCGACCCCAGCAGCGGCCAACTGAAACCGGTGGATTCCGATGATATTTGCCAAATCTTGCTGGAGCTGACCGATGGCACACCGGTTCAGGTCTGTTTAAGCTCCACAACCTACCAAGGGCGCGGCCATTGGGTGGAAGTCTATGGCGATCGGGGCACGCTGATTTTGGGCAGCGACAACCAAGCGGACTATATCCACGGGTTCAAGCTCTGGTATGCACCCGCAGGCGAGCCGTTGCAAGAATTGCCCGTTCCCGATCGCCTGGCGTTTCCCCAAACCTATTCCGATGGGCGGATGGCGGCCGTGTTGCGGGTGGTCGATCGCTGGGTGCAGGCGATCGATCAAGGCCAAGCGATCGCCCCATCCCTCCACGAGGGGATTGTGTCTCAGCAGCTAATGGACTTGGCCCACGAGTCCCACGATCGGGGTCAATGGGTGACGGTTCCCGATGCTTAACGGCCTTGGCTTGCGGCCACTGAACACTCTTGTTCAGCAACAACTGGCAGCCTAACATGCGCCCATGGTCTACCAATATTCGGGGTTGTTGAGAGCCTCGACACAGAAAGACCGACCCTTGATCGATCGAATCTGATCCCCCGTCAAAGATTGGGCCAACCACCCTTCTGGACGCTGTAGCGCGAAGGGGGGCGGAATCACCGCCTCCGTGACCCCTCGGAATCCCACTTTGGAGTAGAACTGGGGGTCACCGTAGGTCACGACAAGTTCTACTCCCTCCTTCGAGAGAGCATCTAAACCAAATCTGATCAACTGCTGACCAATCCCTTGGCGCTGAAAATCAGTCCGAACAGCAACGGGCGACAGAATGAAGGAATTAGTTCCATCCTCAAAGATCAGTCGTGAGAAAAAAATCCCTCCGATAATTTGGTCAGCTTCTGTGGCAACAAAGCCGTAGAAATTACTTGGGTCAGTGCTACTAATCAAGTCTTTTACCAGTCGCCCAACGATCGCTCCTTCGGACTGACCTTCAGAGTTTGTGAATGTTTGAATGAACAGTTGCTCGATTTCAACTGCATCATTGGGCTGGTATAACGACAGTTTCATGGTTGCTCCTTGCAAATGTCGAAAGTTGGAACATTGGAACATTGGAATATATGTTCGGAATATGTGTAATTTTGCGGTTAATTCAGCACCAGTTGGTTCAGCATTACCCTCTCCCAAAAGGCGATCAGAGTCGTTGAGTGATGCGTTATCAAGTGGGCAACGCTCCATAGGCGACTGGCCCCTTGAACACAGGCGTGGCGAGCGACCCCTGTTGAAATATCTTCGATCTGAACTATGCTCTTGAGATGAATCGGCCCAGCTCGATCGACGGCAGCCACAGCTAAGCCATTTGGCATTCCGTAGCCAGCCGCTGGGCAACCAGCTCGTGATTCAACTGCGGTTCTGGTGGAGACCAGCCACCAGAGGTAACGGGGAAAGTCCGGTGCAAGTCCGGCGCTGTCCCGCAACTGTGATGGGCGATCGCCCTGAGTCAGGATGCCCGCCGCGCGATGTTTACCCCTTCCACTTCTGCGAGGTTCGGACTGTGGAGTCCTCACAACTTTTGTCACCGACGGGCGAAACGCTCGCGGCCCATTCCGCATCCCCATCCGTCGTTTTCAGCCAAGCTGGCTCCGGGAAAACCAGCCCAGCACCAACAAATGGGGTCACCTCGGCCGCCTTGACCCAATCAGCCGACCAACCCGCCACCGTGCCCATGGCCCTGTTGGTTTGCACCACCTGTGCCAGCACTTGGCAAAACGGCAAGCGCGTGGGCATCAGTGGCGGTGAGCAACTGCTCGATCGCCTGCAAAGCCATTTAGCGGACGGGGCCAATGGCGCGATCGCCCTGACTCCCACCCAATGCATGAGCGCCTGTAGCCATGCCTGTGTGGTGGCCTTTGCGGCCCCCGGTAAACACAGCTATCTGTTTGGGGATTTGCCCCACGATCCGGCCCACCTGAATCAGACCGTGGAGGCGATCGCCGCCTGTGCCGATCTCTATGTCAATCGCCCCGATGGTCTTTTGGCCTGGGGTGAGCGGCCGGAACCCCTGAAAAGCGGCGTTTTGGCCCGCATTCCCCCCACCACGGTTCCGATTGCCTAGGGGCCGTTGCCCATTCCCCAGAATTCTGCATCCATCCCATATTCATCCCATCCGCCCACTAGGGCTTGGAGAAATTACCCATGCGACAAACCAAAACATTGGCATCGGTTCAAGGTCGTTTTGCTGGCGCTGTGACCGGTTTAGCCCTGCTGTTGGCTGCTCTGCCCGCATCGGCACACCACATGATGGGCGGTCAAGTGCCCAGCAACGGCTTTGAAGGATTCATGTCCGGTTTGGCTCACCCGGTGATCGGCTTGGATCACTTGGCCTTTGTGGCGGCTTCCGGCTTGGTGGCGATCGGGGCGGCCCGAGGGTGGATTGTGCCTGTGGTCTTTGCGGCGGCGGCCCTCGGCGGTACGGGGCTGCACCTGCAAAGTTGGGATTTACCCTTCCCGGAGCTGATGGTTTCCGGTTCGGTGGTGCTGTTTGGGTTGTTGCTGGCCATGGGTCGCCAACTGCCGACGGTGGCCTTGGGGGCGATCGCCCTGGTGGCTGGCCTGTTTCATGGTTATGCCTACGGTGAATCGATCGTGGGGGCGGGTATGGTTCCCCTCACGGCCTATCTGGTTGGGTTCACGGCCATTCAGCTCACGATCGCCCTCGGGGTGCGGGGGGTGGTGCAACAGTTGGCGGAAGGCTCGATCGCCCAAACCCTTCGCTACATCGGCTTTGCCATTGTGGGTGCGGGCGCGGCATTTTTAGCCTCGGCCTTGGGCGCATAGGGCCGTTCAGGACTGGAGTTCAAGGACTGAATTCAACACCAATAACCATGCACAAAATTCCCGTTACCGTTGTCACCGGCTTTTTGGGCGCGGGCAAAACCACGCTGCTGCGCCATTTGTTGCAAAATCCCCAAGGCCGCCGGATTGCCGTGCTGGTGAATGAGTTTGGCGAAGTGGGGATTGATGGGGACTTGCTGCGATCGTGCCAAGTCTGTGATGAGGAAGATGCGACCGACCCCAATAACGGCCCCAGCAACGTGATTGAGCTGACCAATGGTTGCTTGTGCTGCACGGTGCAAGAGGAATTTTTGCCGACGATGCAACAGTTGCTCGATCGCCGGGAAGATATCGATTGCATTGTGATTGAAACTTCGGGGCTGGCGCTGCCCAAGCCGTTGGTGCAGGCCTTTCGCTGGCCGGAAATCCGCACGGGGGCGACGGTCGATGGCGTGATTGCCACGGTGGACTGCGAAGCCCTGGCGGCTGGTCGGGTGGTGGGCGATGTGGCCGCGTTGTTGGAGCAACGGGCCGCCGATGACAGCCTGGAGCACGAAACCCCGATCGAGGAGTTGTTTGAAGATCAGCTCGCCTGTGCTGATTTGGTGTTGTTGACCAAGTGCGATCAAGTGGCCCCGGCGGATGTGGCCCGGGTGGAAGCCTGGCTGAAGCAGGAGTTGCGACCCGGGGTGAAGATTGTCCGTTGCCAGCGGGGGGCGATCGCGCCGGAACTGCTGTTGGGCTTCAATGCGGCGGTGGAAGATAACCTAGCCGATCGCCCCAGCCACCACGACCATCACCACCATGACCACGATCATGACGATGAGCATGATCACGATCATGACCATGATCATGACGACGACATCAGCGCGATTGCCCTCACCCTCGGAACCGTGGAGCCTCGCGCCCTGGTGCAACGCCTAGAGCGGCTGGTTCAGGAGTGGGAAATCTACCGCATCAAGGGATTTGCCGATGTGGCTGGCAAGCCGATGCGGTTGGTGGTGCAAGGGGTGGGGCCGCGGTTCGAGACCTTCTTCGATCGCCCCTGGCGGCCCGATGAAGCGCGATCGACCCAATTGGTGATCATTGGTCGTGATTTGGATCGATCGGCGATCGCGGCGGCCATTGGATAAGGCTAGGCTCGGGGAAAAGTTACATCGCCTGATTCCAGGTCGTGCCCACAAACACGATCGCCGCCATCAGGGCCAACAGTCCTTGAATCACGTTGCCAATGATGGATCCCAACAGGATGCCCAAAGCCGCCTTTAGGGAAACTTTGAAGCGGGGCACGAGTGGTATGGTACGCCGGTAGAGCATTTCCCCCACCACGGCCCCCAACACCGGCCCCAACAAAATGCCTGCCAAAGGCCCTCCGATCGGGAGGGCCGGCAACAGGCCAAAGAACCCCAACAGCAACCCCACGATCGAGCCAATTTGCCCCCACTGGCTGGCTCCGGCCTTTTGTGCGCCAATGATGCCCGCCAGGTTGTCGATTAACAGGCTCAAGACCAACACGGCGATCGACACCCACAGGGCCGTGGTCACCAGGGCCCAGCCCTTGACGGCTCCCCAAATCACCACGGCCAACACCACCAAACTGGGCCCCGGAATGGCGGGGATGAAGGATCCCAAAACGCCCACCAAGGCCATGGCGATTAAGCCCAAATACAAAATTGTCTGACCTGTCTGCCCGTCCATGTTGAGTTGCGAATTGAGCTGCGAGTTGGTTGGTGAATTTGGGCGAGTTAATCGGGTTGGGATGACAACGGGCTAGCGATCGAGCCGCACCCTCGGATCCAAAACTCCGTAGAGTCCATCCGCAATCAGATTGAACAGCACAATCAAAATCGCATAGATAAACGCGATCGCCATCACCACGGGCGTATCGTTGCGCTGGATGGAGTCCACCAGCAAAGAGCCAATGCCCGGCACACGGAACACCTGCTCCGTCACGATCGCCCCCGTGAACACCGCTGGCACATCGAGCGCCACCAACGTCACCACGGGAATCAAGGCATTGCGCAAAATATGCCGCCCCACCACGATCCATTCCGGCAGTCCCTTCGCCCGAGCCGTGCGCACATAGCCCTGATAGACCTGTTCCAGCACCGAAGCGCGGGTGAACCGCATCAGGCCGGCCGTTTGAAACAGGGCCAACACCCCGATCGGCATCATGGACTGCTTGATCTGCTCTCCCAGGCTAGCGAAATCCACCACTTGCAGGTTGCTGTCATAGATAAAGGGCAGCCAGCGCAGTTGCACACTGAACAGCAAAATCACCAGCAAGCCCGTGAAAAAGGGCGGCAAAGAAAAGCCAATGAAGGAAATGAGCGTGGCCGTGCGATCAACCCAGCCATGGCGCTTGAGGGCGGCAATTAGCCCCAACGGCAGGGCAATGAGAGCGCTGAATCCATAGGCCACCCCCACCACGGCCAGGGTGGTGGGTAACCGTTGGCCAATCAATTCCAAAACGGGCACTCGACTCACGAAGGAGTAGCCTAAGTCGCCCCGTAGCAGGGACAGCAGCCACTTGACATAGCGGATATGAACGGGTTGATCCAGCCCCAGGGAGGCGCGAATTTGCGATCGCACCTCGGGGGAGAGGGCCCCGTTGGCGGCAAATTCACCCAAGGGGTCGCCGGGGGCCAGGGCCAGGATGCCAAAAATAATCAAACTGATGGCGAGCAGCGTTGGAATTGCCACCCCAATTCGTCCGAGGAAGTAGCGCCCCATGGGTTTAGTCGCGATTGACCCGGCTGATGGATCGAGTGATTGAATCGAGTGATTGAATCGAATGCCTGAATTGAATGACTGAATTGAACGATTGATCAGGGCATTGACCAACGTTCAAAGTTCAGAGTTCAAAGTTCAGAATTCAGACCGATGATAGGCCCTTGGAGCCGATCGCCCCGTAGCCAGCGAGACCCGCCGTGCAGATCGCTTTGGGCGGGTCTCGCTTGGCCAAATCGGCCTTAACGGACAAATTGGGGCATGATTTCAGCGGCGGTGAACAGGCCAAACTGCCCGCGCCGTTGCAGGGAAACGCCGGCCTTCAGGTAACCAAAGGCGGGGCCGCAAACGTTGGCGGCCATGCTGGTTTCGTCGCCGAGGGTGAAGGTGTGGGTGGAGATTTTGCCCTCGAAGGTGCGGCCCGTCACTTGCACATTGGTGCTGAGGGGTTTCTTGGCGTTGCGCGTATCCACCACACCACCGACGGTGACCCGATCGCGGCTGCAAATGCCCGCCAGTTCCAGCATCAGATCATCGGCATGTTCCATGTTTTCCAAGGATAGGATGCCGTTGGTGGTGTCGAGCAGGGCTTCGACTTCCGCATCGGTCATCAGGCGGGCCCGCTCGGTGTCATAACCGGGCATGTGGGCGATGTCTTCGCGGATGGTGGCGCGGTAGGCTTCCCAGTTGGCGATGCCGACTCCGAAGGTGATTTTGACGCTGTGAACTTCGGCGTAGCTTTGGGCGGCGATCGTGGCGGCGGCGGTCAACAGGCCGGGAGTGGCTCCGCAACCGGTGAGGTAGGTGATGCCAGCGTTGGCGAGCCGATCGCCCAGGGCCAGGATCTGTTCCATGGCGCTGGTGCGTTTGAGGGCATCCACCAACACGCCGCGCCAACCGGAGGCGATGATTTGTTCGACAACCTCGGCCATGAAGGTGTTGGGCAGGTTGGGCAGGGCCAGGAAGAAGCCATCGACGTTACCCTTGGCGGCTTCGATCGCCTCGATGATGCTGGTGGGGCTGAGGGAGCCGCCGGGCAGATGGCCCACGGAACCCCGATCGCGGTAGGTGGCGATCGCCCGATCGGGATCTAGCCCCTCGGGGCTGTAGGCAAAGCCATCGCGATCGACCGCTGCCACCAACAGCATTTCGCGCTTGGGAGCCAGCACCCGCGCCGCCGCTTGGCCCAAACCGCCAAAGCCCATCACCCCAACCCGAATTGCGCCGGTCTTGTCCGAATTCACCATTTGCGCCGATGCCAAGTCCACAACCGAATGACTCATAACGGAATCCCCAAACTGAACGGGTCAATCAACTTCCAACAAATTCCCACAATACAGATTCCAACAAATTCTCAGTGCGGGAAAACGCTGGAAAAAGATAACCCCCAATCATTGCAGTGATCGGTAAATCTCAGCAATCGCGATCGCCGGGCCACCTGCTTGGACTCGGCGGGTTTCGATCGAGATTGCCTAGGCGGTGGGTTGCCCAAACCGGTAGCTGACAATACTTTCGAGCGATAAATGGTGGGCGCTCAATGGCCGATCGATTGCCCCAAACCCTTGCCAATGCGTCCCTTGACTGCGATCGGAAGTTACGCCACACTATCAAAAAGGCAAAGTCAGCGCTCCTATTCAATTTAAACAATTGTCAAGAAGCGTCTCGAAATGGATCGTTTTTTGGACGATCCGAATCGATCGACTCTCGATCGATATTTCAGACCCTCGGTAACTCGGTGAAATCCCGATTCTAAAAAGACCATGGTTTGCTCGGTTGGCGCTTTCTGCGGCCCGGAACTCCTCCGTTGGGTTCCCCGTTGCGAAGCGATCGCCCGAGTCAGTGCTCAAACACCGGTACGAGTTATCCCGCTTGGGAACTTGTGCAAAGGCCTTGAGACCGCCTGTTGGCCGCCTAGTCTGGAAACCCTGCATGGAAACCCTGGAATTCATCATTTACCCCGATGGTCGGGTACAGGAGAAAGTCACCGGTATCATCGGGGCCTCCTGTGCCGAAGTGACCGCCGCCATCGAAGCACAACTGGGGCGGGTCATCAGCCGCGAGGTAACTTCCGAAAACTTTGCTCGGGCCCAAGCGGATCGCGAGGCCTCGATCGAAGCCCAAACAACCTTCAGCGAGTGGTAGCACTCTGGGATTTCTAAGGCGCAGCTTTCGAGCCATTCGGGAGCGGCGCTTTAAAAATTTCAGCCGCGCTTGCTCCGGGGGGTCTGCATCGTTCAACCCGTTCAGATCGCTGTTAACGAAAACCACCATGTCGCACTTTAGCCAAATCAAAACGCAACTTCGCAACCTGACTTCCCTGAAAGCCGCCCTGACGGATCTGGGCATGGATTGGAAAGAAGGCCCCGCCACCGTGCGTGGTTATCAGGGGCAAACGGAAACCGCCGACGTGGCGATCGAACAGCCCAACGGCTATGACATCGGCTTTGCCTGGAACGGTCAGGAATATGCCTTGGTGACCGATATGCAATTTTGGCAACTGAACGGCTCGGTCGATCGGTTCCTGAAGCAAGTGACCCAGCGCTATGCCTTCCACACCGTGATCAACAGCGGTGCTGAACAGGGCTTCCAAGTGGCCGAGCAGGTCAAGAATGAGGACGGATCGATCCGTCTGGTGTTGCAACGCTGGAATGGTTAAGGTTCGTTAAGGGAGAGGCTTTGATCCTTTCTGCGCAACGACTCAACCGGCCGCGTCGTCTCCATTGTCTAGCGCTGGCTTTGCCCAAAGCAGTGGCGATCTCGCCAGATTTTCTCGCTTGCGATCGGGGCAGGTTCTCAGAGTCCAAACTCGGAACTTGCCCCGATTTGTTTTTTCCGATTGTCGGCTTGCTATGCCACTAGAGGCAGGAAAAATCATGGATCAGGAACCACAAGCACCAATGGAATCCGCAATGGGATCCGCAATGGGATCCACCGACCTGGGGGTCAACAATGACGCGGGCCCCGGGTTTGCGCCAGAGCTGGGCGGTGCATTGCGTGGTCTGGGCGATCGCACCGGATTGGAGCCGGAGCTAGGCGGCCTGGTGCGCCAAAAGGGCGTGTATGTGGACGAAATTACCTGCATTGGCTGCAAGAACTGCGCCCACGTGGCCCGCAACACCTTTTACATTGAGCTGGAATATGGCCGGGCCCGAGCCATTCGCCAAGACGGCGACCCCGAGGAATTGATCCAGGAGGCGATCGACACCTGCCCGGTGAACTGCATCCATTGGGTTCCCTTTGCGGAGCTGAAGCGTCTTGAAGAAGAACGGCGCTATCAAGAAATTCCCACGGCGGGCTTCCCGATCGATAAATCCGTGATTGCGGCTAATTTGCGTCGTCGCAAGGAAGCGGCCAGAAAACGGCGATCGGAACAGGGTTGATCAACGATTGCAACCCACCATTACAACCGACGATTACAACCCACCATCACGAGCCTGAGTCCACGATTTAATGGTCGATCGCCCCTGACCCACGGGCTGGCCCCGTTTCCCGAAGCTCTTGTTTCCCGAAGCTATGGTTCCTGAACCGCGAGTGAATGAACCCAGGGCCGATCGATCGCAGGTGGATCCTCCCAGGGTCGATCGACTCAGGGCGATCGTCATTCGTCCTGGCTTGCCCAGCGACGCAGCGGCAATTGCCCGACTTTTTCACGATACTGTGCGAGAAATTAACAGCCGTGACTACAGCCTCTCGCAGGTGAAAGCTTGGGCCCCGGATGATTTGTCGTTTCGTAACTGGGCTGAACGCAGCCAAACCCGCTGGACAATCGTGGCTGAAGATCGGTCAGTACCCGATCGCTACCTGATCGCGGGTTTCTGTGAACTGGAACCCGATGGGCATATTGATTGCTTCTACTGCCACAAAAACTATCAACGCTGTGGTTTGGGTCGGCAGCTTTACCAGGCTTTAGAAACTGAAGCACTCGATCGTTCTCTTCAACAATTGCAAGTTGAATCCAGCATCACAGCGCGCCCTTTTTTTGAAGCGATGGGCTTTATTATGCTCTCTCCCCAGACCGTAAGTGTTCGAGGCGAAAGTTTTGTGAATTACAAGATGGTTAAAGCGCTCAGCCCAACTCCCAAAGGCAGCATAACCTAAGATTTAAACAAGCGAAATCTGCATCTCTGCCATGCGATCTTTTGATGACAATTCGAGAATTAATCACTAATAACTTTGTGATTGAAAAATGAAAAAATTAGTTGATTAATTTCAATTAAATCAACTAATTTTTGATCTGAGAATCATAGAGCAAATACTGATTGTTGATTCCTGAATTGGGGACTTAATTATAAATTTTGTCAACTGCTGGGATCGGATTCTAGCAATGGAGAAACGGGCGTGCTACCTTGAAAGTCCGGAAAAACTCGTAAATTAGTTCGAGCATTTCGAAGCATTACCCCTGCCCATGACCTGTCTCTGTCACGATCTTGCCCCCCTGATCCCGATACGTTGGTATCAATTTAAACCAGAAAATCTGTATTGATCAATCCTGGTTGTTCCGGCATTGCTTGTAAAGCGGCCTGTGCAAGCTAAATCCTGAGACTATGAATCAGAGAAAAAATAAAATAATCCTAAAAAAGTTGAATTGCCATCTGTTGTTGTGGTTCGGTCTGAATGACCGATCGGCCCTCGGCTCAGAGTGAGCCTGCCACTCGCTGCTCCTATCCTCTTCATTGCTGAAACTGATGGCCCCAAAATGATGGTTCTCCAAAAATTTCGACCCAAACGGTTCCCACAATTTCTGTTGGTTTGTGCATTTGTTCTGAGCCTGGTGATTCATGGCTGCTTGGCCGGTGGAAATCGCGAGCTGCCGACCTTGCGAGTAGGGATGAATAATTGGCCCGGCTACATGATTGCCCTCTACGCCAAAGAAGCGGGCCTCTTCCAAAAGCGCGGTCTCCAGGTGGAGTTAGTGCGCTTCACCAATCAGCAAGATAATATTCGGGCTACCATTCGCGGCTCGTTGGATGCCAGTTTTGTGCCCCTGTGGGAGGCAATGCAGGTAGACCCGGGGAACGATCGCCCGGCCTATGTGATGGTGGCGGACATTTCCCACGGTTCCGATGGGATTGTGGCGCGATCATCCGTGCCCTCGGTGAAAGATTTGCGGGGCAAAACCGTGGCGGCCAAGTTGGGAACCGTCAGCCATCTGATCTTGCTAGAGGCTTTGCAGTCTCAGCAACTGAAGCCAACGGACGTGAAAATTAAAGACGTTTCCAACGATATTGCCGTGCAGTTGTTGTCCAAAGGCGAAGTGGATGCGGCGGTGGTTTGGGAACCATTGCTGAGCGAAACGGCGGTCAAAATTAAAGGTAAAGTGATTTTTACCACCAAAGATGTGGATAGTTTGGTGATTGATGGATTGGCCACGCGGGCTAGCTTTGCGGCGAATCATCAAGCGGAATTAACCCAACTCATGTTGGCTTGGTTGGATGCGATTCATGCGGTGGATACCCAGCCCGATCGCGTGTTTGCCAGCATTGCGCGTCAGTTGGGCCAAACGCCAGAATCCGTTGCTAAGGACTACTCCGGCCTACTAAAGGGTGGAGTTGAATTGAATCGCCGGATGTTTGAGGGTCGTCTTGAAGCCGCTAAAAATGAAATTGTGCAGTTGCTGAAGTTAGACCCGCGCCATCGCCAGGTTATTCGTGAAGATATTGAGTTTGATCGTGGGCCGATGATGACTGCAATTGAACAATGGAAACCCTAATTTCAAGCCAAAACCCCGACCAAAAGTCCGGGACAATCATCATTACCCCATCGCCCAAATCTCCCAAAGCGGTTGCCCCTGCCCGCAGCCTGGCTCGGCAGCTCCTCAGCAAGCTAGGAATTTCCCTGATGGCGATCGGGGTGTCCATTTTGGGCGTGAACTATCACCTCATTTCAGCCCAATTGCAAAACCAAATGGGCAAGCGGGCCTTTGCCATTACCCAAGGGTTGCAGTTTGCGACGGAAGGACTGCTGGAAATTAGCCAAGAGAGCATTTTGCGGCGAGTGGTGCAAAATTATGCCACCTTGCCAACGGTGTTGGAAATTGCCATTTTGCGACCCGATGGCACGGTTTTAACCCATAGTTCCGGCTTCCTAGAAAACCAAGCCTATGCTGCGAAATATCCTGCCCTGGCGGAACCGATTCAAGGGGCAGCCGCTTCGGGGGTCGAAGCCAGTTATCCCATGCAATTGCAGGGGCGATCGGTGTTGGTGAGCCTGATGCCCTTTAGCAGCACGCTTTTTCAGGTGCAAGGGAAACGAGGGTTGGCCGTGGTGATGCTGGATCAAGAGCAAACGGCCTTGGAAATTCGCCAGAGTTTTTTGACTTCCATGGTGACTTGGGGGGCTGGCATCATTGGCATTTTGGGTTTGGGAACTTTGCTGTTGCAGCGCCTGGTGTTGCGGCCTTTGAATCAGCTTCAGCAGGCGATCGGGGTTAGCCAAGCAGGCATGACTTTCACCTTGCCTCCGCAAATGCCTGACCATGAAATCGGCTTTTTGGCAAAAACATTTGAGCAGATTTTTACCCAAAATATTGCCTTGCTAAATCAAGCCCAACAGCAAACAGTGGCCCTGGCCAAAGCCAAAGAGGCGGCGGACGTGGCTAACACGGCCAAGAGTGAATTTTTGGCCAATATGAGCCATGAATTGCGAACACCGCTGAATGGCATTTTAGGCTATGCCCAAATCCTTCTGCGATCGCGCACCATGACCGAAAAGGAGAAGCATGGGTTAACGGTAATTTACCAATGCGGCTCCCATCTGTTGAATTTGATTAATGACATTTTAGATCTGTCTAAAATCGAAGCGCGAAAGCTAGAAATTTTGCCCGCTCCGGTGAATTTTCCAGCATTTTTGCAAAGTGTGATCGAAATTTGCAAAATCCGTGCCGAACAGAAAGAACTGAATTTTATCTATGAAGCCGATCGCCCTCTACCGGAGGGGTTGCTGTTGGATGAAAAACGCCTGCGCCAGGTGTTGATTAATTTGTTGGGCAATGCCATCAAGTTCACCGATGCGGGATCGGTGACGTTGCAGGTGCAATGGGTCGATCGCCCCGTGGAAACCGCCGCAAACCCCCACCAACCAGCACAACCTTGCTTGCGGTTCGTGGTGAAAGACACGGGCATTGGCATGAGTGCCGATCAGTTGGGGCGTTTGTTCACGGCCTTTGAGCAGGTGGGCGATCGCCGCAGAAATGCCGAAGGAACTGGTTTGGGTTTGGCCATCAGCCAGCAAATGGTGCAGTTGATGGGCGGAACCATTCAAGTACAAAGTACCTTGGGCGTGGGGAGTGTTTTTTCGTTCCAGTTGTCATTCCCAGAAACTGATCGCTGGCAAGTGCCGTTGCTGGAGTCCCACAGTCAATTGGTGGTGGGCTATGAGGGGGCGAAGCGCAATTTGCTGATTGTGGACGATCGCCCCGAGAATCGATCGGTGCTGGTGGCATTTCTAGAGCCGCTGGGATTTGGTTTGGTCGAAGCGGAAAATGGGCAAGCGGCCTTGAACTATTTGCGATCGCAGATTCCCAATCAACTCCCAGATTTGGTGATTACGGATTTAGCCATGCCTGTGATGGATGGCTTTGAAATGCTGAGAAAAGTCCGCAATGATCCGCTACTCTGCCATTTGAAAATCTTGGTTTCTTCCGCTTCTGTGACGCAACTTGATCGCCAAACTAGCATCGAAGCGGGCGGTGATGACTTTCTGACTAAGCCAGTGTCAATGGCAAATTTGCTGGACAGTTTGCAGCGCCATTTGGGCGTGGTTTGGCGCTATGAATCGGAGGATGTTGCTGCGGGTTCTCAGTCCACAGCAGCCCATTTAACAGATGAATTCACTGAACAAAAAGTCATTCATTTACCCGATCGGGCAACCCTGGAAAATCTGCTAGATCTGGCCCAGCGGGGACGCTTAAAACAACTCTTGGCAGTCATTGACCCCCTGCAAACCCAAGATCCGCAACTGCAATCCTTCTGGAAGGAATTGCGATCTTTGGCGAAAACCTTCCAAGCGGAACGGATTGAAACCCTGCTGCAAACGGCCCTGGCCAGTCAAGATCAATCGCTGCCCAGCGAAGATCACACTGAGCCGGCCATTGCTGGGTCAGCCATTACCAGTCAGCCATCAACCTTTGGAGAGTTCTCATGACCAATATGCTATCGGGTTTGATTTTGATTGTGGATGATACGCCAACGAATTTGGATGTGGTTTGTGAAGCATTGAGCGATGCGGGACTTGAGGTGGCCATTGCCACCAGCGGTGAACGGGCGCTGCAGCAGGTGCAGCGAGAACTGCCGGATTTGATTCTCTTGGATGTGATGATGCCGGGAATTGACGGGTTTGAAACTTGCCAGCGCTTGAAGGCCGACCCCTTGACTCGATCGGTGCCAATTATTTTTATGACCGCGCTTTCGGATACGGATAGCAAAATTAGGGCCTTAGACTTAGGAGCCGCTGATTACATCACGAAGCCCTTTCAAGAACAAGAGGTGCTCGCAAGGGTCAAAACCCATTTGCAAATTCGATCGCTGACCAAAGAATTAGAACAGGATTTGGATCAAAAAAATGCGGCTCTGCAAGCTTCCCAATTGCACCTAATTCAAAGTGAAAAAATGTCTGCCCTGGGAAACCTGGTGGCAGGGATTGCCCATGAAATTAATAACCCGATCGGGTTTTTACGGGGCAGCATTGAGCACATTCAAGACTATTTGGAAGATTTGATGGAGCATTTGGACTGTTATCAACAGACCTACTCGGAAGCGAGTGCCCAAATTTTGGATCATGCGGAAGATATTGAGCTGGACTTAATTCGCGAAGACTTGCCCAACATTCTGGATTCTATGAAGGCCGCTAGCCATCGCATCGCAGAAATTAGCACCAGTTTGCGAACTTTTTCGCGATCGGATAGTGATAATGAAGATGCTCAGGTGTTGGCAGATATCCATGAGGGCTTGGATAGTACCTTGTTGATTTTGAAATATCGCCTGAAAGCGAGCGATCGCCGCCCAGAAATTTTGGTTCAAAAACTGTATGGGAACTTGCCGGAAGTGCCTTGCTTTCCGGGACAGCTCAACCAGGTTTTTATGAATTTGTTGGCCAACGCGATCGATGCCTTCGATGAAGCCACCCATCAACAATCCTTTATGGAATTGGCAACTCGGCAGCCAACCATCACGATCGAAACCCTCCTAGCACCCGATCAACAATCGGTGGAAATTTGGATTCGTGATAATGCCTTTGGAATGAGTGAAGCGGTGCAGCAGCGCATTTTTGATTGGGCTTTCACGACCAAAGGCGTGGGGCGCGGCACGGGGTTGGGTTTGGCGATCGCCCGCCAAATTGTGGTCGATCGACATCAGGGCGAACTGACAGTGAACTCAACCTTGGGAGAAGGCAGCAGTTTCTGTTTGCGGTTACCGCTGCCCTCAATGTTTTCTGATCTGACTTGGGGCAGTGGCGCGATGATGGGAGGGGTGTCGCCCAGTTCCCTGGTGGAGTCCCGTTGTTTTTGAGGGCCACCGTTTTTGCTCAATTAACCGGAGATCGTCCCTGTGGATCTGGCTCCGATCGTTTAACGGGAATTGCCCAACCTTCCTAGGTCTGCAGGGATTCCAGCACCCAGGGAGATTGTTTCGGGGGTTCCATCTTCGGATAGAGCGTTAGCACCTGTTCCAAACCCAGGCGCGATTGGGCGGCGGTGCTGAGGGGCGATTGTCGCTCCCGATCGAAATGTTCACCGGCCGCACAGGCAATCATGGCCGCATTGTCGGTGCAGAACTTCATGGGCGGGAACAAAACCCGTAGCCCTAAGGGTTCCGCCGCCGCCGCCAGGGTTGCTCGCAAGCCACGATTGGCCGCCACCCCACCCCCGATCGCGATCGTCGAAAAGCCCAGATCCTGTGCCGCCGCGATCGTCCGCTTGGTGAGGGCATTCACCACCGCCGTTTGGAAGCTGGCGGCCAAATCCGCCAAAGGCAGCTCAGGGGATTCCGCTTGCAGTTTTTGCACCAATCGCAACATGGCCGTTTTCAGGCCGCTGAAGCTGCAATCGTAGGGATGAAAGCCCCCGTCCGGCAACGAAACGCGCCCTTCCGGCAACTTGAAAGCCTTGGGATTGCCCTCGGCCGCCAGGCGATCGATCACGGGCCCGCCCGGATAGCCCAAGCCCATCAACCGCGCCACCTTGTCAAAGGCCTCCCCCGCCGCGTCATCCCGGGTTTGACCCACCGTTTCATAAACACCTGAGTCGCGCACCGCAATCAAGCTGGTGTGGCCCCCAGAAACCAACAAACACAGGAACGGCGGCTGCAACGTTGGCTCCATTAAATAGGAGGCGCAGATATGGCCTTCCAGGTGATGCACCGCCAAAAAGGGTTTTTGGTGCAGCATGGCCAGGGTTTTGCCCGCCGTCAGCCCCACCAACAGGGCCCCAACCAAACCGGGCGCACTGGTGGCGGCCACCGCGTCGATCGCCCCCCAATCGAGACCCGATTCCTGGAGCGCTTGGGCGATCGTCCAATTAATCGTTTCCACGTGGCCCCGGGAAGCCACCTCCGGCACAATGCCGCCGTAGGGCTGGTGGAGGGCAATTTGCGACGAGACCACATTGGCCAGCACTTGACGATTCTTTACGATCGCCACCGCCGTCTCATCACAACTTGTTTCAATTGCTAAAGCAGTCGCCATCGTTGGGAATTTGGCTGATATGGTGAGGGGCAGTATTGGCCATTTGTTGAAGTCTAACTGGTTTCGGCCGAAGACTTCAAACGCGCCCTCTGCCTAGCCTTGCGCGGTCTGGTGTTCCTCCTTAAAGGGATCCAAACCCACGGGGTGATCGGGCAAAGTTCTCGCGACAAATTGCCGTGATTTGTAACAGAAACGTATTGTTTCATAAAGAAAGGAAACAATCTATGCGTCAGTTGTTTGCAATTGCGCTAGCGGTTTGCCTCTGGTTTGGGTTTGCTGCCCCGGCTAAGGCAGATTACTACGCTAACCTGACCCCCTGCGGCCAGAACGCTGCCTTCGTCCAACGCGCCAAAGCAGCCACCACGCCCCAGGCGAAAGCTCGTTTTGAAAAGTATTCCACGCTGCTGTGCGGTGAAGAGGGTCTGCCTCACTTGATCACCGATGGCAACCTGTCTCACCTGGCAGAATTCACGATCCCGAGCTTGGCTTTCCTGTACATCGCTGGCTGGATTGGCTGGGCTGGTCGTTCGTACCTGCAAGCCGTCAAGAAGGGTGACAGCCCCGAAGAAAGCGAAATCATCATCAACGTGCCTTTGGCTGTGAAGTGCTCCTTGGGCGGTGCGGCTTGGCCCGCAGCGGCCTTGGCTGAATTCAGCAGCGGTAAGTTGTTGGCCAAAGACAGCGAAATTACGGTTTCGCCTCGCTAAACCCGGTTGGTTTACCGGGGTGCGGTAAGGGCACAGGTTTATGGTGACAAATCGGATGACGACCTCGATCGGTCAGCCTCCGTTGCTGGCAAACAACTGATTCTGTGAGCGATCGCCTGGGGCTGGGAGGCACAACCAACCGACCCGGTGATCGCTTCCCTGTTATCAGCGATCGCCCCGTTTCCGTTCCCGCCTGGGCCATGGCCGATCGACCCCCACTCCCCTGTTTTTAGAGATCTGGATTCGGAGACCATCCATGAAAGACTTGCAGCGCTATTTGTCCTCGGCTCCCGTGTTGGCAGCCGCTTGGGTTACCTTCACCGCTGGCCTGTTGATTGAATTCAACCGGTTCCATCCGGATTACTTGGTGCCGCCCTTCTAAATAAAGGGCGATCGCAGTTTGGGCGTTGGGTTGGGTCTGCCAAAGGGCAGCCAGAACACCGGCCCACGATCCAAACAACCAGTTTTGAAAACGCTTTGTCCCGCTGATTGCACGCTTAACCTCTAGAGGGAAAACTATGGCTTTGGACGTGGTTTCTCATAACGGCGATCCCCAGGTCGGCGATCTGGTGACTCCGATCTCCGGTTCTGGTTTTACGAAGGCTTTGATTCAAAATCTGCCGGCCTACCGCAAGGGGCTGTCGCCGATTCGTCGTGGTTTGGAAGTGGGCATGGCCCATGGTTATTTGCTGTTTGGGCCCTTTGCCTTCACGAGCCAATTCCGCAACACCAGCTACGGCACTTTGGTGGGCTTGATTGAAGCAATTATTTTGGTGACGATTCTGTCGCTGTGCCTGTCGGTCTATGGCAACGTGACGACCAAGGCTCCTTTGGCCTCCGTGGCCGTGTCCGAAGTGCCCGCTGAGTTGGGCACGAAGGAGGGCTGGAGCGAGTTCGCTGGCGGCTTCACGATCGGTGGCATCGGCGGCGCGGCCTTCGCTTACGCGGTCTATTCCGTGGTGCAGTCGGGCGTGTTCCAAACCTTTGCGAACGGTCTGTAATTGACCCGGCCCTTGGTTTTCAACCTGAACTTTTAAGCCCAAAAAGGCGGTGGTCTCAATGGCCATCGCCTTTTGGTTTTGGGCGGCTCATGAACTTTGGGCCGCTGGTTTGGGCGCTGATTTCTGAGCGCTGATTTCTTGATTTTCTGGATCTTGATTTCCTGGATCTTTAGGAGTCGATCGCGGCGGGTAAATCCGCCAGCCAGCCGGCCGCCCGTTGCCCATTGCCGGGGCCGCTGGCCAAACCCCAAGACCCGGTTCCCGTAATCACAAACCCATTGGGGCCACAGGGAGCCACCGTTGATTGGCCATCCGCATGGACTGGCCGCGCCCCCACCCAGGGTTGCAGAGCCGCCAACGATGCCCAATCTGGAGATTCGGACTCCAAATTGGGGGAGCCATGGAGCGCCCACAGCTCCGGAAAGAACTGCGCCGCCGCCCTCAGTTGCGATCGCAGGGCCCACCGTGCGCCGGGGTGTTGTAAATCGAGGGGCTGATCGACCCCGGGATAGAACTTGCAGCCGCCGATCCGAATTTCCCAATTTCCGGCGTTGGCTCCCAGGGCTTCCGGCTGGAATCGATCGAGCCGACGCGGATCCAAAACATCCAGGGGAATGAGCCGATCGCCCCAGGCCGCGGCCCAGGTGCGATCGATCCAATCAGTAGCATCCCCGCTCATATCCAATGCCAGGCGATCGAGCGCCCGCTGCTGATCCAACCAATCGAGAAAGGCCGTCGCCGGAATTAGGGTGGGGCTGATCACCAACGGTCCGGCGCTGCCGTCCTGTTTCCAGGCCCGGCGGGGAAAGGTCAGACCCTGGGCGATCGCCGATCGGGGAATGGCGAAGGTGATCGATGTGCCCGCGATCGGGAAGAGCGGTTGGCTGACCGCGCCGCTTTGTTCCAGCAGTGGATCAAACCCCGTGGCAAAGATGAACCGATCGGTAGCGCGACCGAGGGTGATCGCCTTGCCCCCTTGGTGGGCCCGCAATTGCTGGATTTGACCGCTGGCATCCCGATCGATTCCGGCAATTTCCGTGTTCAGTTGCCACTGAATTCGCCCCATTTGATTCAACCGATCGGTCAATTCCGCCACCAATCGGCCCGCATGGATCGCGCCCCCCGGTTGGCGGGTGATTTGGCCCGCAAAGGCCGCCGCTCCCAAAAAAGGAGCCAAACCGGGATTCAGGGCCAAGGCCTCCGCCACCGACACCAGAGCTGCCACGGAGCGATCGCCTGCGGCCCGGTGCAGCCGCGCCACCTCTTGGCTGGCCTTAGTGGCGGCTTGAGAACCCTGATAAACCCGCAGTTTCGCCCCCAATTGCAAACCGGTGCGGGCCGCCAAAGCGGGATCCTGGGCCGCCAGCTCGCGCCAGAGGTGCAAATTGCGGAACCCCAATTGCAGCATGGCCCGCTCCCGATCGGCCGCCGTGGCTTCCTGGGCCCGCGCCCGCTCCAAAAATGCCCCGATCGCGGCTCGATCGGCCCCCTGAGCCACAAACCCCGGATAGGCATAGCCCCCATGATCCACAGGTGTTTCAAAGGCCTGGGCCAATTGCGCGGCCGTGAGACCACCGGCCACCAGCCCTTCGGTGGCCGTCAAGCTGCGTCCATTGCCCGCCGTCAGGCCCGCCCCCGGTGTGGCGGCGCGATCGACCATTACCAAGGGCAGTTCCTTTTGGCCCGTTTGGCGAATGGCCCAAGCGGTCAACAAACCCGCCACGCCCGCACCGACGATGTAGACCCGACAGGCGCGGGGCCCGGTGGTGCGATCGACAGGATTCAACAGAACAGAGGACATGGCAGCAACTTGGGGTCTAGGGGATGGGAGCAGGCGGGTCGATCGGGCGGGCGATCGGGGGTAATGAATTTAGAATAACTATTCAACGATGAATCGATGAAAGCTTCAAGGGCTAAACAGCGGTCACCATGACCGTTGGCAACGGCCGCCGTAGCCCAAAGCTCATTTTAAAAACGATCGCCCCAACGATCGCCCATTCACGCCGCTGCCCAATCGGCCTAAGGTTCCGGTTCCGTCACCGGAGCAATCGCCGCAAACAGCGCCGAATAGTCCGTGTTGCCCAACCCCAGAGCGATCGCCCGTTCCACCACCGCCCGCACTGCCTGCACCGGAGCCGTCTCGATTCCTTGGGCCCCCGCCGCCTGGCTGAACAAGTCCAGATCCTTCAGCAGATGCTTCGTGGGGAAATTGGGGCGATCGAAGTCCCGATCGAGCATCCGTTGCAATTTCTTGTCAAAGGTCGGCGCGTAGAGGGCGCTGGGTCGCAAAATCTGCAAAAAAGTCTCCACGGCAATCCCTTCCCGCTGCACCAGAGCCAAACTGGCCGCAAACGCCGTGGTGAGCGACCCAATCAACTGATTCATGGCCAGTTTCAGGGCCGCCGCTGACCCCACGGGCCCCACCAACAGCGGCTCAGGGCCAAAGGTTTGTAACCAAGCCCGATCGCACTCAAACTGCTGTGGCGTGGCCCCCACCATCAACAGCAACTTGCCCGCGCTCAGTTCGGGAATGCTGCCCAGGACGGGCGCTTCGTAATAGTCACAGCCCAAAGCGGTCAACTCCGCGCCGATCGCCCGGCTTTCCTCGGGGGCGATCGTCCCCATATGCACCACGGTTTTGTCCGCCAACAGCGCCCTGATCGCCCGATCCAGCAGCACCGATCGAATCGCGGCCCCATCCGCCAGCCACAACACCACCCGATCGGCCGGGGCGATCGCCGCTGCCAAGTCCGTCGTGGTGTTCAGGCGATCGATCCCTCGCAACGGTTCCAGGGCCTCGGGCGATCGGTTCCAAGCCAGCACCTCCTGCCCCGTTGCTGCCAGCCGCCCGGCCGCGGCCCGACCCATTAACCCCATGCCCAACACGGCTACTACAGTCATTGCACTTACTTTTGTTCTGAGTGATTAGTTTGCGTGATCCTTAAGATCGCATCAAACTGCTGAGAAAATATGAATCCTTAAATGTCAATGATCAACTGAATCGATCATCCCGTCGGTTGGATGGAAGTAAGGCTAAATTGTGATGAAATGGTTGATTTTTCTCCCATATACCGAAAATTCTGACCACTCAACCGATCGACCCGGTTGGAGGGCGTACAGCGGTACGCCCCTACCCGATCGGGCCTTGTTGAATGGAGCGATCGATGCGGAAAAAATCGATCAATTCCCGTAGGGGCGCATCGCCATGCGCCCTCCGATACGCGAAATCTCGAATTGTCAATTCATGGCAATCGATCGACCCGGTTGGAGGGCGTACAGCGGTACGCCCCTACCCGATCGGTCCTTGTTGAATGGAGCGATCGATGCGGAAAAATCCGATCCGCAAAATCGCTACGGCTTCCTGAAATGTGATACAAAAAAATAGGATCTTTGCGGGTGGGATGTCCGCATTTTGGCTGGGAGATTGGGATATGTCGCGCTTGCTGATCGATCGCTACTATGCAGATTTAGCCGATTGCAAGCAATATGGCGGGCAATTCAACGAAAGCAATTTGCGAAAATCCTTTGCCAATTTGTTAGATGGCTATTGTCGGCCCCGCAACTATCGATTGGTGGAGGAAATTTCGACTCGCACGGCCCGAGGCAACATCATCAAGTTTGATGGGGTGGTGAAAAATGCCCTGCGCTTCGATTTGGGCTACTGGGAAGCCAAAGACACCAAAGATGATTTAGATCGGGAAATTGCAGCCAAATTTGAAAAGGGCTATCCCGACGACAATATTTTATTTGAAAACACCGAAACGGCGGTTCTGATTCAAAGCGGTGAGGAAGCGTTTCGGATTGAATTGGCGGATGCGGCGGCGTTGGATCGTTGCCTCAATCAGTTTTTAGATTATGAGCGGCCGGAGGTGAAGGGATTCCGGCAGGCGATCGAGAAGTTTCGGGAGGATTTGCCGCAAATTGTGGAGGTGTTGCGGGAAACGATCGCCCAGGAAGAAACCAGCAATCAGCGGTTTTTGGAGTTGCGCGATCGGTTTTGGGAAACCTGCAAAACGTCGATTAATCCGCAAATTACGCTGTTTGATGTGCAGGAAATTTTGATTCAGCATATTTTGTCTGAGGATATTTTCCTGAATGTGTTTAATGACGCGCAATTTCACCGGGATAACAATATTGCGCGGCAAGTGCAATCGGTGGTGGATACGTTTTTTACGGGTGGGTTGCGGCGAAATGTGCTGAAGTCGATCGACCACTATTACGGGGTGATTCGGCAGCAGTCGGCGGCGATCGCGGATCATCACGAGAAGCAAGAGTTTCTGAAGTCGGTTTACGAAAATTTCTACAAGGCCTATAACCCGAAGGCGGCCGATCGCCTGGGGATTGTCTACACGCCGTCGGAAATTGTGAAGTTCATGATCCAGGGGACAAATTACCTGCTGGATAAACATTTTGATCGGCTGTTATCTGATCCGGGCGTGAAGATTCTTGATCCGGCGACGGGGACGGGGACGTTTATCACGGAGTTGATTGATCTTTGGCCGGAGAAAAAGCTGAAGCAAAAATATCGAGAGGATTTGTTTTGCAATGAGGTGGCAATTTTGCCGTACTACATTGCGAATTTGAATATTGAATATTGCTATCAGCAGAAGATGGGGAGCTATGAGGAGTTCAACAATATTTGCTTTTTGGATACGTTGGATCATGCGGGGCTGAAGGAGGAGCAAAAGGATCTGTTTTCGATTTCGGTGGAAAATACGGAACGGATTCGGCGGCAAAATGCGGAAGATTTGACGGTGATTATTGGCAATCCGCCCTATAACGCTTGGCAAGAGAATTTTAATCTCCGCAATCCAAATCGTCCTTACAAGGAAATTGATAAGCGAGTTAAGGAAAGCTATATCAAAAAAGGAACAGCCCAAAATCAAATCGCTGTTTACGATATGTATGTGCGGTTTTATCGCTGGGCGGCTGATCGGTTGCGTGGTCAGGGAATCATTTCGTTTATTACGAATCGATCATTCATTAACTCTCGGGCTTTTGATGGCGTTCGGAAGTGCTTTTTTGAGGAATTTGACTATATTTACTTGCTGGATTTAGGGGGTGATGTGCGCGAAAATCCGAAGCTTTCGGGTACGACGCACAATGTGTTTGGAATTCAAGCGGGCGTGGCGATCACCTTTTGTGTGAAGCTGCCAGTTGAATCAGGAGAAAAACGCAATTGCCGAATTTTCTATATCGATCAGCCGGAAATGGCGACGGCTAAGGAAAAGCTGCGGTTTTTGGCTGAAAGCTCGCTGGAGTTGTTGGCCAAGTCCGAGATGGTGCGGATTAGGCCCGATGCAAAACAAAACTGGATTAATCAGACGGATAACGATTTTGATCAGTTGTTGCCGCTGGTTGATAAGGAAGTGAAGGCGGGCCGGGGCGATCAATCCATCTTTCGTCTGTTTTCACGCGGCGTTGCAACCCAGCGAGATGAGTGGGTTTATGACTTCTCTCGCGAAAGCCTTGAGCAGAAAGTAAAGTATATGATCGCCGCCTATCAAGAGCGCCTAAAAACTGGTAAGCGCCGCGATTCTCTCGATATGAAATGGGATCGCGAAACCGAAAAATATTTGTCTTCTGGAATCGCCAAAGAATTCACAAAAGATTGTATTCGTATTGGGGCTTGGCGTTCCTTTTCTAAAAAATATTTTTACTTTGATAAACATTTTAATGGAATGGTTTATCAAGTATTCAGCTTATATCCAAGTGTGAACTCTGAAAATAGAATTATTAGCGCAACCGATGCTGGAACCCAATCTCCTTTTATGGTCACATCAACTGATGCTGTACCTGACCTGCACTTGGTAGGAACTGCGGCTCAGTGTCTACCTCTCTATACATACGATCGCGACGGCAATCGCAGCGAAAACATCACCGATTGGGCGCTGCAACAATTCCGCGAAAACTATCAGGATTCACAGATTCAACGGCTCGATATTTTTCATTACACCTACGCCGTTTTGCACCATCCCGCCTATCGGCAAAAATACGAAATCAACCTCAAACGCGACTTTCCCCGACTGCCCCTCTACGCAGACTTTTGGCAATGGGCAAATTGGGGCCGCGACCTGATGGATTGGCATATTAATTACGAAACGATCGAACCCTACCCGCTCGATCGCACCGACCTGCCCCCCGACGAAAAAGCCAACCCACCCAAACTGAAAGCCGACAAAACCAAGGGAACCATTCAAATCGATCGGCTCACTACCCTCAGCAACATTCCCCCGATCGCTTGGGACTACAAACTTGGCAACCGCAGCGCGATCGAATGGGTCTTGGATCAACACAAAGAAAAGACCCCCAAAGACCCCACCATTCGCGAACTGTTTAATACTTATCGCTTTGCCGACTACAAAGAACGGGCGATCGATTTGATTCAGCGCGTCTGCACCGTTAGCATCAAAACTATGGAAATCGTGCAACAAATGCCCGCCGAATCGGTGCATCAGCCGCGAATTTCCTGAGGCTCCACCCAAACCGCATGGGCATAATGGGAGCCATGGCCCAAACCGCAACCGCAACACCCGCGAGGCCCACCCCATGATTGCTCATCTGGATCCGCAAACTCCTCCAGCGGTGATTTATCCCGACAGCGACGGCCAACCGATGGCAGACAACACCCAACAATTCCGCTGGATTACAGTCATTCAAGGCAATCTGGATTGGATCTTTGCCCAGAATGATCAGGTGTTTGTGGCAGGCGACTTGCTGTGGTATCCCGTGGAAGGCGACAACAAAACCCGCCAAGCACCCGATGTGATGGTGGTGTTTGGGGTGGCCAAGGGCGATCGGGGTTCCTATCGGCAATGGCGCGAAGGAAACATCGCCCCCCAGGTGGTTTTTGAGATTTTGTCGCCCGGCAATCGATTAGCAGAAATGCTGAAAAAACAGACGTTTTACGATCGCCACGGAGTCGAGGAATATTACATCTATGACCCCGATCGCCATGAACTCAGCGGATTTTTGCGCGGGGAAGCACCAACACCCTGGCTGACCCCGATCGAGTCCATGGAAAATTGGGTGAGTCCGCGCTTGGGTATCCGCTTTGAATTCACCGAAACTGGCCTGAATCTGTTTCAGCCCAACGGTCAGCCCTTTTTGACCTATGCGGAATTGGGCGAGCAACTGGTGAACGAGCGATCGCGCGCCGAAGCCGCCATCCAGCAGGCAGAACAGGAGCGCCAACGGGCCGAGGAGGAGCGCCAACGGGCAGAACAGGAGCGCCAACGGGCCGATCGCCTGGCGGAACAGTTACGCGCCCTCGGCATCGATCCCGATCGGCCAGTGGACGGGTAAGGCACTTCAGAACAGAATCGGGCCATTTTGGGGGGTGGATGGGCCTCTGCCTATACCATTTGGTTGAAAGAATCACGGATTCGATCGCGATCGCCCTTGCTCCTGTCTCGTCCTATGTCTGAGTTTGTCGCCGTCGATGCCCCCGCTGCCACCGAGTTCGATCGGGCAATGATGCGCCGTTGTTTAGCGTTGGCGCGTCAGGCCCTGGGGCGCACGGCCCCAAACCCAATGGTGGGTAGCGTGATTGTGCAGGGTACGGAAGTGGTGGGAGAAGGGTTCCATCCCGGCGCGGGCCAGCCCCATGCGGAGGTGTTTGCCTTGCGGGCCGCGGGCGATCGGGCGCGGGGAGCCACCGTGTATGTCAGCCTTGAACCCTGCAATCACTATGGCCGCACGCCGCCCTGTTCCAAGGCGCTGGTGGCAGCGGGCGTGGCCAAAGTGGTGATTGGAACGATGGATCCGAACCCCCAGGTGGCGGGCCAAGGGATTGCCACCTTGAATGCGGCGGGCATTGAAACCCTGGTGGGGGTGGAACGGGCCGCGTGCGATCGGCTGAATGAGCCGTTTTTTTATCGAATTCAGCAGGGTCGGCCCCTGGGCATTTTGAAATATGCCATGACCCTGGATGGCAAAATCGCCACCACCCACGGCCACAGCGCTTGGGTGACCGATGAGCGGGCCCGGGCGGAGGTGCATCACCTGCGGGCCGGTTGCGATGCGGTAATTGTGGGGGGCAACACGGTGCGGCGCGATAACCCCAAGCTCACCAGCCACGGCCTGGAAAGTCACGATCCGCTGCGGGTGGTGATGACCCGGCGGCTAGAGTTGCCCCAAACCACGGCGGATGGTCGAATTTTGCACCTGTGGGAGCCGTCGGAAGCGCCAACTTTGGTGTTGACTTTGCCGGGGGCAAATCCGGAAATGCAAGCTTGGTTGCGCGATCGGGGTGTTGAGGTGCAGGAAGTGCCCGACCTGTCGCCGGCCCGGGCGATCGAGGTGTTGAATCAGCGGCAATTTCTATCGGTGTTGTGGGAATGTGGCGGGGCCCTGTCGGCCCAGGCGATCGCCGATGGATCGGTGCAAAAAATCCTGGCGTTTATCGCGCCCAAAATTGTCGGCGGCGTGGCAGCTCCGTCCCCGGTGGGCGATTTGGGGCTGACGCAAATGGGCGACGCGATCGCCCTGGAGCGGGTCACCTGGCGATCAGTGGGCCAAGACTTCGCGATCGAGGGCTACTTGCGTCCCCTCAAAAAAACCGATTAGGGGTGCATCCCTTCCGCCGCCGCCCAACCCAGCAACTCCGCCTCATCCTCGATCGCCACTTCCACATAGGCCTTCAACTGTCCCAGGTTGCCACCCGCCAGGGTCAGCGCCGCCATTAACACTTGCTCCGTGTGGGCTGTGGCGGCCGGGTCTTGGGGATAGTTCACCAAAATTCCCAGCACGGTTTCTTGCTGTTCGATCGGGAACTGGGCTTTGACGTAATCTCGAATCGCTTGGGGCAACAACATCGCAATCCTCCCGATCGTTCCCGATCGCTGAATGTGAACTCAAACCAACTCCCGCGCCCTCGCTCAAGGCTGGCTAGTTTCAGGGTAGCGAATCCCGATCGGCCTGTTTCCCACTGAATAACCTCGCCTACAAACAAGCCCCCGAAATCCGCTCAGGATCTCAGGGGCTGCAACATTAGCTAGACAGAACAGGTTTCAGAACTGGGTTTCACCCATCTAGGCGATCGGGTCTAGTTGCGGCGGCGCTTCATGGTGCGCAGCGCAGCACCCAAAGCCACCAAGCCCATCACGCTCACAGGTTCCGGCACAGACTTCGGAGTGGGTTCCGGGGTCGGCTCAGGAGTAGGAGTCGGGGTCGGAGTCGGTTCCGGCGTAGGCTCGGGAGTGGGAGTGGGTTCCGGGGTCGGCTCAGGAGTCGGCTCAGGAGTGGGAGTCGGGGTCGGAGTGGGTTCCGGCGTAGGCTCAGGAGTGGGAGTCGGTTCTGGGGTCGGCTCGGGAGTCGGGGTCGGTTCCGGCGTAGGCTCAGGAGTCGGCTCGGGGGTCGGCTCAGGAGTGGGAGTCGGTTCCGGCGTAGGCTCAGGAGTCGGAGTGGGAGTCGGAGTCGGTTCCGGCGTAGGCTCAGGAGTCGGGGTCGGAGTCGGAGTGGGTTCCGGCGTAGGCTCAGGAGTGGGAGTCGGGGTTGGGGTCGGAGTGGGAGTGGGAGTCGGGGTCGGAGCGGGAGTCGGGGTGGCAATCACGAAGGACTCACTGCCGCCGTTGGCAAATCCTTGAACGTGGAAACCAATGTCAAATGCACCGGCCGTGATCGCGTCAATCAGGCTATTGAAGGTTTTGCCCGTATTGAGGCTAAACAGAAACTCAACCCACTCACCCGGGTTTACGCCGCTGGGCTGCACAGGCGACTTGGCTTTGAAGTTGAAATCTTCATCAAATTTGACCGTGTTGCCGCCGGGCAAGTTGCCGCCACTGTCCAACGAGTCAAAATTAACACCAGCACCGGAGTCGTTGATGCCGACACCCGAGGTCTTCAGGAAGCGCGAGCTATCCACATCATCAAAATAAATCTGAGTGATTGAGGATGCCGCCGGGCCCTTGTTGCTGAACTTGAACAGCACTTTATTGCTGCCGCTATCAGTCACATCAAGGCGCAGTTGGCTCTCACCTGAGAGGGCATTGGCTGGGCTATTACCAGTGATATTTGTAAAGTTAAAAGTAACAGCGTGAGCGCTGGCGGCAGACAGTGCTGAAGCGACGACTGCAACCGCAGCGGAGCCAACTGCACGACCCCAAAAGCTAACTAGATTGGTAGTTTGTCGTTCCATTGTCATTGACCGGCAAGGATAGAGTAGGAGGAGTGAAGGGCTTGGTAGGTGCGGTGGAATTGACTGGCGCAATTCAAACCCAGTGCTTTATCTAAGTGAAGATGCAATGACTAACTTGAATTGCTAGTTCGACATCAGGAGCTTTTGTCGAAAACACATCTCTTCTGGGTATATAGCTAACGATATTCGATCTGTTTGGGCCATTCAAGACACTTGAACTGCTCTTCATAGAAACTTCAATTAACTTCCTTTTTGGGTATCTTTTTTAGCCTAATTTCTCAATTTCTATACGGATATCGCTAATTTTGTATCTGAACTCTAATCAGTGATTTGGTGATTGGAGCTGAAGCCAAAAAACTACGATCCAGCGCTGGATATGATCTTGGGGCATCGTGGAGCGCTCCTGAGGCGATCGCGCTGTTTGTGTCTGCCGTGGAATACCTGGCCCGAGCTGGCAACTGAAGGGGGCGGGGGTTGTGTTTTTGCCGACGATCGCGATCGGGATCGAACCAATGCACCAAGAAAGTGCGCAAAACAAAAGCGACCAATCAGATTTCTCCAATCAGTCGCTTTTTGTTTTTAAAGAGCGGGTGACGCGATTCGAACGCGCGACATTCACCTTGGCAAGGTGACGCTCTACCACTGAGCTACACCCGCTTGCGTTTGACGCTTTAGTAGAATGCCAAGAGTTTTTTGATTTGTCAAGGGTTTCAGAAAAATTTTTCTAGGAACTTTCTAGAAAGTATTCAAAAAGTATTCAAGAGGATTCTGGGGCTGTTCCTGGGGACTGTTCTGGGATGTGTTGCTTTGAGCGGCTGGCTGCGGGCGATCGCCCCGTCAAGATCCGGACGATTGGGCCGGCTGCCGGGGGGCTGGGGGATAGAGCAGTAGGCTGAGGCCAACGCCCCGAATTAGCCCCACGATCGCCCCGCTCAGGAGGCCATTCAGCAGGGTGTAGCTCGCGGGGATAATTGCGCCATCGAGCCAGTCCAGGCTCATGGCCCCAAAAACCAACATGGGGAAAAGGTTCACGAACCAGGCCAGGGCACAGATCAAAATCCAGCGGTTGGGGTGTTGCACGCGCGATCGCAGGACGGGGGCTTGGAAGGCTCCTTGGATGGCGGCGGCGATCGGGAAGGCCGCTAGCAGAATTGAGAAATTGCCTGAGGGCAACCGCTGCCCCAACCAGACCATCAGACCACCGGCCGATAAACCCACCCAAAGGCCGATCGCGCTGGCCTTGGCCCAAGCTTTGCCCCGGCGCAGGTGCGATCGCAGCACGAAGCCTTGGGCCAGCCCCACAAAGGGCGCACCCAGCAAGGGCCCCAACCAGGGCAGCCAAGGGAACTGGGGCCAAGAGGCCAGGTGATGTTGCCCAAAGCCAACGGTTCCGGCCACGAGGCTGCTAACAATGGTCCATTCCAGCCAGAGGGGCCGGGGGCGAGGCCGGGGGTCAGGGAGTTGCATAGGAAGGTGGAGAGGGGATGAGCCGATCGCGTGGGAGCGCCACCTCAAAGCAGGCCCATGGCCCGTTGGGTGGTTAGGTCAGCAATGCCGGTGGGGCTGAGTCGTCGCGATCGCTGGAAGTTGATGACGGCCTGGGCGGTGAGGTTGTCATAGACTCCGTTTACCCGATCGAACCCCAAGAGACCAAGGGCAGCCAGGCGCTGTTGCAGGGCCGTGACGCGCACCCCTCGATCGCCCGGCATCAGCCATCGATCATCACTGCGGGCACTGGGCGATCGCTGGGCCAGGGGGCTGGTGTTGGGAATGGCTCGCGGGGCGGCGGCGGGCCGAGGCGATTGGAAGGCAGGGACGGCGCGGGCTGGCGTTGCCGAGTTGGGGCCAGGGCTGGCTTGGCTGCCGCTGGAGGCCCCAAACAGGGCCCTGAGGGTGGCGGGGCTGGCTTGGCCCGTGGCGGGGAGTTGGCGCGATTGCTGGAAGGCGGTGACAGCCGCTTGGGTGATGTCGCCATAGAATCCGGTGCTGCGGGCTTTGAGGAATCCCAAGGCTCGCAACTGATCTTGCAGGGCCTTGACCCGATCGCCGCTGTCCCCGGGTTTCAAGGCCTGGTAATCGGGATTCAGGGGCCGCATGGACGGGCGATCGGGCGGGTTGACCGGGGTGGCCGGTTGGGCTGGTGTTGGCTGGGTCGATCGCTGGCTGACTGCTTGGCGATCGGCGGGTTGCCCATTGGTCGATCGGGCATTGGTCGATCGGGCATTCGCCGGTTGGGCCGCCAGACGGGTTTCGATCGCCCGCAGGGTTTCCGGTGTGGCCCGGCCCGTGGCGGTCAACCCCGCCGCCTGTTGGAAAGCTCGCACCGCCCGGCTGGTGATGGGCCCATAGAACCCCGTGGGCGTGGTTGTGAAAAAGCCCAACTGGCGCAAGCGGGTTTGCAGTTGCCGAACGGCGGCGCTCCGTTGGCCGGGCCCCAGTCCATTGCTGGCTGTGGCCGGTTGGCTGGAAATCGGGCGATTGGGCTGGGTTGGCGTGCCTTGGCCGCTGTCGGTTCCGGCTCGATCGCGCAGGGCCTGCATGGTGGCCAAGTCCACATGACCGGTGGTTGAGAGGTTCAGGGATTGCTGAAACCGTTCCAGGGCTTGGCGAGTGGGGCTGTCGAAATTGCCAGTGGGTTCGGCGGCCAAAAAGCCCAACCGATTCAGGAGCCGTTGCAATTCCCTGGTGCTGGGGCCCCGATCGCCCGGTTGCAAATTCGCCACCAAGGTTAAATCAGCCCCCGTGGCTTCCAGGAGCGATCGCTTCGTCACAATATCCACCGCCCCCTTGGTATAGAGACCCCGCGATCGCTGGAAGGCTTCTAGGGCAGCGGCCGTGGCGTTATCAAACTGGCCATTGAGGGGGCCGCCGTAATTACCCAGGGTTTTCAGTTGTCGTTGCAAGCGCACCACACTGGGGCCCACATCGCCCGATCGCTGGCTGGCCGACAGGGCCCAAGCGGGCGCACCGCCCAAGACCACAACCCCGATCGCTGTTGCCACACAACTTCGCTCGATCGCTCGGCCCATGGTGGTGTCCTCCTGCTTGCTGATGCTGATGGTTAGGGGCTGGCTGTTGTTTGAACCGTGACTTGGAGCCGTTCCTGTGAATGCCTACTTTTGAAGGCTACTTTGGATCGTTGCCTCATCCCGGGGGCTGAGTCCAAGGGCTGGTTCAACGGAGCCAAGCTTGCCCTGGCCATGCTAGCTCAGGCGATCGACCGGTTTGCAGGGTCGGTTTCAACGGTTGCGCTGGGCGGGCGGAAGCCCCCACGACCAACCGTTGCCCGATACTATGAAAGACTCCGAAAGACTCCTTTGGCCATATGAGTGCCTCTGCCACGCCGCGTGAGATTCCTAACGCTGACTATCGGCTGCTGAACCGCGATCAGCTCACGCCGATGATGCAGCACTATGTCTCGGTCAAAGAACAACATCCCCAAGCCCTGTTGCTCTATCGAGTGGGCGACTTTTTCGAGACTTTTTTCCAGGATGCTTGCACGATTGCGGAAGTGCTGGAGTTGGTGCTGACTTCCAAGGAGGGCGGCAAAGATATTGGGCGCGTACCCATGGCCGGTGTGCCGCACCACGCGATCGAGCGCTATGCGGCGCAACTGGTGGAAAAGGGCTATGCGGTGGCCCTCTGTGACCAAACCCAGGATGCCGCCGAAGCTCAGGGGTTGGTGCGGCGGGAGGTGACCCGAATTCTCACGCCGGGGACGGTGCTCGAAGAGGGCATGTTGGCGGCCCGCAAAAATAACTTTTTGGCGGCGATCGTGCTGGAGCGTCGCCATTGGGGCTTGGCCTATGCGGACATTTCCACCGGGGAATTTTGGGCCACCCAAGGGGAAGACCCAGAACCCTTGGTGCAAGAGCTGTTGCGCCTGAGTCCGTCGGAAGTGTTAGTGCCGGTGAATGCGCTGGATCTGGTGGGGCTGTTGCGGCCGGGCGAGAGTCGATCGCACCTGAAGGGGCGGGACTTTCCCGATTGGTTACCCGGCCAGTTTTGCTATGCCCTGCGGCCCCAATCGCGGTTTGGGCTGGCGGAAGCAAGGCAACGATTACTCGATCGCTTCCGGCTGCGATCGCTCGAAGGGGTGGGCTGCGATCGCCGGCCCTTGGCGGCCCGGGCGGCGGGCGGGCTGTTGACCTATCTCACGGAAACCCATCCCAGCTCCGAAGACCAAACCCGCGAAATTCCGCTGCAACTGCTCAAAACCTACGAAATTACAGACTATTTAATTCTGGATTACCAAACCCGCCGGAATTTGGAAATTGTCCAAACCGTGCGCGATGGAACCCTGACCGGATCGCTACTGTGGGCGCTCGATCGCACCGTAACGGCCATGGGCGGTCGGGCCCTGCGTCGTTGGTTGCTGCAACCCCTGCTGGATTTGGACGGAATTCGGGCCCGCCAAGGGGCGATCGGGGAACTGATTGACCAGCCCGACTTGCGCCAGGATCTGCAACGGCTGCTGCGGGAAATGTATGACCTAGAGCGATTGGCGGGGCGGGCCGGGGCGGGCACGGCCAACGCCCGGGATTTGGTGGCTTTGGCGGATTCCTTAGGTCGGTTGCCGCAGTTGGCCCAAGTGGTGAGCGGAGGCCGATCGCCCTACTTCCGCGTGTTGCAACAAGTGCCGCCGGCCCTGGAGCAACTGGGCGATCGCCTACGCAGTCACTTGGTTGATGAGCCGCCCCTGTCCGTCACCGAAGGCGGCCTTGTTCGGGATGGTGTGAACCATGCCTTGGACACCATGCGCCAACAATCGGCGGGCGATCGGGACTGGCTGGCCAACTTGGAGGTGATCGAGCGACAACGCACCGGCATCAACACCCTGAAAGTGGGCTACAACAAAACCTTTGGCTACTTCATTGGCGTGTCCCGGGCCAAGGCGGATCTCGTGCCCGAGGACTATATCCGCAAGCAAACCCTCGTGAACGAAGAGCGCTACATCACCCCGGAGTTGAAGGAACGGGAAGCGCGAATTTTGTCGGCCCGTGAAGATCTGAACCGATTGGAATACGAGATTTTCTGTGAGTTGCGATCGGCTACGGGGGAGTTGGCGAATCAAATTCGCAAGGTGGCCCTGGCAGTGGCGGCGATCGATGTGTTGACCAACTTTGCCGAGCTGGCGATCGCCCGGGGCTATTGCCGACCCGTGATTGATCAGGGCCGCACGATCGAGATTCAGCAGGGTCGCCACCCGGTGGTTGAACAATCCTTACCGGAAGGGTTCTTTGTGCCCAACTCGACCCAGTTGGGGTATGAACGATCGGGCGATCGGACGGGGAGCCAGTCCGGTTCGCTGGTGGCTGCTTCCTTGGGTGCATCCATGGATGTGTCAATTGATGTATCAATTAATACCCGACCTGATCAGGGCGATCGCGATTTTGATCAACCGTCCGATCGCTCAAAAAATCCACCCCTTAGTTCAGACCTTAATCCAGCCCTTGACTCGGCTGGCCATGCCACTTTTGATCCATCCCTTGCGCCCTCGCCTGGGTCATCGGCCAATCAGCCTCAGGCCGATTTACCCGACGGGCCCCATTTGCCCGATTTAGTGGTGCTCACGGGGCCCAACGCCAGCGGCAAGAGTTGCTATTTGCGGCAAGTGGGCCTCATTCAGCTCATGGCCCAGGTGGGATCCTACGTGCCAGCCCAGGCGGCCCATTTGGGAATCTGCGATCGAATCTTTACCCGGGTGGGGGCGGTGGATGACTTGGCCACCGGGCAATCGACCTTCATGGTGGAAATGAACGAAACGGCCAATATTCTCAACCACGCCACCGATCGATCCCTGGTCTTGCTTGATGAAATTGGGCGCGGAACGGCCACCTTTGATGGCCTGGCGATCGCCTGGTCGGTGGCGGAATATTTGGCCAGCGAACTGCGCGCGCGATCGATCTTTGCCACTCACTATCACGAGCTAAACGAACTGGCCACCCTGTTAGACAACGTGGCCAACTACCAAGTGGCCGTCAAAGAATTGCCCGATCGCATTGTGTTTTTGCATCAGGTGCAACCGGGCGGAGCCGATCGCTCCTACGGCATCGAAGCGGCCCGCCTGGCTGGGTTGCCCCCCAGCACGATCGCCCGGGCCCGCGAAATCATGGCCCAAATTGAAAAACACTCGAAAATCGCCGTAGGCCTGCGCAAAACCGCCCAAACTGGGCCTCGGACTCACTCAAAAACTGCTAATGAGCTAAACAGCGCCTCAGAGCCGCCCATCGCCCAATTAGACATTTTTGGAAATGAGAGTTAGGCGTGAGGTTAGTTGACCAGTGTGATGGCTGGGTTAATCACCAGGTTGATTGCTGAGTTGAATTTGGGGCTTTATTTGGAGATCAATTTGAGATTGAAGATTGGGCTGGGTTTTGAGTTAAGCGTTGGGCTTGACTGGCTGCTCGCTTTTGGGGGCTAACGGCTGGTGGCTGATTTTCTGGACTGAACCTGGCGCGATCGCAATCCGGTTTCTCCAAGACTTCAGCGTGATCTCAGGATAGTTCCCCTCAATTCAGACGAATTCTGCCACCGCAATCCTGAAAATTTTCGCCAAATCCAGCGCACCCCATCAATACCGAATTAGCATCGATCGGGACTAATGCGGAGATTGATCGCCTTAACCGACCCAGGAGATAGTTTTGGCTTCTGCTCAGGCATTGACCCACCTCAGATCAATCCCTATGCTCAAAAAGATCACAAGAAATTTGGCAGCCGATCACACAGCGACAGAGGCTCCCTTGACAGGATAGAGGGGAACCCCCGTTCATCCTCAAAAGCAATCGACAAATGGCAGATCGATCGGCTAAAGATAAGACAGCAACGCGCCAAGGCTGAAGCCGTTGCCAGCAAAGCGAACCGGTTCTACGGTTGCCCATCTACCCTTGCTGAAAGTGTATCTATTTCCTTGGGATCTCATCGGAATGCCTCGCTCCGTGAAGTTTCGGACGCGCCCCTGCGGTTGATCGCTGTTGATTTCGGCAGTTTTCCCAAGATTTCTTGGGCTATCTCCGTACTTTTCCGTATTTTGTCGAATCGGTTGGCTAGGATTTGGACAGGTCTGAACCCCCTGACCCAAAGTTGGCTGTGGAATCTGGATCTGCGGCCCACCCACAAAGGGCGGATAGCCTGCTGTTTGGTGTGGGGATAGGGATTAGACTCAATCGCCCCGCTACCGGTCTTGAAGGTGATCAGGGTCTCTAGGTTGGTCTACGTCTCCTAGCTCACTATCTTTGCGGATCCATGACGGAAGCGTTTAATCCCCTTCGCACTAGTTCAATCTTGACTCCGCCACCCCTGCAACTACTGGATCAACTGACTTCGCCCATTTGGGTGATTGATCTGTTCGCCATGCGGCTCCATTGGGCCAATCGATCGGGGAGCGAACTCTGGAGCCGATCGAGCCTGCGGGCTTGGGTGAAACATGCCCAGCATGGCCGCCACGAGCAAGTGCGGATGCGCCTAGAGCGAATTCAGCAAGCTCTGAGCAAGCGGCAGACCTGGACAGAACATTGGACGTTTTATCGCCAAGGGGAGTTGGTGTCGCTGCCCTGTCTTTGTTCGCGGTTGACTTTGCCGGATCATGGGGAACCCCTGCTGTTGATTGAGGGGCTAGACGAACGGTTGGAACCTACCTTAGCCAAGGCCTTGCGCCTGGCGGAACAGGACTTGGAGCAGCGGGATGCGACGGCGATGGCGGTGGGGGAAGCCATGCGCTGCTTGATGTTGTTGCCCGATGGCGATCGTGCCATTACCCAAACCCTGCAGGTGCTGGGCAGCATGACCCAGGCCGATCGAGCCTATGTGTTTCGGAACCATCCCCACCCGGTCACGGGCGAGCTGCTCACCAGCCAGCGTTGGGAATGGACTCGCGCCGGGCTGACGCTGCAAATGGAGCATTTGGAGCTGCAAAACATTGCCTACAAAGATTTAGACCCCAGTTGGTATGAATACCTCAGCACCGATCGGGTGTTGAATTTCCGGCTGCAAGATTTGCCCGCCAACCATGCCTATCGCAGCTTTTGGCATGGGCAGACGGTTCATGGGGTTTTGATGTTGCCCATGATTTTGCAAGGGGAATTTTGGGGGTTCTTGGGGTTCGATCGCTGCCGAACCGATCGGCTTTGGACGGATGCGGAATGCAACCTGCTGCGGTTGGCGGCCGCGGGCATTGGCTGCACCATCTTGCGCCACCAAAGCGATGTGAAGCTGGCCAGCTTCAACATGCAAATTGAAAGCCTGGTGGAACAGCGCACCCTGAAGCTGCGGGCGGCGGTGCAACAACTGCAACAGGAAATTCAGGAGCGGGAACGGGCCGAATCGCAATTGCGCTACAACGCCCTGCACGATCGGCTCACCGGGTTGCCCAACCGCACCTTTTTGATGGAAGAGTTGGCCAAAACCATCCGCCTGATGCAAGTGACGGAACAGGGGGGCTTTGCGATCCTGTTTGTGGATATCGATCGCTTCAAGGTGATTAACGACAGCCTGGGCCATCAAGCGGGGGATGAACTCTTGGTGGCGATCGCCCACCGATTGCGGCGCTGCTTGCGGCCCACCGACTCGATCGCCCGGTTGGATGGCGATGAATTTGCCATTTTGCTGCAAGACGTGACCACCCGGGCCCAGGCGGAACAGGTGGCCGAATCGATCCATCGCTCCTTGGCGCGGCCGGTGACCTTGGGCAGCCAAGAAATTTTCACCAGCGTCAGCATTGGCATTGCCCTGGGATCTCGGGAATATGACTGTGCGGAGCTGCTGTTGCGGGATGCGGATATTTTCATGCGCCGGGCCAAGGCCATGCGATCGCGCCATGAGGTGTTCGATCGGGCCGTTCACCAACAGGTGCTCACCACCCTGCGCCTAGAACATGACCTGCGCCGGGCGATCGCTCAAATTGAGGACATGGGCATTGATCGAGCCGGTCACCCGGAAGTGCCCATGCCCTTCAGCTTGCGCTATCAACCGATCGCCGAGGCCCGCACGGGCGAAATTCAGTGTTTTGAGGCCCTGTTGCGCTGGCATCACCCGGAATTGGGGCCCATTTCCCCCGATCGGTTCATTGCGATCGCCGAAGAAACGGGCCTGATTGTCACCCTTGGTCTGTGGACGCTCTATCGCGCCTGCTATCAGCTTCGGGAGTGGCAACAACTTTTCCCACAATTTGGGCATCTGCAAATTGCCGTTAACCTTTCCGCCAAGCAATTTTCCCGCCTTGACCTGATGGAGCAAATTGATCAGGTTTTGAATCGCACCAACATCAATCCCGGAACCCTGAAGCTGGAGCTAACGGAAACCACCATCGCCGACAATTCCGATCTGGCAGCCGCCACCATGTATGAGCTGCGATCGCGCCAGATCGTCCTTTGTCTCGATGACTTTGGCACGGGCTACTCTTCTCTCAGCTATCTGCATCGGTTCCCGTTGGATGTGCTGAAAATCGATCAGTCTTTCATTTCCCAACTGGGCGGGCGCGACAACACCCAAGCGATCGTCCGCGCCATCATCACTCTGGCGGAACAGTTGGGCATGGACACGATCGCTGAGGGGGTGGAAACCGCTGAACAACTGGTCTGGCTGGCCAACCTGGGTTGCACCTACATCCAAGGCTATTGGCTGGCCCAGCCGCTTCAGGCCAGTGCCGCCACTCAACTGCTGGAGCAGCACGATCCTCGCCTAATTGCGGATTTGGAATCTAACCTGCAAGAGAGCGATCGCCCGTTCAATTTACTGGCCCGCTCCTAGCACGGTCGATCGAGCCGCGCGAAAAATCTTGAGCTGAAGATGATCGCTAATCGCTAGGCGATCGCCTGGAGGCTGGCATCATACCAGCGTTGTTTGCCGTTATCTTCGTAGGACAGCAGCAGCCCCGCGCCTTCGAGGGCTTCGATCGCCTGTCTGATGTTCTTTGCTTTGGCTTTGGTGTTTTTGCCGCTGAATCGGCTGGTGGCGCGATCGATTGTCCATTCGCCTCCTTCGGTGCGGAACAGATCGCGGACGGCGGCGACGCGCTCTTTGAATTCCTTGGGCAGAGGCAAGGGGCGATCGTCCTGCGCAGCACGGCTCCGCGCGATGTGTTTGCCTGGAAGCGCGGCGAAACGACGGCTACCGCTGGTCAACTGATGGGTCTGAATGGTCTGACGGCTGAGAACCTGGTGAAACGGGCGATCGCGCCGTTGGATTAGGGCTGTGGTGTTTCTGGGGCGATCGTTGCGGTAAAAGTCCTATAAGGGGGGGTATTATCTTGCAACTGCGGGATAATACTCTTAGTACCGGAGCTAGACCGCAACTGCTTGACAACACTCTGCTGAGGGGAGTTATCCTGTACCTGCGGTTTAATAAATAGTTAGCTGACTTACGTTTCGGGTGGTGCTCACTACATTTATCTGTTGGTGCACAGCAGTTGGTGCACAGCAGCAGATTCAGAAATTTTATAATCCTCAAACATTGAGCATTGCTTCAGCTATTCGTAGCATTGGTTAGTCTATCGAGAATCTTTACGAGAAACTTCACCTCGTTTGCATTTAAGTGATAAGCGAAATATTTCTCAACTGCCTGCCCATAGACAGTCCACATCCGATTCAGCATTTTGAACCCCTCGTCTGTGATAACAGCAAAAGCACCTCGGCGATCGCTAGAACACTGTTCTCGCTGAATTAATCCTGCTACCTCCAAACGATCAACCAATCGTGTGAGGTTACTGCGACTGAGAAGAACGGCTTGAGCGAGTTCATGAAGCCGAAGTCTTTGCTCAGGTGCTTCTGCCAAAGCAAACAAAACGTCATACCAATTCAGAGATGGTAGTTCTGCTTGAGCTAAATCTTGCTCAACTTGCTCGATTAGCGTCACATGGGCGACTAAAAACTTCCGCCACGCGAGATTATGGGCTTTGCTCAGTTTGACAGACATAATTTTAATTGAAGTTGAGATTATTGCAATTGCAATAATATGTAAAATCTCAGGCGAGATAATTGCAACTGCAACTTGTTTAGGATATACCTAAACAAGTTGCAGTTGCAATTAATTTTTGAGGTGAATCATGAGCATCGACTTAAAGGCGACCTTTGAAGATATCCAATCCCTGGTGTTGCAAGGCAAAGCAATGGAGGTGTTGGAAAAGTATTATGGCGAGGATGTGGTCATGCAGGAAAACGAGGCTCCTGCCACAATCGGCAAAGCAGCCAACCGTCAGAGAGAACTCGAGTTCTTCTCGAAAGTGGTTGAATTTTGAGGCATCGCAGTCAAAAACGTCGCTTATGGTGAGGATGTGATTATCTCGGAATGGTTCGTGGACTACACCCACGCAGGTTGGGGCAAAGTGACTCATGACCAGGTGTCAGTTCAGAAATGGAAGGATGGCAAAGTCGTTCACGAGCGCTTTTATTACGGAAATCGAGCAAAATGAATCAGAGGTTTTCTATGTCAACGCCCAAACTGGAGTTGGTCAGCCATGTGCTTTGTCCCTACGTTCAACGAGCAGTCATCACTTTGCTTGAAAAAGGCATTCCGCATGAACGAACCTACATTGATCTCGCAAATAAGCCAGATTGGTTTCGCCAGATTTCACCGTTAGGCAAAGTTCCGTTGTTGCAAGTAGATGAGGAAGTCCTGTTTGAGTCGGCAGTGATTTGTGAGTATTTGGATGAAATCACGCCTGGTTCGCTGCACCCTACTGATCCATTGCAGAAAGCGAAGCATCGGAGTTGGATCGAATTTGGCTCTAACATCCTCAATAGCATTGCTGGATTCTACAACGCGCCTAATCAAGAAGTTTTTGAGCAGAAGCGTGATGAATTAGCCAGCAAATTTCTCTGGATTGAGCAAACTCTGGGCGATGACGGTTATTTTGATGGGAACACGTTTTTCCTCGTTGATGGTGTTTATGCAGCCATTTTTCGTTACTTTGATGTCTTCGATGCAATTAAGGACTTTGGTGTTTTTGACAAGACTCCAAAAGTTAAAGAGTGGCGGCGACTGCTTCAGACCCGCCCCTCAATCCAACAAGCTGTAACTGAAGATTACGCCGAACGCCTACTCATCTTTTTACAACAGCGTAATTCTTATCTCTCTACGTTGATTTAGTCGTGTAACAGCCAGCTAACCAGCCATTGGAACGGACGAACGAGAGATCTTGCGTCCTGCGTTTAGGTCTTTTTACCGCCGCTCAAGTAGGTCGTTAGCTGGCTCCGCATCCAGTCGTTGCACTTGTTCTTCAGGGTTGCCTGTTTGCTCGAAGCCGCTCAGAATATTGGTCGTTGAGGCAGTGGTTTGGGTCTTGTGGTGGTTGCGAAAGCGCCCAGAAGGGTGGTGGTGGGGCAGTGGTGAGGGGAGATCGGTCAGTACGATAACGTACGGGGACAATCAGCGAGACAAAATTGGGGCAATATGTGAATCACTCAGCTAGCACGACATTGGAGCGGACTTGCCGAGGCTATTTGTGGTGAGCTAAAATTCTCTGAAGCCGCTCAATTTTGCTGTTATGCCGCTGCGCTGCGATACCCTTGCAGTGCTAGCCATCGGCAACCGACAGAGATCAGGCAGGCAATGCACTCAGTCCTGTGATCATCCTCATGACGAGAGCCAGTAGAATCGCTGAGCAACAGTTGGGTGAATCCGCAAGACTTGGACGTGCGATCGCCCCTTTCGGATCGGGCCGCGCCACCCCCAACAAGTCACACCATTCACTCAAAAAAAGCTGATAATTTCCCCGCTCATTGCCGCTTGACGCTTGCCACCGCTGAATGAAGGAATGAATGGCTGAAGAAGCAGGCTCAGGCCTGGCGCAATGGGCTTGAGAGCGCGTCGATCTTGGGTGAGGTTCCTATTGTAACCCTAACTTCTGCCTCCTGCCCTGGCCATCCTGACTGACGCTCGGGGCTAAGTGGATTGCCCTTCTTGCTTCAGGGGCATCACGATCGTAAACGTCGATCCTGCACCCGGCACAGAGCTAAACCGAAGCTGGCCCTGGTGTTGCTCCGTCACAATTTGATAGCTAATCGACATTCCCAGCCCCGTGCCTTTGCCAACCGGCTTCGTCGTGAAAAAGGGATTAAAAATTTGCGATTGGATGCTGTCCGGCATCCCCACCCCATTATCGGTAATTTGAATTTGCACCCGATCGCCCCGCAAAAGGCGCGTTTGAATTTCAATACAGCCCTTAAATTGACCCCTAACTGATGAATCAGGGTTCGTAGCGTCCAGCGGATCAACTTGATATTTTTCAGTAATTGCCTCGATCGCATTGGCAAGCAAATTCATAAAGACCTGATTTAAATTGCTGGCATAGCATTCCACCGCCGGTAAATCGCCATAGTCACACTTCACCTGAATTTCCGGGTGGTCGGGTGCAGCCTTCATCCGATGTTGCAAAATCGCCAAGGTGCTGTCAATGCCTTCATGGATGTTGACCGGTTTATAACAAGCCTCATCCATCCGCGAAAAATTGCGCAAGGACAGAATAATTTGGCGAATCCGCTCGGTTCCTAAATTCATGGAAGATAGAATTTTAGGCAAATCTTCCTGAATAAATTCAAAATCCGATTCTTCATCTAAATCAGCAATCATCCGCACCAATTCAGGATGCTTGGCACAAGAACTGGATTGGGCCCAGTTCCGGAGTTTTTCTGTCCAACCTAATAGCAACTCCACATGACTTTGCACATGATTAAGATTGCCATGAATAAAATTCACCGGATTATTAATTTCATGGGCCATGCCGGCCACCAACTGGCCCAAGGAAGACATTTTCTCGCTTTGCACCATCCAAAGCTGGGCTTTTTTCAGCTCATCCAAGGTGGCTTCCAGTTCGATCGTCCGTTGGCGCAATTGATCTTCGACGCGCTTCCGCTCCTGCATTTCCCGCTGCAAACGGGTCACAACCAATTGCAAATCTTGAGTGCGTTTGGTGACCTGTCGCTCCAAATCTTCATTCGCCGCTTGCAGGGCCTTTTCGGTTTGGTGTCGTTCGATCGCCACACGGGCCAAATAGGTTGCCTTAATCAGCAATTTGCGATCGTGGGGATGGGGGCGATGGGGAAAGGGGTTATACATGGCAAAGGTTCCCAACACCTGACCTTCACAGGACAAGATGGGCGTGGACCAACAAGCCCGCAGGCCAAAGCCGATCGCCAAATCCCGAAATTCAGCCCACAACGGATCGATCGCAATATCCTCAACAATTACGGAAGCTTTGTGATAGGCAGCCGTGCCGCAGGATCCCACCGCAGGCCCGATCGGGATGCCATCAATGCATTGGTTATAGTCGGGCGGCAGGCTGGGTGCTGCCCCATGGCGTAATCGTTGGGTTTCTGCTTCTAGTAATAAGAAAGCGCAAAAAGTTTGACAGGACGTGTGGGCTTCAATGAGTAAAGCTAATTCCGTGAGCACAGTTTCTAAGGGTTGGCCTTGGGCAATTAGCTCCAAAATATGATTTTGACCATCTGCCAGGGCCACCAAATTTTGATGATAGATCAGGGGAATGGTTTTGCCCTGCACCGAGTCGCTGACCGGGTACAAGTCCGCCACTTGAAGAGGAGAAAATTGCATAGTAATCACAATTAATATTGACTAGGTGTTTTAGGTGTTTAGGGTTGGTCGTCAAAGCACTTGAAACCCTGATGCTGCTGTTAGCCAATCCTTAGGCAGTCAGGAACTTCAGACCCTTGTTGCAACGATTGGTATCGACGACTGTTACGACGATCACAGAGCAATTCTGGAGGCAAAGAGCTTGCGAATTTTGTCTGCGATGGTTTGAACTAGAAAATTAGCGATTAGTTTGCCCACAAGGGGCAAGGCGCACCCAACGATCGATGGCTCAACAATGGCTCAACAGAGTCGCCAGTGAGAAAACCGACGAGTTTAGGTATAGCGGTCAGGGGTGAAAATCTGGTGAAAGCCGATTTTGGTTTGATGGCAAATCCGCCCCGAGTGGGTAGCGCAGAAGTCGCGTTAGATCCCTAGACACAACAAGATGGCGCTGATCCTAAACGCGAGTTTCAGCCACCAACGGTAGATTCTGATTTTTCTCTAGTTTTGACCAAAATTCCGCTGTTTTAGAGAAATTTTGGCTTTTCTGCTGAATCAGCGCACAAAAGTGCCACCTAAGCGGCAGCGGATACCGAAGGGGGCAAGCGATCGGGGCGGAATCCCAGGGCGGCCAATTGCTGTTGGGCCGTGTGGGCGGCTCGTTCCCAAGTCCAGAGGCTGGCGGCTTCGGCCCGAGCGATCGCCCCGCGTTGTTGGGCCGCTTCCCGATCGTGATAAACCTGCCGCATCAAGGCCACCAGCGCATCCAAGTCCGGCTCGGCCCAGTGGCCCCAGTCCAAGTCGGGGTCAAAAAACTGCGGATCATTGACGGGAATTAGGTTTTTGACCGGAATCAGATAAGCATTGCCCGGGTGAGCATAGGCCCGCAGGCCGCTCCAGTCCGTGACAATGCAGGGCAGTCCACAGGCCATGGCTTCCAAAATGGGCAATCCCCAAGCCTCGCCCCGGGTGGGCAACACAAAGGCATCGGCTTTTTGCAGAACTTGCACTAGGCCCGATCGCCCGGCTGGATGGCTGGGCAAAATGCGATAGGCCTCGGCCCCCAGCAGCCGCGCGGCATAGTCGATCGATTCCTGGAGGTCAAAGTGGGGAATGTAGCCGTTGTGGGCGTGCAACACCAGTTCCACGGGATCTTGAGGTTCAAAGGCTTTGGCAAAAGCTTGGATCAGCAGATCGATCCCCTTGCGTCGTTCCCATTTGCCCACACAAAGGAACCGAAAGGGCCGCTGCCGCAAGTCGCGATTCAGGGCTGAGGGGCGGTGGGGATGGGGCTGAAAGACTTGGGGGTCAACCCCTTCTGGCACAACGGCCAGGCGCTGGGGGTCAAGCCCGGACTCGATCGCCACCTGGCGCTGCCAAAGGGACGGAACCCAAAGGTAATCGAACCGATCGAGCAATTGCTGAAATTTTTGATGAACGTGGGTGGTTTCCCACACAAACAGCCCAATTTGGCAGCAACCGGGAAAGGGCGGCATCGGCAACCCGGACACAATGACCAGGGTGGGGGCATTGGCCGCCGGGCTGAGACCGGCCGCTAACAGTTCCGGCACGCCCCGTTCCCAGTCGGCCAGGGGCTGGGGAGGCTGCCAATCACAAAGGGCGATCGGCTCGATCGGGTGCAGTGCTCCCGCGAGCGATCGGGCATGGGTTCCCCAGCCACCGGGGGCAAAAAAATAGCTCGCAAAATTCAACACAAGCGATCGCAGCAATGGTTGAGGACAAAAGACGCAGCTTGCTGTCTCGATCGGTTGGAATCAACTGGAATTAACAAACCTCAGAGGATGGCTGAAGCGACTGGGGGCAATGGTCAAGCCCTAACGGTCTTTGGATCAAGGGACTTGATCAGCTTTGCTTTGTCGGTGCATGAGACCCACAAGCAAGGTAGCCATTGCGGCTTTTCAGACATCCTCTCAGGCTATTTCAAGTGCATTCGCGCGATCGCCTCAATCCTATGGGGGTTCTCAATTGAACTCCATCAATTCTGTGCCAATCTGTAACTGTCTATGCCAACTTTAATTGACTAGAATTTAATTGACTGAAAGTGGGGCTGGCTCTAACAATTGGTCGCAACAAAGTCGTGGACTTAAAAAGAAAACATTTCTAAGCGTGATAGAAATTAACGGGTTTAAGTAGGGTTAAATTCACCCCTAATTGCATCACTCATTCCCGATCGGCTATTTCGCTTCCATCCAGTTTTGACCCGCATGAACTTCCACCGCCAAGGGCACACTCAAGGTGACCGCTGATTCCATGGTTTCCTGAATAATTGGGCGCACAAAGTCCCACTCTTCCGGAGGCACTTCAAAGATCAATTCATCATGCACTTGCAACAGTAAAGTTGCCTGGGTGGATTGCAACCGTTGATGGAGTTGAATCATGGCAATTTTGATGATGTCGGCGCTGGAACCCTGAATGGGAGCGTTGGCCGCCGCCCGCAGCAATTGGGCATCATTTTGACCATTGACCCGCAACCGATCGAGGTCGATCGCCTGGGGATCGGAGCCGCGCAATTGATTCAACGAAGGACTCATGAATTGAAAATAGCGCCGTCGGCCCAGGAGTGTATGCACATAGCCCAGGGCGATCGCCTCGCGCTGCATTTGTTGCAAATACTCAAAGACCTGGGGATAGCGTTGGTTAAAGCGATCGATAAATTCCTTGGCTTCCATGCGCGACACGCCCGCTTCCCGAGCAAACCGTTGCGCCCCCATGCCGTAAATCACCCCAAAGTTGATGATTTTTCCCAGTCGTCGTTCTTCGGGGGTAATGTCAGGGCGATCAAGCAATAATTGCGCGGTCAAAGCATGGACATCTCGCCCCGTTTGATAGGCCTCAATCAAGACCGGTTCTTGGCTCAAATGGGCCAAGATTCGTAGCTCAATTTGGGAATAGTCTGCTGCGGCCAACAGCCAGCCCGCTTTGGGTAAAAAAGCCCGCCGAATTTGCCGACTAAAGGCCGTCCGAATCGGGATATTTTGCAAGTTGGGATTGGATGAAGAGAGGCGACCCGTGGCCGTCACCGTTTGATTAAAGTCCGTATGGACGCGATCGGTTTGGGGCGAAACCAACTGCGGCAGCGCATCCACATAGGTAGACTTCAGTTTGGCTAAGGTGCGATGCTCCACGATCGCTTCCACCACGGGATGATCATCCTTTAACTTTTCCAAGGTGGCGGCATCCGTGGAATAGCCGGTTTTGGTTTTGCGAGACTTTTTGGGATCAAGACCCAATTTGCCAAACAATAATTCACTGAGTTGCTTGGGTGAACCTAAATTAAAAGTCTCCCCAGCCGCTGCGTAGGCCCGCTGTTCGATTGCCAATAAATCTGTTTCTAATTGCTTAGAAAATTCCGCCAAATAGGCCGTGTCAATCCGAATGCCTCGCCCTTCCATGGCCGACAAAACCGGCTCAAGGGGCAGCTCCACCTGCTCAAAAAGTGGCAACAAATCCTGCTCGCTAGACAGTTGCGATCGCAAGATATTGACCAAATGAAATGCACTATAAACATCTGTGCCGCAATAGTTGGCAACGGCAGCAATGCTCACCGCTGCAATGGTTTGTCCCTTCGGCACCAGATCTTGGTAGCTGGTGGCGCTGATTCCTAAATAGCGCAATCCCAAATCTGTTAGGTTATGGCTGGCTTCTGGATTCAGCACATAACTGGCAAGCATTGGGTCAAAAATTACCCCAGCCAGTTGAATTCCTTGGCTGCGCAAAATTGCCCGATCGAACTTGGCATTTTGCAGCACCTTGGGATGGTTTTCGCTTTCCAAAATGGGTTTCAGCGCTTGCAACACCAGCGATCGATCGAGCTGTTTTCCCGTACTGTGTCCCACGGGAATATAAGCCACCGTGAATTGTTCCGCATTGCCATAGCAAACCCCAATTCCTACCAAGGCCGCTTTTCGAGGATCTAGGTCAGTGGTTTCTGTGTCCCAAGCGGTGGGATAGTCACGGTTTTGGCAGCGCAACAGTGCGGCAACCAGCGCCTCCAATTGATCGGGTGTAGTAATAATTTCTGGGGTGAATTCGGCCGGTAGTGGCGGATTTTCCTTGAGCAAATCGGTCTCTTCGGCACTGAAAAACCAAGTATCTTCTGCTTCTAAGGTCGAAGCTGGGGAATTGCCCGCTAATTGGGGCGATCGGCCCGCAGAACTCGTTTCATTGCCTGTCCCTTGCTCCGCTCCCAAGGTTAACTGACCATTACCAAATCGAGCCTCCAAACGTTCAATTTGCTTCAGAAACTGATTCAGTTCTAGTTTTTCCAGCAGGGGAGTGAGGGCAGCGCGATCGAATCCGCTTAATTCACAGTCGGTCAAGGCCAAATCTAAGGGCACATCACATTTAATTTGCGCCAAAAACTGAGAATGGTAAGCAGCTTCTCGATCGGCTTCCAATTTGCTCCTGACGGATTTTTTCAGAGAGTCTAGTGCCTGATAAATCCCATCCAAGGACTCATGCTCTTGCAGAAGCTGGGCGGCGGTTTTTTCGCCAATGCCTTTCACCCCCGGAATATTATCGGATTTATCGCCGCAAAGGGCTTTGAAATCCACCACCTGATCCGGACGAACGCCCCATTTTTCCACCACTTGGGCTGCACGATATTCGCTGTAGCGGGAAGACTTCACATCACGCCCACCCAAGTGCAAAACGCTGATGCCTTGTTGGTCATTAATGAGTTGAAATAAGTCCCGATCGCCGCTCAAGATTTTGACTCGATAGCCCGCCGCAATGCCCTGTTGGGTCATTGTCCCGATCGCGTCATCTGCTTCAAAACCTGGCGTTTTAACAATGGCTAAATTCAGCGCTACCAACAGGGTTTCGAGGTGCTGAATATCTTCAATAAACTCCACGGGAGTTTCCGGCCGCCCATCCTTGTAGGTCGCATCGGCTTCGTGGCGAAAGGTGGGCTGACGAGTATCAAAAGCCAGGGCGATCGCTTGGGGTTTTTCAAGGGCGATCGTGTCCAATAGGGCCTTAATAAATCCGTAGCAAATGCTGGTGGGAATGCCCGTGGAAGTACGTAGTCCACCATCTCGTCCATTCACGAAGGCATAGAATGCTCGGAAAGCCAAGGAATGGCCATCTACCAAAAGCAAGGTCTTTGCGGAGTCGGTCATGGGGCGATTGCAGAATGCTCGCCCTCAGCATAGCAGTCCCTTTGCGCACCGGGCGATCGGGCAGCTCGCCCACTGCTTGGCCCCATTGGCGATAATAGAACTGATCAACCGTTTCAGGAGTTGTGAGCAATGATTGCGATCGCCCCGCTGGCTCCCACCCAACTCATCGGCGAAAAACGTGTGACGCTGCGTGGCCTAACTTGGCAAACTTACCAACAGGTTCTCCATGCCCTGCCGTTCCGTCGTTCTGCTCGCTTGACCTATGATCATGGAGTTTTAGAAATCACTATGCCCTTGGAAGATCATGAATTTTCGATTCGTCTCATTGAGCGCTTTATCATCATCATGATCTTTGAGATGGGTCTGAAAATTAAAACAATGGGATCTACTCGGATTGAGCGTGAAGAACTTGATCGCAGCTCAGAACCTGATTGTGCTTACTACATTCAAAATCAAGCACGGGTTGCGGGTCGAAGAGTTGATTTTGCGACTGATCCTCCGCCGGATCTGGTGGTTGAAGTCGATATCACCCACACGGATATTGACAAAAATCGGCTCTATGCCGCGATGGGTGTTCCGGAATTGTGGCGATATAACGGCCGTGATTGGCGCATTTTTATTTTGGAAAATGGGGATTATCAAGAATCGGAATTCAGCCCCATTCTCCCTTGGGTGCAAAAAGCGTATTTATATCAATTTTTAGCAGAGGCTCAGCAAGATGAAATTGCTGCTGAACAAGCGTTGCGCCAGTTAGTGCGTGATCACTTAGCCCAGTAAGCAATTTGGGCTAGGATTCCTTGGACAATTCTGGAAACTTCATTCCTGAGGAATCAGGATCCGTGAGTCGCCGCCCCTGAGAAAAAGCGGTACGATCGAACCGGGGGCTTCTGGCGAAGTTAACCGGATTGGGTTCCCGATTTGCAGAACAATACCCTAGAGATTTGCGTCCACATCCCTAGCTCGCTTCGATGATGAAGCTGGATTGCACTGGGATCATTCCATCGACGAAGGGGCTGCATCTCTGAAGTCAGCAACTGGGCTGGCAATTCCCCCAACGTCAATTTTGGGAGGTCAGAATCATGACTCAGCGAACTTTTCCTGACCGATTTCATTCTTGGGACGATGCGATCGACCTGAGTAAAATTGTGGTTGATAAGCGATCGCGGAAACGCTCGAATGCTGCTAAATCCCGCCGCCGCAATCGGCGATCGGAAAATGGACTATTGAGCAGTCAATTGCGCCACAGTTGGGAATCCATGGCCGACTGGGTGTAGGGTCAATTCAATGCAATTGCTCAAGAATTGTTCACAACAATTGCTCAAAATTGTCACTGACCAGTTCCATCGGTCAATTTTGTGGGGGCGTACGGCCGTACGCCCCCACTTGGACTGCTTGAGTTGGACTGTTTCTGTTGAGGTTGATCAACAGTAATTAATTTACTAACGTTCGCTAACGTATGCCAATATTTAGATATGGCATACATTCCTCTCAGAAAAGCGGTCGAATTTCTGGGATTGCATCCAAATACGCTAAGGAAGTACGCAGATGAAGGGAAGATCGAAACCATCCGAAACGAGGCGGGCCAGCGGCTCTACAACGTCGAGTCATATGGACGCAACGCAACTCGATCTACCGTTGTTTGCTACTGCCGCGTCAGTTCTGCCAAGCAACGAGACGATCTCGCTAGACAAGTCCAGTTCATGCGAGACCGCTACCCCGATGCCGAAATCATCCAAGACATCGGATCAGGTCTTAACTTCAAGCGAAAAGGATTGCAATCCCTACTGGTCAGACTCATGCGCGGCGATCAGCTCCAAATTGTGGTTGCCTGTCGAGACCGATTGTGTCGATTCGGATTCGAGTTGTTCGAGTTCATGGTTCAACAAAACGGTGGCGAACTCATGGTTCTTGACCAATCTGTTCACTGCCCAGAATCCGAACTCACAGCGGATCTGCTCGCCATCCTTCACCTCTTCTCTCGTCGAATGCACGGACTCAGAAGTTACCGGAAAGCGATCCAGGAAGATCCGAATCTTCCTAAACCCTGATCAAAAAGCACTCCTGAAGCAATGGTTTGGTGTTTCTAGATACGTCTACAACGCCACGATCAAACATCTTCAGGAACCGGGAACCAAAGCCAATTGGATGGCAGTTGCGCCCATCATCTTGGGTGCGCTTCCTGAATGGGCCAAGCCAGTTCCCTACCAGATCAAAAAGATTGCGGTCAAAGATGCTTGCACTGCCGTTCGAGAAGCAAAGAAAGGTTTCAAAAAAGACGGGCAAATTCGCAAGTGCCGTTTCCGCAGTCGCAAAGATCGACAACAAACGATCTACATCCCCAAATCAGCCATCAGTGAAAACGGTGTCTATTACACCATTCTGGGAAAAGCAGCCCTGAAAGAATCAATTCCTGATGGCTTTAGTGATGGTCGGTTAACACTTGCCTATGGTGAGTATTACCTGATCACCTCAACAGAAGTGCAACCCATTCAGTCCGAAAACCAAGGGCGAGTGGTTGCCTTAGATCCCGGTGTCCGCACATTCATGACCTTCTTTGCTGAATCCTCCTATGGATGGATTGGCAATGACTCGAACTTGCTGATTCAAAAGCTGTGCTTCAAGCTGGATCGCCTGATTTCCAAAATTACCAAGGCTAAATCAGCTCAAAAGCGTCGCCTTAAGAAAGCCGCTGATCGCCTGCGTTCCAAGGTGCAACACCTGGTGAAAGAACTTCACCACAAAACCGCACGGTTTCTGACTGAAAACTTTGATGTGATCTTGCTACCCAGTTTTGAGTCCTCTCAAATGGTGAGCAAATCACGTCGAAAAATTAAGTCGAAAACCGTGCGGCAAATGTTGACCCTATCGCATTACCAGTTCAAGAGACATTTAGAATGGAAAGCTTGGGAGTTGGGCAAGATTGCTTTGACCAATATCAACGAAGCCTACACCTCTAAAACCGTTTCGTGGACAGGTGAGATCGTCAAGATTGGCGGCTCTCGGGTCATCAAGTCGAAGGTTGATGGGCGGTCAATGAATCGGGATCTAAATGGTGCTCGTGGGATTTTTCTACGGGCATTGGTTGATACGCCTTGGTTGAGAGACCACCTCAACTTATGCATTTGTTAGCATCCGTTAGCAAAAAAGTATCGGGAATGGAACTTGCCTCAACAGAATTAGTCCAGTTGATTGATCTTTAGTTTGTTGATCCAGTCCGTTGTTGATCTAGCTCGTTGATCTTTAGTTCGTTGATCGTTACTGATCAAGGGCGGCTCGCAAATCCCGGCAGAATGCTTCAACGGCGGCTAGACCCGCTTCCGGCGTGCCGTCGGCCAGTCGCTTCACAAAGGCACTGCCCACGATCGCCGCATCAGCCCCCCAAGCACGCACCTGCACCGCTTGCTCCGGCGAGGAAATGCCAAAGCCTACCCCGATCGGCTTATCGGTAACCTGGCGCATGGCGGCCAAAATTTCGGACACGCGCCCGTGCATTTCGCTGCGCATCCCCGTTACCCCGGTCACGCTGACCAGATAAATAAACCCTTGGGACTGCTGGGCAATGGCTTCAATCCGATCCTTGGAACTCGTCGGGGCCACCAACAAAGTGACTTCCAAACCCGCTGCCGCCGCTGGCTTCAGCAGGCCGTCTGCTTCTTCGAGGGGCAAGTCTGGCACGACCAGGCCCGCCGCCCCGGCCGCTTTCACATCTTGAATGAATTGCTCAATTCCTCGATTCAGAATTGGGTTGTAGTAGGTGAACAGGACGATCGGGGCGGACAGTTCCGGCGACACCCGCTGCACCAGTGCCAACACATCATCAAGGCGAGTGCCGTTTGCCAAGGCCCGAGTGGCGGCCGCTTGGATGGTGGGGCCGTCCGCTAGGGGGTCGGAGTAGGGCACGCCCAGTTCAATCAGGTCGGCTCCTGCCCGATCGAGTCGCCGCAGGGCCTCCTCCGTTGTTGCCAAATTCGGATCCCCGGCGGTGATGAAAGGGATCAGGGCACAGCGTTCTGCTTGGCGCAGGGTGGCAAAACGTTCAGAAACAGAGACGGTCATGGTGGCAGGCGATCGATCAACTCGGTGGTCAGGACATCAAAAACGGCCAGCAACTTCGCCCACAGGCTGGATTCAGGGTGAACCCTTGTTGGGGGCTGAGGATGCTGGCTTTGAATTGGGGGAACGGGCGGCGCGTTGGTGGCGAAGAATGCGGATTAGGGTGACGGATGGGTCGGGTTCGATCGATCCGTTTCCGCCGCTTCCGCTTCCAAGCGAGCTTCCAAGGCGGCCAACTCCTCTGGTGACAATGCTTCCAACTGCTTCTGCAAAACCGCGTCTTTGTAGTCTTGCAACTGCTGGGAGTAGGTCATCTTTTGGGTCAGGGCCCGCACCAGATAGGTCAGCAACCAGCCCATCAATCCTACTACCAACGCGGCCTGAGTCCAGATGCCCGCATTGGTGGCATCCATGCCCACCAGTTGCAGGAGACCATAGACCAGCCCCCCACCCAAAAAGACACCTAACCCAATCAGAATCGCGTCAATTCGCCGCATGTTTGCTCGATCGCCCCTGTCAATTGCTCACGATTGCTCACCATCATCCAACCCATCACCCTGGCTCGATCGCCCAAGCGGGACAATCGAGGCATCCTAGGCATTAAATGGCCAGGCATTAAATAAATGGCCAGACATTAAATGGCCCGACGTTGGGGACGCAGATTCAAAAACGGCGACAACAACAGCAGCCCGGGGAAGAACAAAAACACCGCAAAGTAGGCCAAGAGCCGCTCGATTGAGCTGGCCACATACCACCGTTTTTGGAGATAAACGTAGAGGCCCAGCGGCAACACCACCAGGTAAGCCCCCGCCAGCGCCACATACAGAATCAGCGCGATCGGCAAATCCGTCAAAGCCATAAACCAGACCCTCGCCTGAACGTCATCCTGACAGCCCGCACGGACAACCGCAGCCCCTTGCAACCCATTAGCAGCCAGCGATCGGCCCCTAATTTCCGGTTGCGATCCTCAGCGCTGCGCCTTTGTCCGTAACCAGACCACATTTTATCGTTCCCCTTCCCCTTCCAAGGGCGATCGGCCCCTCAAAAAATACAATTGCAACCATTAGTCGATCGCCAGATGCCTAGCGATCGGTCAATGGCCCTAACCAATCACCATCAGGAGCGAGGGCAAGGGGTTTAGAAGATGTCGTCATTGCTTGCCTCTCTTCCCCCTTTGCGAGGTATGATGGGACGGCTCAACGTTACCCGTTAACTTGAGTTGTCCTTAGGGGCGAGTCATCTTAATTGATTCGGTCTAATTGATCGGTCTAATTAATCAATTGGCTCCACTAAGGGGGCATGGCGGAATGGTAGACGCTACGGACTTAAGACAATTGAGCCTCGGTTGAGAAATTGATCGAGTGGCAGCTCTCAAACTCAGGGAAACCTAAGGCACGGAACCAATTCTGGGACGTTGTTCGCAGATCACCCCGATCGCTACGGCAATCCTGAGCCAAGCCGAAGGCACAAAAAGCTTACGGGCTTTTCCTTCGGAAGGTGCAGAGACTCGACGGGAGCTACCCTAACGTAACCAGCCGAGGGTAAAGGGAGAGTCCAATCTTCAACGCCAAACGGTCGATCGAGCAGTTTTGCTGACTCACGAGCCGAATTGTGCAGGGGCGAAAGCCACAGGAAGATGAAAATCCGTTGACCCTAAACGGTCGTGAGGGTTCGAGCCCCTCTGCCCCCATCCTTAAACCCATTTATCATCCAAAGCTCCGGCCAGTGCTTCTGGTCGGAGCTGCGCGTGGTTAACCGGCAATTTAACTAGAGGCGCTGGTGTAGAACCGGAGGGCAAACCGCCAAAATTGATTGGACAAATACAACAGCCCGATCGCCAGTAACCCTGAAACTCCTACCAAAAACCAAGCATCGCGGCCCAAGGCAATTTCCGCCGGCACAGTAGTCATAAACAACACCGGCACAATGAAGGTAAAGAAGAAGCGAAATGCCGCCGGATAGGCCGTGAGGGGATAGCGCCCAGCTTCCAACAGCCCCCGCAATACTTCCGTGATGTTATAGATTTTGGTAAACCAAATGCTGGTGGCTCCTAACACAAACCAGAGACTATATAAAATTAGCAATCCAAAGCTGAGGGGCAACATTGCCCAGCCATATTGCCACCAGGGAAGTTGTAGATTGATCCCCGCATAGAAAATCAACCCCAAACCAAGGGCAATGTCAGGAAAGCCCCAAAGGGAAACGGCGCGGGTGGATAGCCAAAATTGGCTGCTGATGGGTTTCAGCAACACAAAATCCAGGGTTCCTAGCTCCACCTGGCGCACGATGCTGTTGAGGTTGGGAGCTAAAAAGGTGTTAGAAAAGCCTTGTAAAAACAGAAAAAGACCCAACACCAAAAGTGCTTCATGCCAGTTCCAGTTTTGGAAGGTGTAGCCCGTTCGATAAAACAAAAAAAGCCCAAAGCCGCTGGCAATTCCCCCACCAATGGAGGAAATGCTGGCTAAGAGAAAGTTGCCGCGATATTCCATTTCGGCCGCGATCGCGGTGGTGACAAACAACCGCAGAAGTTTCCAGTGATGGAGCAGCATGGGTGCGAGGGTGATAAGGGCCGATTTCATCCGGGGCGATCGGGTTGGGCGATCGCCCTCGGGATGGGCGGTTGAAGCGGGTGGGCGGGAATGGCTAACCCATTACCCCACCGGCTCCAGGGACTCATCAATCGCCTGTTCAGCGCGATCGCGGGCCGACTGTTCCGCCATTTCGATCAGGAACTGGAAGGCCTTCACCATAAAGGTGGCGCAATTGTAGGGCGACGTTTCATAGAACTGTTGCCAGGCCTGACCCTTACGCTCGTTGTAAATGGGTTCATCCTGGGGATGGCGATCGAGCCAGGCCAACCGCACCGCGTGGCCCACCAACACATCCAACACCAGGTAATCATCAATTTGCAGTTCGGGGTTGCGATCGGTCAGGGCTGCCAGCTCCGCCAACGCCTCCATGCAAACCTGTCGGTAAAGCGGCGCACCAATCTTGTTCAGCAGGTGTTCCACTTGCAGGGCGAAGTTCTTTTCGCCGGGGGTCATTTCCGCCAACACCAAGGCACTGTCGAGCCGGTTGCGACGTTCCAGCTTGTCCCCAATCACCAGGCCCTTGCAGTGGCCCAACAGGTTCCAAACCTGGGGATAGAAATCCTTGGGCACGCGGTTCAATGCGCCGTCCAATTCCCGCTGGCGGGCCCAACTCCCAGCGGGGGGCAAACCCTCTTCCCGCTGCGGCACAATCGTCCATTCGATCGCCCGGCCCGTGGCCCGCAGGTGCAACGATTCCTGCTGTTGCAAGGCCAAGGTTGCGCCCTGATAGCCTTCCAGCACGTGGCGCAAGCGCAATTGCACCTCGTAGGGACTGAGTTCCATCAGTTGCTCGTAGGCCTCATCGGGCGTGACGAGCATTTCGCGACCCAATTCACTCACCAACAGCAGCAGAAAATAGCTGGTACGGAGGGTCAAAAAGCCTTTGAACAGGGCTGGATTGGACTTAATGAGCACGCCCAAGGCCACCAAAATTTCCTGGCTCAAGACCCGATCGCGGATGTCTTCCCCACAAAATTCATCAATCTTGGCCATGATCTCGTCGTGGGGCATGGGGCGATCGATCAAGGATCCCTCGCTGTAGGCGCGGCCCACGGCGATGAACTTTTGCCGCACCAGCAAATCCGTCACCGCATCCGAAAGGTTAATGTCCGCCTTGTTCAGCAGGCCCGCCGCCCGCCGCACAATTGCCCAATAGGGCCGACGGCGAGCAATCCCGTCAGATTCCACGACGCTGTAGCCCTGAAGGGCCCGGTTATAGATTTCCTCCACCAGCAGATTGAGCGGCACGGCGCGATCGTCCCCGGCAAAGCCCGTCTCAAAATCCGGGCCCACCAGTCGCCACAGGTCTTGAATTAGCTCAATTTGCTCATACAGGTTCACCGTGGCCCGCAACCGGGTGAGCAAGCTCTTGGGATTGGTTTCCGACTCCAGTTGAAATTCCTGGCGGCTGCTGAGGGGTTTGGTATCCGCCGCCGAAAAAGCCAGGTATTGGGACAGGGGCAAGGGTGCGCCATTGGCCACGGATTGCTCGAATTCGTAGCCGTGGAGAAAGTCAATCCGCTCGCTCCCGGCGGTGAGCACAAAGGATTGCAGCCGTCCCAGGCGAATCGGCACATTGTTGCATTTGCCAGCTTTGAAGTCCGCAATCAGGGAGAGCAGGGGCGATCGGGTGTCGAGGTCGGCCTCTGTGGATCCCAACATTTCCCGAGTCAGCAACAGGGTCATGGTCGGTCGCCCCAACTGTCGCCACTGGCGGGCAATGTAAGCCAGTTCGCTGCGAATTTGGGAGGTCAAAAACTCCGGATCCGCGCCCGAATAGAACTGCTCCTGATCCAGGAAGGAGGGCAGAAAGACCATGGTTTTGCCGCAAATCGAGAAAATTCGCGACGTGGTGAGGGTGCGCAGCCGCCGCAGGGGCCGCCCCGTGAGGCCCAGGGCTTCGTTGCGGCCGATTTGGGCATAGGCCGCCGAAAGATCCCGCGCGGGCCGCACCTCGATCGGGGCCACTTGATCCGGCGTTTGGGTTTCAATTCCGTAAATTGCCAGTTGATGCTGCAAGGCCGCATCTTCCGATAGCAACACCATTTGCACCAACGGTTCCCGCACGGCTCCCGGGCGCGATCGCCGGCCAAGGGGATCCAAATCCGCCACATCGATCAGCTCTTCCAACACCAACTGACCCAGCAGCCACAGGGATTGGGCCCAAACCAGGGGTACGTTGTCGTTGGGTAAGCGGGTTTGGGAACCGGGGTTGGCCTGTTCGGCGGCGATCGCCTCCTCCGGCACGTAATAGACCTCCGGCAACAAGGCGAATCCCTCCCGTTCCACGGCTACCCCTTGCAATCGGTGGTGATAGTCCAAGGCCCTGTCCCGATCGCCCCGAAACAGGGCATCCAGCAACAGATAGGTCCAAAACAGCGGCCACTCACACTCAATATGCTCAAAGCGCTTGAGTTCGTAGGGTTCGTAATGCAGGCGGCTGGTGTCTTCAAGAACGGTTTGGTGACCATCCCGCAGGAACCGCTTGCAGCCGTAGTGCCCCTCCAGTTTTTCGACAATTTGCCGCCGCGTGCGATCAACCAAGTTCGCATCATCTACCGCGAACGCCGGGAAACCAATGATGCTCAACAGGGCCCCATCCACCTCCTTAGAGGCCGACTCGCGCGGCAACAGGGATTCCAGCGTGGCCCGCGATCGGGCAATTTCATCCTCCAGCACATGCAGTACGGATGATTGCGATCCCCTTGCCCCAAACAGATCAAAGCCATTCAGCGCTTCCAACGCCGCCTTTGCCATCCCGATCGAGCTGGCGTTTAGCTCCGGGTTGCCGTGATTAATCTTGTTGCCCCGTTCCCAAATGCCGTAATCGGCCGTGCGGTAGGCGCGTCCAATGTAATAGACCAGATTTTGGACAAAATTCACCTCGTCGGTGGTGTAAATCACCTCCAAGCCCGAGGCCGTCATTTGCGCCAAGATCAACAAAAACACTGAGGTGGCATCAATCTGTAGATGGCCCCAGCCGTCATCGGCCACCACCGTGTTGCCCGTGCTCGTGTCGTACTTGGCATGGAGCGCATCCAATGGATCTTGGGTGTGCTTAAAGCGCTCCACCTTGTGGGCTTGCCGCATCATCGATGACAACAGCCCCCGCATCAGCTTCACCACGCTCTGCTGAATTTCGTAGCCGCGTCCCGCTTCGAGTCCCGCCTTGCGATAGGCCAGCGCCAGCCCCCAGGCCGCCAAGATGCTGTAAACGTTATCGCGTACCCAAGCATCTGTGTAGTCCCCATGGATATTAACGGCGGTGCTGGCAGGCATCAGGCCGCTGATGGGGTGTTGGCGGTTCAAAATGACCTGGGAAATCAGCCGATCGAAATACTCCAGGCGATCGCGACGGGACTGAGAGGCGGTCATAGGCTACAGCAGGGACTTAAAGACACTATAGACGGTTTATTTTCCTGGATCGCGGCAACGCTGCAGCCGTTGATGAACCCTTGAGGGAGACCCAGGGGCCACAAGCCGTGCCGGGGCGATCGGGAACATCGGTCAAAGGAGTGGGGGCAATTGTGATCGGAATCTCCCTGGCTAGCCAGGCGATCGCCGTAAAATTGGCTCAAGGGGATTGCAACGGTTGTCAATTTCTTGTCAGCCCTTGGTCAGCAATATTGCAGCCACCAACGGTCAGCCGCTCCTAGCCCTGCCTCCAATAGCCCCCCAAAACGGGCCCAAGCTTCCCTATCCAGCGCGCTAAATTTCGACTAAATGAATGGGCCTTGCTTGTTCACGAAGTTCGAGGAGGGGAATTGAGATCTAACTCGAAATTCTACGGAGTCTTGCTCTGGGAACCGTTAGAATCGATTTTTAGATCTCAATGATGGGTCTCACCCCCCATAGCGGTTGATCGGGGGAGTCCGCACCGGGAACAACGGGGAGCCTATTCAACTTCAATGGGATGGGGGCTGGTCGAAAGTGATGCAACAAAACCGTTTGGGAGGCAAATCGGTTCGGAGAATTCGGCAAAATCGGGGTCGAATAGAGCGATCATTGCTGTTGGGGGCCGCAGAGTCCACAATCCCGCAAGAGTCTACGGCTGGGTTAAACCTTGGGGTTGCTTGTCTGATGTTGGGGGTAAAGGCGCAAGTTGATGCAAGGCTGCAACAATCTACGCGGCTCTCTATGCGGCTCTGTGCGAATCGATTGAGGCATTATCCCGACCATTGCCTCGCTGCTGTGGCAATTGAGGAGTAGCAACGCAAACACCTGCCTGAGTAATTCTTGTTGGACGAGTGAATGGTTAGTAATTGCTCGCGACTAGGGCAATTTGAAGCTAGGGGTTTCACCCCTCCTATGCTTGAGTTAGAACCCTACGGGATCACACTAGGGTTAAGTTGGGCGTGGGAGTGCGCTCCGAGCCATTGTCGCGAATTGATTGGTCGCCAATTAAGTCTCCAATTGATCGATCGCGAATTTATTCAGGTGCATTTGCCGTTGCTGTTGCAAATCGTTGTGCAGTCGCCATGGCAGCTTCCAAGTCAGGTTCGACCGAAACCACCGGCCGAGACCCAGGGGTCTCCAGCCGATCGGGGGCAGTGGATCGATCAACCCTGTGGTCAACCATGGGTCAGGTCAGGTCAGCGATGTTGGCCCGAATCCATTGGCCAAGGGCTGATGTGGCGGAACTATCAGGGGGCCAGGAGGGTGATCGCGTGAACTTACGCCGAAAAACCTTGGCGATTGTGGGGATGGCGGCGGTGGTGTCGATCGTGACGCTCTGCATTGCGCTGTCGGTGTTGGTCTCTGGGGACTTTCGGGCCCTGGAGGTGCAATACGCGCGCCAAGATGCTCAACGGGCCATGGATGCCCTCTCGGCGGATTTCGACAGTCTGGCGGTGGCGGCTCAGGAATATGCGGAGTGGGACGATACCTATGAATTCATTGAAACGCGCAACCCTGCTTATATCCAGTCCAATCTGATCGATCGCACGTTTACGGCTTTGCGGCTGAATGCGATCGCGATTGTGAATCGCCAGAAGCAAGTGCTTTACAGCCAAGGATTTGATGCGAAGCGGGGACGGTTGCAACCGGCTGATCGCTCCCTGTTGGACTATTTGGCTGGGCCGGGCCAAACGACGCTTTTACAACAGGATCAGCCCGATCGCGTAATTTCAGGGTTGGTGTCCCTGCCGGAAGGGGTGTTGATGGTGGCGGCCCGCCCGATCGTCACCAGTCAAGGAGCCGGCCCCATTCGTGGCGCGCTGGTGGTGGGCCGCTGGTTGGATCAGGTGGAAATCGATCGCCTGGCGGAGGGGGTGGAATTACAGCTTTCCCTGCGGCCGGCGGTCAGCCTAGAACAATTTCAGACCGCGGACTCTGGAACCCTCGGTCAGCCCATGACCCTGGAGGTGAGCCGGCCCGGTTTGGCCCGCAGCCCAATTTCCATCACGGCCCTGGAATCCTTGGATCTGTTGCGGGCGGAAATTCTGCTGCGGAACTTGGAAGGGGAACCGGCCCTGATTTTGGAGGTGACGCTGCCTCGGGAGATTGATCACCGTAGCCAACAGGCTATCCGCTACTTGGGAGCCGCCACGGTGTTTTGTGGGGTGCTCTTTGGGGGCGTGGCCCTGCTGTCGATCGAGAAATTGGTGCTTGCCCGCTTAACCCGCCTCAGCACTGCGGTGGCCACCATTGGCCAGAGCGGCAACCTGGCCACTCGCCTAGAAATGCCTGGTAGCGACGAGCTGGGTCTCCTGGCCAACAATATCGATGAGATGCTGGAGGCGCTCGATCGATTCCAACGGGAGCGATCGAGTGTCGAAGAGCGCTACCGGATCATGGCGGAGAACTCCACCGACTTGATCTCCCGGCAAACGGCCGACAATGTTTATATCTATGCCTCCCCCGCCTGCATGGCCCTGTTGGGCTATCACCCGGAAGAAATGGTGGGGCAACAACGTTGGGACTTTATCCATCCGGCCGATCGCGATCGCCTCATTGAAGAAGACCAGCACGCCCGCGATCGCAAAGCCACCTACACCACCCAATATCGAATTCGCCGCCACGATGGGTTCTACATCTGGTTTGAAACCACCAGCCGCGCCATCTACGACTCCCACAACGGCGAATTTCAGGGTACGTTGTCCGTTTCGCGGGACATCACCCCCCGCAAACAGGTGGAGCAAGATCTGCGTGACAGCGAAAGTTCCATCCGTCGCCTCTATCAAATTGCCGCCGCCCGCCAACTGACCTTTGACGATCGATTGCAACGGTTGCTGCAAATGGGCTGCGAGCAATTTGGTTTGGAACTGGGGCTGCTGGTGGAAATTGACGATCGATTTGCCACCCTCCCGGATCCAGACCCTGCGGACTACAACGGCGGCATGGCCGCTGTGGGCGATCTGCAATGTCGCGTTGTGGGCATCTTTCACACGGGCGATCGCGCCCAAATGCCCAGCACCTGGGACTGGCAAGCGGGCGATCGGTTCCCCCTGCGCAACACCATCTTTCAAATTGCCGTTGCCCGCGAAGAGCCGCTGTATTTTGAGTCCAAATCCCTGGCCCAGCTCGGCCCCACCGCCGTCGATGCGGCCCTGGAAATCGAAGCCTACCTCGGCACACCCATCACCGTCGGCCGTCGGGGCTACGGCACCCTCTGTTTTTGGAGCAATCAAACCCGTAATCAGCCCTTCAAAGCCGTTGATATTGGTCTGTTGGAGCTGATGGGGCAATGGATCGGTGGCGAACTGGAACGCAAACAAGCCGCCGACGACCTGGCCCGGGCCCGCGACCAAGCCCTAGAGGCCACCCGAGCCAAGAGCGAATTTTTGGCCACCATGAGCCATGAAATCCGCACTCCCATGAACGCCGTCATTGGGATGACCGGATTGCTGTTGGATACGGAACTGACCAGTCAGCAGCGGGACTTTGTGGAAACCGTTCGCAGTAGCGGCGATGCCCTGTTGGCCATCATCAACGACATCCTGGACTTTTCTAAAATCGAATCCGGCAAGTTGGATTTGGAGTCGCAACCCTTCGATCTGCGCAGTTGTATTGAAGAGTCCCTGGATTTGTTAGCCGCCAAAGCCAGCGACAAGGGCTTGGACTTGGCCTACTGGATGGGATCCGCCGTTCCCAACCTAATCGTGGGGGACATCACGCGCCTGCGCCAAATTTTCGTGAACTTGGTGGGCAATGCGGTCAAGTTCACGGCCCGGGGGGAAGTGGTGATTCAGGTGGAAGCCAAGCCCCACACCACCAGCGACGAATCGAATGCCTTGCTGCAAAGCGATAGCACCCTGCCGCCAACCCGTTCCCACGACTACAACGCACCGCTTTACGACATTCACTTTGCGGTGCGAGACACGGGCATCGGTATTCCAAGCGATCGCATGAACCGCCTGTTCAAATCCTTCAGCCAAGTGGACTCCTCCACCACTCGCCAATACGGCGGCACAGGGTTGGGGTTAGCCATCAGCAAGCGGCTCTCGGAAATGATGGGCGGGCGCATGTGGGTGGAAAGCGAACTGGGCAAAGGTTCCGTTTTTCACTTCACGATCGTGGCGGCGGCGGCTCCCTATGCATCCCTGGTGGATTTCTACGAAGTCCAGCCCTATCTGCAAGGGAAGCGGGTGTTGATTGTGGACGACAACGCTACCCATCGGGATATTTTGGTGCGGCAGGTGGAGGCCTGGGGCACGGTGACCCAAAGCACCGCTTCACCCCAGGAGGCGATCGCCTGGATGATGCAAGGACAATCCTTTGATTTGGCGCTGCTGGATTTGCAAATGCCGCAGATGGACGGTTTGCAGTTGGCCCAACGGTTGCAGGATTTGGCGCTGCCCAAAACAACGCCGTTGCGGATGATTGCCATGGCTCCGATGGGCTACCAGGAGCGCAGTGCCTCACCGGTTTTTGCGGCAGTGGTGAACAAACCCATCAAGCAATCTCAGCTTTACAACGCGATCGTGACGGTGTTGGGTGGGCGCACGGCGGAAACGGTGGCCGCTCGATCGGTCATGGCCGATGTGGATTCCCATATGGCCGAGTTCCACCCGCTGCGGATTTTGCTGGCGGAAGACCATGCGGTGAACCAAAAGGTGGCGTTGCAGATTTTGCAGCGCATGGGATATCGGGCTGATGTGGCGGGTAATGGGATTGAGGTGCTAGAGGCCCTGCGTCGTCAACCCTATGACGTGGTGTTGATGGATATGCAGATGCCGGAGATGGACGGGCTGGAAGCCACGGAGCGGATCCGACAGGAATGGGTGACGGAGCAAGGGCCCTACATCATTGCCATGACCGCTAACGCGATGCAGGGCGATCGGGAGGCTTGTATTCGAGCAGGGATGGATGATTACATCAGCAAGCCGATCCGGATTCAGAAGCTGGCAGAGGCTTTGGGGCGCTGTCCTTCCCGGGGGTTTGTTCAGGGGGGAACCGGCGAAACTGCGCCGGAACCGCCAACCTTGTCCGATGCGGTGTTGCCTGCGGTGGCGGAGAACGGTGCGGGAGCCGTGGCGATCGCCCTGCCGCAGTTGGTGACGGCCCTGGTGAGTGGTGACTCGGAACCGGTTGCCCCTGAGGCGCTAACCCATACCAGCCCTGTGGAACGAAATGGGGTTGGGTCGGAGGTTGACCTGGCGGTTAACCGAACAGTCCCGGAGCCGGCCGGGTTGCCCTTGCCTTCGGGGTGGGCGGCCAATCAGGAACCCATTTTGGATGAGCAAATCCTGAGCAGTCTGCGGGAAGTGGAGGTGCTGGATGAGGCGATCGAACTCTATTTGCGCGATTCCCCCATGCTGCTGGAAAAGGTGCGATCGGCCCTGAGCAATGGCAACACGGCCCACCTAAAGGATGCGGCCCATTCCCTCAAGTCCACCAGCGGAACCATGGGGGCCCTGTTGGTGTATCAAACCAGCCAGCAAATTGAAACCGCTGCAAAACAAGGAGACCTTGCCCTCGCCCAGCGATGGTTACCCGCCGTGGAGCAAGAACACCAACGGGCTGTGGCCCGGCTCCAAAGTTTGGGTTTAGCGTTCCAGTCTTTGGAAGCGGAGGCTTGAGCAGCGCAGAAGTCAAGCCATTGCCATTGCATCGTGGCCTTGGACTGCTTGTCGGGATCGCTTGGATGGCTGGCATCACTCGCACTGCTGAATTGCCCCTTGGTTGAGCAGTTGGTTCAGATCGGCCTCTGAATGAGGGCCGAGGGGCGCTGGGGCTGCGATCGGGTGTTTTGCGATACTTGATCAGTAGACCTCTTGCACGAATCAAATTGGATGTGTTGCCTGGTAGTTGAGCAACCCGGCCAGCAGATGAAGCCTCAAGCCAAAACGGCGACGACGATTGCGATAGCGTCCTGAGAA
>NZ_JACJSN010000018.1:0-97015 GCF_014698135.1 Limnothrix sp. FACHB-881
TATGAGTTGTATTCGGAGACGAGCGAAGGGATGATCTACGGCTGCTTAATGCATTTGATGGTGAAACGATTAGCGGGGATGGCTGATTAATATTGTCTTTATAAATCAGCTCTAACGCCTCAACTGCTACAGATAAGGGGCTTGAGCATCTTGTCCCCCACAATCTCGTAACGGCGAAATAGGGTTTTGGGGAATCTGATAGCAAAATTCAGGCTTGATGATTTCCAGTTGGTCAAAGCCTTCTGCCAGTTCTGGGGGCGATCGATCCAATTGTTGAGCCATCCGTTCAATGACATGGGCGGGAACCTGTCGATCGCGCTGGGCATTCCAGGCCAAGCATTGCTCCAACGGGGTTTGCACCCACCAGCCAATGATCTGGTTAAACCCCAATTCCCTTGCGGTTTCTAAGATTCGCTGTCGTTGGCGCGGGTCGGCGTTGGTGGCATCGTAAACGGCATCGGCTGCATTGACGATCGCGGTTTGCAGTCGATCGCACACCACCTGCCAAATGGCTGACCAGTCGCCCTGAACAGCCGCATCACCAAAGAGTTCAGCCCGGATGGCATCGGTGGAAATCCAATGTCGATCGGGAGCGGCGGCTTGCCACTGGCGAGCCAGGGTGGACTTGCCACAGCCCGGCGGCCCAATCAGCACGATCAGGTGAGTTGTGGGCAGACCAGAGGCGGGGGGATCAGCAACGGGGTGATCGGGAAGTGGCATGGCGCTGGAATGGGCTAATCAACTGGTTAACGCCACAGGTTAACGCTGTAGGTTAACGACATCGGCTAACGAGATGATTTGAGCATGGTTGAGCCGTTGAACCGCCTAAGGATCAGGAATCACCCTCGCCTTAGCCGGCCCGGCCCGCCTAAAATTGAACCATTCTCCACCGCCCGATCGCCCCTCCCAGGCGGGAGATGTGCGGCGATCGCCGTTTGGGGATCTGGTTCATTTTGCCGTTCTATTCTTTTCCATTTTTTTGTCGCATTCTGAGGTGGCTTATCGAAACCATTCATGGAGATCTGAAAGGTCTCAAAACCAACCAACTCAAACAACTGAAGCGGCTTTATCATCAGCGCGTGCCCGGCGATCGCTTCACCACGCCGGAATTTGCCCAGCGCTTGGCCGCCATCAGCACCGAACTGGAAAAACCCCTTTGCGTTTACTTTAACCGGCGGGGCCAGGTGATTCGAGTCGGCGTGGGCACACCGCGCCAAACCCAAATCCCGCCTTTGGAATTGCCGCGCTATGGGGCCGAGCGCCTGTGCGGAATTCGTTGCATGGCCACCGCGCCCGAGTCAGAACAGCCGGGAACCGGAGCCTTGACGGCTTTGGCCCTGCAACGGTTGGATGCGTTGGTTTGGTTGCCGCTCACGGGCAGTGGCTTTGCGCGGCGCGGCGGCGGTGTGGGGGGCTATGTGAAATCGGCGCGGGTGGCCCATCTGTTGCCGCCGTCCAATCTGCCGGGTCTGGTGGTGCGAGGGACGGAATCGACAGCCGAAAGCGTCACCCAAAGCACCACGGTGTTACCCCCTGTCCCGATCGAGGACTTGGCGGAACAGGACTTTCTGGACTTTGTGACGGGGCTGGAGGCCGAGTTTGCCCGGGAAGTGTCCGGCCTAGAGATTGATCAAGCGGGCGATCGGGTGTTGTTGGTGGGGGTGCAAACGAGCGATCGGGATCCCAGGGCCTTTGAAGACGGGTTGGCAGAACTCGATCGGCTGGTGGACACGGCTGGCGGTTCCGTGGTCGGTGTGGTGCGCCAAAAGCGATCGCGCCCCCATCCCCAAACCGTGGTGGGTGAAGGGAAGGTGGAAGAAATTGCCCTCCAGGCCCAGAGCTTGGGGGCCAACCTGGTGGCGTTCGATCGGGACTTGTCCCCGGCCCAAATCCGCAACCTGGAAAAATTCATCGGCACGCGCGTGGTCGATCGCACCGAGGTGATTCTCGATATCTTCGCGCAACGGGCCCGATCGGGCGCGGGCAAGCTGCAAGTGGAACTGGCCCAGTTGGAATATCTCATGCCGCGACTGACGGGCCGTGGCCAAGCCATGTCTCGGTTGGGCGGCGGCATTGGAACCCGGGGGCCCGGTGAAACCAAATTGGAAACCGAACGCCGGGTGATTCAGCGGCGCATTTCCCGCTTGCAACGGGAGGTGAACGAACTCCAGGCCCACCGCAACCGCCTGCGCCAACGTCGCCAACACCACGATGTGCCGACCGTGGCGATCGTGGGCTATACCAACGCTGGAAAATCAACCCTGTTGAACGTGCTGACCGATGCGGAGGTCTATGCGGCCGATCAACTGTTTGCCACGTTGGATCCAACCACTCGCCGCTTGACCCTGACTGCGCCCGCCCCGATCGCCCCGATCGCTGAATCGGAATTTCCAGACAGCCCCGAATTTGCGGAACCCACCGAGGGGCGATCGATCCTGCTGACGGATACGGTGGGGTTTATTCAAGAGCTGCCGCCACCCTTGATGGATGCCTTTCGCGCCACCCTGGAGGAGGTGACGGAAGCAGAGGCCTTGTTGCACTTGGTGGATTTATCCCATCCTTCCTGGCCCCGACATATTGCGGCGGTGCATGAAATTTTGGGTGAAATGCCGATCGTTCCGGGGCCGGAGCTGCTGGTTTTCAACAAAATCGACGCGGCCAGCTCCGAGGCGATCGAACAGGCCAAGGCGGAATGTCCCCACGGGGTGTTTATTTCCGCAGGCGATCGCTTGGGACTCGAAACCCTCCGGCAACAGTTGCTGAACCTGGTTCGCTACGCCACGGGCGAATAGGCCCCTTGCCCGATCGATCCTGCCCGATTCATCCTGATCGATCCTGCCCGATCGATCAGGTGGGACACACCGCCGCAATGGGTTAATCAACCGTTAAAACAGCAGCTTTCGGGCCTAGGGCCTTGCGCCCCGACCTAGACCGCAGAGCTGTAAAGAGAGCCACCTCGCAACATAATCGCCATTTCGTTCTCGCGGGGCGAATTGGCGAGAGCAATCTCCTCGTTGATGCGCCCTTCCAGATAGAGCTTGTAGAGAATTTGGTTCATCGTACACATGCCCTCGTATTCCGATCGGGGAATGATGTCCTCCACCTCGTCAATCTGCCCTTTCTTGATGTAATCCCGGATGGCATCCGTGTTGATCAGCACCTCAAAGACTGGGGCCCGTTTGCCGTCGGTGGTGGGCACTAGGGCTTGGGAAATGCAAGCCACCATCGCTTCCGCAATTTGGGTTCGCACGGCCTCGCGATCTTCCGGTGAATAGAGCGCCAAAATCCGCTCGATCGTCTTGACGGCCCCGTTGGTGTGCAGCGTTCCGAATACCAAGTGACCGGTTTGGGCAGCCTTCAGGGCGGTTTCCACCGTTTCCCGATCGCGCATTTCCCCAATCAGAATCACGTCTGGATCTTCCCGCAAGGAAGCCCGCAATGCATTGTCAAACCGTAGGGAGTGAATCCCCACCTCCCGCTGATTGATCACCGATCGGCGGCTTTGGTGGACAAACTCGATCGGGTCTTCGATCGTGATGATGTGCCGGGTCATGTTGCGGTTGATGTAGTCAATCATGGCCGCCAAGGTGGTGGACTTCCCGGAGCCGGTGGGCCCCGTCACCAAAATCAACCCCTTGTGGGCATGACAAACATTGGCAAAGGCCGCCGGTAAACAAAGCTGCTCAAAGGTCTTGATTTCCATCGGAATCAAGCGCAACACCATCGCCGGCCCATTCAGGGTTTCAAACAAATTGATCCGTACCCGCGCAAAGGGATATTGGGCCGCCCCGTCAAAGTCTAAGTTTTCTTGAAAATGCTGAATTTCCAAATCGCTCAACACCTCTTGCATCCAGGCCATGAAGGTGTTGTCGTCCGTGGTGGGGTAGGTGGTGGGCTGCATTTGCCCCCGGCTGCGGAAGCGCGGTTCTCGGCCCACGGCCAAATGCACATCGGAATAGTTGTTGCGAAAGGCTTCTTCCACCAACTGCCGCAGGGTGGGCGCACCTTCCGAGGCCTTCGCCCGAGGGAGGGGACGGCGGCCGCTGACGGGGCTGGCTTCTGGGACGATCGGGCCCGGTGGGGCCGTTTCGCCATTTTCCCCAATCACCTGAAACGACCAGTCCGCCCGCCGATCGCCCAAATTCACACTCAGGTGATGGTTGCCGGGCTTGGGAAACACCAGGTCTAAGCGCCAAGTGCCGTCCTTAGCCACGATCGGCCCTGTCATCTTGAAGTCATTATTCAGACTGACGACCAACGGTTTGCCCGCATCATCGGGCGTTGCCACACCGGCCACCACAAACCGCTGGAGCGGGCGCACAGGTTGGCTGGGAGCCTGAACAATTTTCATTGAGAAACCTCCAAAATCCGTCACTACTTCACTAGCAATTGCCACCATTCGCTCGCGAAGGCTGCAATCGGGAGGCTTCCTGCTTCATCACGGCGAAGTTCGCTTCATCCGCAACCTAGGCTGACAAGACCGGACTGGCCGCCGTTTCGAGATGAATCGCCCCGCTTCCGCCCCGATCGACTTTCAATCCACAGTTTGGCCCATGGTCGAAAGCCCTTGCATTCAGCCTGACCCACCCATACCTGCCTGCTGCTGGAGAACTGGGAAACCGAAAAGAGGGTTCCCCTAAACTCCGTGATTTTGCGGATCAGGCTCCCTTTGTTTCTAATCCAAAACCAATGGATTTGTCAGCTTTTGGCTGCTAGGGCTGGGGAAATGGTGGGGGTGCTGATCCGGAAGAACTGCCCCAAAAGATACAGGGAACCACAGAGCACCACGGGCCGATCGCCCGCCAGGGCCGCCTCCAAAGCTGGCAACAGATCCGTAAAGGGGCGACCCTCTGCCAGGGCGATCGCCTCGGGAACCAGATGCACCAATGCTTCGGGGGCGATCGACTGGGGATCTGGAACAGGCACGGTGTAGAGCCGATCGCCTGATCGCAACAGGATCCGCAACACGGCGGCCGCGTCCTTGGTGCTCAACATACCCATCACCCAGGTCACGGGCCCCAAATTTTGCTGATCCACATAGTCCCGCAGCACTTGGGCCGAGTCATGGTTGTGGGCCCCATCCACCAGCAGCGATCGCCCTTGATGAGTTGTCCACTGCAACCGGCCCGGCCAGCGGGCGTTGGCCATGCCGGTTTGAATGGCTGGGTTGGAAATGGCCCAACCGGCCGCTCGCAACTGTTGCACCAGCCCGATCGCGACGGCCGCATTGGTGCGCTGGACAGTTCCGGCCAGGGGCAGCGGATAGGCTAAATTGCCCGATCGCACCCAAGGTAAGTGGGGCCAAGATTCGGCCGACGGGGCGATCGGCTCGGCCGGCTCCACCCAATCGATCGGGCAGGCCAGTTGGGCCGCGCGATCGGCCACCACGGCCCGGGCCTCGGGCGGCAGGGGAGCCACCACCAGCGGCCGCCCCGGTTTCAGGATGCCGGCCTTTTCTCCGGCAATTTGTCCCAAGCTGTCGCCCAAAACCTGCCAATGATCCCGTCCGATCGAGGTGATGGCACAGGCGATCGGCCCGTCCACCACATTGGTCGCATCCAACCGCCCCCCTAGCCCCACTTCCATCACCGCCAAATCCACCCGCTGGCGCGCAAAATACAGCCAAGCGGCCACGGTCACCAGCTCAAATTGGGTCAGGGAAATGCCGGTTTGGGCGATCGCCTGTTCCCCCTCACGCAGCAACTCAGCCAGAACTTGCGGTTCGATCGGGACTTGATCCACCGTGATGCGCTCCGTCCAATCCACCAGGTGCGGTGAAGTGTAGCGCCCGGTGCGATAGCCCGCCGCCGTCAGAATGCTGGACAGGTAAGCACAAACGGAACCTTTGCCATTGGTTCCCGCCACATGGACGATCGACACCTGTTGCTGAGGATTCCCCAAAGCCGCCAGCACCCCTAGCATCCGCTCTAAACCCAACTGCACGCCGAAGGGTTGAAAACTAGATAATTGCTGGTCTAGTTGGTCTAGTTGGTCTACCTGATTGGTCTGATTATCCTGATTGGCCTGGTGAGTGTGATTGGCGTGATTGCCCTGATGATCCTGGGTTACCGGGTGAGCTGCACTGACCCAATTTGCTGAATCTAGCGGCTCTGGGTTTGATGGTTCGATCGCCGAGGTCATGGTGTTATTCCTTAGCCTATTGCGCCTTGCGAGGGGCCAAAAATGCCCAAAAACAAGTAGGAGCGCCATCAAAGCGCCCCTACTATTCTGCGATTGGGTATCGATTGTGGGCGATCGCGACAAAACCGCCAGAGTTTACTACGAACCTAGCTGTCTAGCTGACGACGCAATTGCTCGAGAGCTGCCTTACCAATGTTGAAAACAGCCCAGCCAGCAGCCAGCAGCAGCGGAGACACCACAACCAAAACGCGCCAATCCATATCTTGATCTCCCGTAACAGTTCTAAAAACAGGCGAGCCAATTTAATTAAATGCCATTGTCGGGCATTTGGGGCCTCCCGAACGCGACCAGTCGATCGGAATCCTGGGAACTGGGTCACTGGCGGGCATTGGGGTAGGCCGAGTTACCTAGTGCGCCCCGTGAAAACCCAGATCCGTGCCCTGGCCGCCATGCACCAGGGCCAACTTCACGTAGCGGGCCGCATGTTCAATTTGTTCCGCCACTTCCTGATCGCTGAGCGATCGGACGACCTTGCCCGGAATTCCCACCACGAGCGATCGGGGTGGTACCTCTTTGGTCACCACGGCCCCAGCCCCTACGATGCTACCCGCACCCACACGCACGCCGTTGAGAATGATGGCTCCCATCCCGATCGTGCAGCCCCGTTCAATGTGGGCGGAGTGGATGATGGCCCGGTGGCCCACGGTCACATCGGCCTCAAGAATTGTGGGCTGGCCCGGGTCGCCATGGATCACTGCGCCATCTTGGACATTGGTGTTTTCGCCAATGTCAATTCGCTCCACATCCCCCCGCAGCACCGCGCCATACCAAATGTTGGCCCCGCCGGCCAGGGTGACCCGGCCGATAATGGTGGCGTTGGGAGCGATAAAGGCCGCAGCCGCGATGTCCGGTGTGCCCAAAATGGGATGGGCGATCGCCCCTGTTGCCTCTAGACGTGACATAAACGTGACAAATATTTCAAGAAGCGTTGGTTTTGCCCAGACCGCCAAAATGCCATCGCTATAATAGGGTAGCGAGGCGACGGCCCGCGATCGAACCCCCGCTCCCACCGCCGTCCTGCACGAGGTTTCGATCGAACCCATGCTGAATCCGACGTTGCAATATCCCATCTTTGGCCCAGAAATTTTGTGTCCCCATTGTCGGCAGCCGATCCCGGCCCTGACCCTTACGGACACGTACCTTTGTCCCCGGCATGGGGCCTTTGAAGCCGACCCCAACACCAAAGAACTGGTGCATTTGCAATCCAGTCGCCATTGGCGGCAGTGGGAAGGTGAATGGTATCGCCAGCACACGCACCCCGACGGTATTCGCTTTGAAATTCATGAAGCGCTCGATCGGCTCTATACCCAAGGCTTTCGGGCCACGAAGGTAACCGTTGCCCATCGTTACCAAACCCTCATTGCGTCCTATCTCGATCGGGCAAACCCGCGCAATCCCAGTTCCGACGGTCGGCCGCGGCTTTATGGCTTGCCGGTGGAGTTCAGTGCCACGGAAGCGGCGGATCCCTGTTGGGATGTGATTAATTTTGTGTTGGACAAGGAACCGGGTGTGCCGGTGCGCTATCCCTATTTCCGGCTGTTTGAGTAGCCCAAGGGGGGTCGGTAGCGGCGCAATGCACCATGTTTCCTTAAAAACGGCGGATATTCACCGGGCGATCGCGTTTTATGAGGCGATCGGGTTTGGGATGGCCGAACGGTTCACGGCGGGCATGACCCTGGCCTGTTGGATGGAAGGTTGGGGGGGACGCATTGAGCTGCTGCAAGTGCCGGAACCCCAATCGCCGCCCGATCCCTTTGGCAATGAGCATTATGTGGGCTACTACCATTTGTCGCTAGATTTGGCCCAATCGCCCGATCGCCCAGAAACGCTGCCGGATTGGTTGCGTCTGATGGGCGATCGCCTGGCTCCGCAGCCCCTGCCCCTGTTGTTGGCCCCTTGTCAGCAAATGATTGGCGATCGGGTCTATGAGGTGGCATTCATCGCAGATCCGGATGGAATGCCGATCGAACTGTTGCGCCTTCAATCTCAACTCCCGCCACCCAAGGGCGCGATCGACGCTGAACATTAGACCTCTTGCATTAATCAAGACCCTCACCCTAAATCCCTCTCCCAAGTCGGGAGAGGGACTTGATCACCCGCCACGAGATCGCCGTAACCCAGCAGTTCTGGCTCCCCTTCGCCCACCTTGGGAGAAGGGGTTGGGGGATGAGGGCAACGAGCTGATTCGTGCAAGAGGTCTATTGAGTCATCGTTCAGCGTCGTGGCGTTCTGGTGAGGCACGATGTTTGGGAATCGCGTTGAGAGATGGTGCTGAGAGATAGCCTTGAGAAAGGGTGCTAAAACAGCCCGATCGTGCGGGCCGCCTGCACCAACCCATCCACCGCTTCCGGCGGCCATCCCCCTTCAGCGCCCCGCCCCGACAGCAACACAAACCGCACCCCAAAAGCATCTGCGTAGCCCTCGGCCCCCAGCCAGAGCCGATCGCTCTCCACCTCGCAAGCAATTTTTTCCTCGGGCATCAACTCATCGGCGATCGCCCGCACTGAATCCACCAGGCGATCAAGCAGTCGGCAAAAGTCGGTTAACTCCGGCTCCGTCAGCTCCACAGCCCAATCATCACTGCCCACCAATCCCGAAAATTTCGTGGCCGAAGGCTGCCAGCCCAATCGCCATCCTGGGCCAGACTTCAAGATTCGATCGTTAGCCATAGCGCTGTTGATTGGCCCTAAATTGCCGGATTTAGCTTATCTCCGGATTGAACTGATCCGAGTAGATGTCTGACAAGTGCCTTCATGGAGACCGTCTAATTTTTCCACTACTCCTTTTCAGTCCTAGGATTGAATCTAGGATTGAACCATTGAAGCTCCATGTCGATCGAACTCCACCATGGCTCTTAAGCTCTTCTTCTTGCGTCATGCTCAGACGGCCTACAGTGCATCCGGTGGTTATTGCGGCACGCCTGAAAATGATCCCGGCCTCACGCCCGAGGGGCATGAAATGGCTGAGAAGTTCGCGATCGCCTATGCCTCCCTTGAGTGGACAGCCATCTACACCAGTCCGCTGCGCCGCGCGATCCAGACTGCAACGCCTCTGTGCGAAATGACGGGGCTGAATATGCAGTTGCGAGATGGGCTAAGGGAAATTGCCTACGGGAAGTGGGAAGGGTTGCACCCCCGCGAGGTCGATCGAATCTATCACGATGACTATGTGCGGTGGCTGACGGATCCGGCTTGGAATGCGCCCACGGGAGGCGAGCGGGGTGTGGACATTGCCCGCCGAGCTTCATTGGTTTTGGACGAAATTGAGCGTCGTCACCCCACAGGTTCAGTGCTGTTGGTGTCCCATAAGGCAACGATTCGAATTTTGCTTTGTGTGCTGATGGGCATTGATGTGGGTCGCTATCGCGATCGCTTCTCGTTGCCGGTGGCGGGGTTGAATGTGGTGGAAATGAGCGATCGGGGGCCCCTGTTTCACAGCGTGGCTGATCGTAGTTATTTGGATGAACGATTGCGGGCCCTTCCTTCCACTTAGGAGCATGACGAGAAACCTGGGCCAGAAATCTGGTCAGAAATCTGGTTAGAAATCTGGACAAGATTGATCGCCATGGCTTTTCCTCCAGGGAATTAAGATGGCCGCCGCAATCAGTTCTCAGATTCCCGATCGATCTGATAAGACGGAAGGAATCCACAGGAATCAACGCCGATGGTTGATTCCTGGATAAACCTCTGGCAACCTAACTCCCCCCATAAACGGTGACTCAATCAGACGAAATGCAGGGTCTGCTCGATCGAGCAGTGAGCACCCTCAATGAAGCGCTGGACTCTCCTGAACTGTCATTGCGCGATCGAACCTTGGTGGCCCTGCGTGTTTTGGAATTGGCCCATGGAACCGACCCGATCGAAGGTCTCAACACCGATGGTTGGGAATTGCCGCAACTGACCCAACGCCTGACGAACCCGGGCCCGGAATCGTGGTCAGCATCGCCACTGGACGCAAGATTGCGATCCGCTTCCAAGGGCCAGCCCGCCATCGGCCCCGATCGCCCCCATTCAGACAGCACCGCCACCACCCAATATCAGTCCCTGGCTTACCCCGTTGCGACTGCTCCTTCAGCGGCTCGCAATGACCAAATTTTGGAGCCAACGGTTTTAGAAATTGACAACTTTCTAAGTCATGAAGAGCATCAATTTGCCCTCAGCACGGCCTTGAATAAGGCCGATCAATTCGTTGGTTCCAAAACCACAACCAACGCCAGCGATTACCGTCGCTCCAGTATTTTGTATGCCACGCTCTATCCAGATCTCTACGAACTCTTGCGCCAACGGTTAATTGGTCTATTGCCAACGGTTGTGCAGCAATTGGGAATGCCTGGCTTTGAGCCGGGACAAGTTGAGATGCAGCTAACGGCTCACAATGATGGCTGTTTTTATAAAATTCACAACGATTCAGGCAGTCCAGAAACGGCCACGCGCGTCCTGACCTATGTTTACTATTTCTATCAGGAACCGAAGCGATTTTCGGGTGGTGAATTGCGAATGTATGAAACGGATATCAGCGGGCCCATGGTAACCGCGTCCGATCGCTTCGAGACCATTGAACCGCTGAATAATCGGATTGTCTTTTTTGATAGTCGCTGTAAACATGAAGTGCTGCCCGTTGTTTGTCCGTCGCGCCAATTTGACCATGGCCGGTTCACGCTCAATGGCTGGATTCGGCGGGCTTAGTCCTCGGCGGGGATCAGTCCGGCGGGTTTGGTTGGGTTGTCTGGGGGCGGGGTTGCTGTGGTTGGCGGCCGGGGCAGCCGGGGCGATCGAGCCATCCCAACCGGCCCGGCCGGCTCCCATTCCCTACGTGGCGTTCGATCGAACCGAGTTGCAGTTATATCCCTATCGTGGCCGCAATTTGGTGTGGTTATTGCCGGAGGGAACTTGGGAGCCGGAACGATTGCAACCCCTGATTGAACTGGTCGATCGCGCCTATGATTTCTATGCCGAAGCCGTGGCCGGCAAACCCACCCCCTACGGCCCCACCATTCGCGATCAATTGGGAACGGTGGCCATTGTTCCCAAAACCTGTGGCGGTGGCTGTGGTTATATCTCCAGCACCGGCATTGAGGTAAAGGCTCCTTATTTCCAAGATCTTTACAGCAACTATCAGAAAACCGGTGAGTTTGAGACCCTGCCCATTTATGAATTGGGGCGCAATTTTTGGCTGAAATCCTATGCCAAAAAACTGGAATATCAGGGAGCTGATGCCAGCGTTACAGTACGCACCGGATTTGCAGCTTTTATGCGTTTGGAAGTGTTGGACGTGCTGCAAATTGAGCCGGGATCGGTGTATGGCACGCCGTTTGAAATCTATCGTCAGGATTTGCGATCGCTCCTATGGCGCTATCAAGCCGATCGCACTTTGAATTGGCACAACACCCTGCGATCGGGTCAAGCTCCCAAAAGCCCCCTCTGTTCCGAGCGGGGAATTTGCATTGGCGCGCCGGAATTGTGGGCGGCCATGCTGCTGGAAGTGCGCGATCGCTACAGTCCTAACGATCCCACCTTTGCTAAGCGGTTGTGGGTCGCCGTGCGCGATCGCCCCGATGCCACCAGCACCCAAGCAGCCGTGGACAACTGGATCATTGCCCTCAGCGAAACCACCCAGCACAATTTGGTTTGGCTCTTTGAAGATGTGTGGCGTTGGCCCGTGTCCGATCGCGCCAAGCGTGCCGTCCGACATCTGCCGCGCGGGATTTAGCCCTGGGCTTTTAACAGGCTGAATGCACCCGGCGGAATTTCTCTGTGAAATTCTCTGTGTGGAATTTCTCTGCGAAATTCAGTTCTTGGGAGAACTATTCGCTAAAAACCGCTCCACCAAAACGATCGCCGCAATATCATCCACCGGGCGGGGCGGCTGGCGCAGGCCCCGAGGCAGCAACTTTCGCCAACCCCGAGGCGGATAGAGTTCCCAATAGCGATCGCGCGCGGCTAGGGTGCTGTAGCGTTCATCAACCCGTTGGATCGGGGGGGCATCGGGCCAACCCTGTTCCAGACGGCTGACCCAGGCCTTGGAAGTGGTTTGGTCACCCATAATGATGGCCGTGGCTTGGTACTGCTGCTGCCATTGGCGCAATTGCTCGATCGCCCTGTCCGATCGCACCACCTCATGGGCCAAAATCTCGCCACTCGATCGCAGCACCGCCAATCCACATTTGGCGCTGCCCGGATCAAACCCCAAATAAACCGCCCTCAAATCAGCCGCCCTCAAATCAGCCGCCCCTAAATCAACCGCCATAGACTCTCATCGGTTGCGCAGAACCAAAACACAGCAACCCGCCTACTTAGCCGCACCGGCCGCACGCCGTGTCTTGAGGGTGACATTCATACCCTCGCCGGACTGCTCCAACACCAGCAGCGGCGTGGGTTTAGCTTTTTGATCCCAACTGATGGTGACGATGCGCCCCTGGATCGTCGGTTGCCACCGATCGTCATCATCATCCGCCAAACTGAGGTAGCGCTCCAGGCAGTTGATGATTTCCTCGATCGTCCGGGAAGTGGGCTGGGTGGGCAATTTGGTGATGCGCACCTGCACTCGAAACAACACCCGCTTCACCCGCTTCACGCCATCGGTGCAAGTTTCATACTCCACATCAAAGAGCTGATCCACTTGGCGGCCTTGGTTGGTCTGTGCGTTGTTTTGAGTGCCGGCCTGTTGTTGGGTCGGCCGCAGGGCTACGGACACCATGGTTTTGATCTTCATCTTGATCTGATTCACGATCGCGAAGTGGAAGATCTCCTCCTGCATCCGCATTCGCAAGTAATCCAAGTTGAACTCACGAGAATTCACAAGATCGGGATTTGCTTCCATCTTGTGAATGCTTTTGAGGGCTAAGTCAAGGCGTTTTTTGAGTTCACGAACTCGGAATTCTTCTGCACGAATTCTCTTGTGGAGCTTGTCTGTTTCTAGCTTGAAATAAACACCACCAGCGACCAGCAACACTGCCAAAGCGCCACTGCTCATGAGCCACAAATTATTAGCAGGAGCCGGGGTGGTTGGGGCCTGGGCCAGGGGCCCGGCGGGCAAGCTAATGACCGGAATAATGGAGGTCGTCATGACAGGCAATGTTGTCATTGAATGACTCATTGGGCAACTCACAGATACGAATCCTCACGGGCGATCGGTGAATTTGTTGAATTCGATGAATTTTTCGATGAATTTAGAAAATTTCCCGTTTCCCCCCTGTTAGTCAACGGTAACTTTCTTTTGATTAACCCCCTAGAGCCAATCACCGTAGCTGCGGTGCGATCGGGTGGGGGCCAAAACTTCCTAGACGCAGACAAGCACAAAGTTACCCCCCACCGCGACCACTGGCAACGTTGAGAATTGCGAGAATTGTGGTCTGTGGGGCCATGCTGGTTGGGTTGGGTTCCGTGAGCCTGAACCCGTTCGGTTGGAGATAACACCCATCGTTCACATCTAGTCTACATTGGCAATAGAGACGATAGAATAAACGCCTTGGAATATAAGCTTTGAACGTCATTAATAGAAACAATGGATTACACCAGCGGCGGATCGCCCTACGTGTTGTTGGCGGCCGGGGTTGCGGCGGGAGCGCTGTCGGGGTTGGCCTTTGCTAGAAGTTTGCGCGAACAGGGGCGAGTTTGGCTCAAGTCACCCGATCGGGATCCGGCGGCCATGAAAGGGCCTGAGTTGTGGCTCCCGTTTGTGGGGATGGCCGGCGGGGCTGGCTTTTTTTTGGCGGCCACGTTGCAGTGCTTCGCGTTCCCGATCGACCTGTCCTATAAACTTTCCGTGCCGGTGGCGGTGGGCGGAGCGCTGACGGTTTGGTGGCAGTTTGGAATTATTTTGCGCCAAATTCAACGGGGCGGCGTGGGGGCGATCGACCTCAATTCGTTGCGCTAGGGCCAGCGGAACCTGCCACCCCATTCAGCCCACGAACAAGGTACTAGCGGAGGGTGCTAGCGGAGAGCGCTAGTTGATGATGTTTGCTAGGCGATCAAACACTTGCGCGACCACCCGCTGGGCTTTTTCATCCAGCCGATGCCAGTCCACATCCCCATCCTCCCCAATCAAATCCAAATCAATGGTGACCATCACCTCATCGCCCGCACTGAGGGTGCTGAGGGCTTGGTAGTCGCGGAAGCAAATGCTGTAGCACAGTTCCCACACGTCAACGCGCGTGGACTGGCCATCGTGCTCGAGGGTGAACCAATAGCCCGGATAGGGTTGTGGCAAGTCATCCAACGCCGCCGTAATTTCCGCCGCCCGTTCGCCGCTGGCGGTGGTTAGTTCCTGCTGCAAGAGGGTGACACGGGTTTGGATTTCTTCAGACGTGCCGTAGGGAAAGACGGGAAATTCTTCGTAGGTTCCTTTCCAGCCGGAAGATTCCAGTTGCTTGCGAATGTTGTCGATCGTTCGCAGGAAGGCTGGCTGCATCAGTAACTCAGCCCGATACCAATCGTTTAAATCTGTTAATTTGGGACGCATCTGCTGTCGATGAACCGTCAAAACTGCAATACAAAAAACTGACTAGAACACCTAGCTTATCCGCTCTGGTCATTGGCGCGCATCTCTCGATTCTGACGGCACTGATTGCTCGGTCTGATGAACTGCTTGGCGATTCTTTTTTAGGTGGTCTATGCCCTCGATCGCCCGTAAAAATCTATTTGAAGATATTCCGCGCCTGTTGGTGGCCCAAGCGGGAATTCTGTTTGCCGTGAGCCTGGTGACGATCCAAACGGGCGTGTTTCGCGGCTTCACAGAATCCACATCGCTGCTGGTCGATCGCTCCAAGGCCGATATTTGGGTCACGTCCAAGGACTTGGTGCATTTGGAACTGACCCTGCCCCTGTCCTTTGACCACCTGAGCCGTGTCCAGCGGTTGGCGGGGGTGGAACGGGCGGAGCCGCTGATTTTTGGCAAAGTGCTGTGGCGCGCCCCCAGCAATCGGATTGAGTCGGTGATTACCTTGGGCTATCAGCCGGATGGGGTGTTATTTCAACCTTGGAACCTGACCCAAGGCCGAGCAGCCGAAGTTCAACAACCCTACCGGGCAATCACCGACGTAACGAATCTTCGGAAGTTGGGGCTGTCGCGGGTGGGCGATCGGGGCACGGTGGGTTCCACCCCATTGCAAGTGGGCGCGGTGGGCCAGGGGCTGCAATCGATCGTGTTCAGCCCGTTTTTGTTTATGTCTGCCGTTTCGGCCAACAGCCTGCTGAGTGCTGGGCGAGAATCGCGGTTGACCTGTAGTGTGCAGCCCGATGGGGGACTGGATTGTGTGAATCGGGTCAGCCCCAAAACCGCCGGAGCCGATCGCCCCGTGCCACCTCGATCGCTCAATGCATCCGACCCGGTGAACTTTATTTTGGTGCGGGCCAAGCCGGGCAGCTCGATCCCAGACCTCCAGCGCCGCATTGAAGCGGCCTTGCCAGACTCCCGAGCCTTCACCCGCGCGGAGTTGTCCCGCCTCTCGCAAACCTACTGGCGCGATCGAACGGGCGTGGGGTTTATCTTGACCCTTGGGGCGATCGTCGGGGCGATCGTGGGCATCGCGATCGTGGGCCAAATTCTTTACGCCTCCGCCAGCGAGCGCGTCCGCGAATTCGCCACCCTCAAGGCCATGGGCGCTTCCAGTTGGGTTTTGCGCGGCATTATTGTTGAACAGTCCCTTTGGATGGCCGTCTTGGGATATTTACCCGGCATGGGCCTTTGTTTGGGCGTGGCGCAATTTGCCACCACAGCCGGTGTCGTCATTGCCATTACGCCCCTCAGCGCCTTTTTGACCTTTGGCGTGACGGTGGTGATGTGTGTCAGCTCGGCCCTGTTTGCCATTCAAAAGGTTAATCGCATTGACCCCGCCGTGGTTTTCAAGGCCTAGAAAGAGCCATCATGACCCGGCGATTGCGCTAAGATGCGATCAATCAGTGTGCGCCCCAGTGTGCCCCATCCTTAGCCATTCATGAGTGATTCATTAATCATGAATCAGTTTTGCATGAGTTACTGATCGGTCATTCGTGGTTGTTTTCGGTTTTAATGATTCGCAATTCATATCAATCAGCATTCTTGAGTCAATCAAGACAAATCAATTAAAAAATTAATTGGAAACTAATCGATCGCCCCATTACCCAATCTTTGCTTCATTATCGTTTTCTCGTTTCTTGAAAATCAGCTTAAGATTGCTTTAATATTACTTCTATATTTTCTCGTTTCTTTCTTGCAATAAAATGCTTTCTCTGATTGTTTTGTTGATCATCATCTTAGTCATTTATTTCATATCTTCTGGCAATTGAGGATCACTCTATGTTTTGATTAACTTTGCTTTTGAGTCGCCTGTGAGTGATTTTTGACCTGTTTTCGGCTTGCTTTTCCCATTGGGCTATTTTTGTAGCCGCTTCTGAAATTGTCTGTCATGGACGGAAATAAATGACTCCCCGTGGCTGAAACTGGAGATATCGATCGCCTGGAGTCGCGAATTCCCAAAATTTCCCCCAATCCTGGGCAACCTTGAAAATAGACAATTCTAAAATGGAGAGCTATAGACAATTAATGAAGTGGTTAACGGGCCTCCTGTTCCCGATCGCCAAGAACTGATCGATTAGTCACCTCGGCCAGGTCGGTTAACCGCTTACACTAAGCTCTACCCCACCACCCACCTCGATCGAATCGGTATCATCTCCCATCCTTAAACCAGCCGTTTCCCCCATGACCGCGTCTACCAATTTCACGACTGCGCCCGCTTTAACCGCTCCGGTGTCGCCACCCCTGATCCGTCGCGATCGCTGCCATGAGGGCAAAGGCGATTGTACTTGGGCGATCGACGCGCGGCATGTTGACATGCGCTACAGCGGTGGCGATGAAGCCATCCATGTGCTGAAGGATGTGAGCCTGCGGGTGAAGCGGGGGGACATTCAATTGCTGATGGGGCCGTCGGGGTCGGGCAAAACCACGCTGCTGTCAATTTTGGCGGGCATTTTGACCCCCACCAGCGGCCATGTGGATCTGCTGGGCCAGGCAATTACCCAGTTGGCTCCAAAGCAGTTGGCTAATTTCCGGCTCCAAAATATTGGATTTGTGTTTCAGGGGTTCAATCTGTTCCCGGCCCTGTCGGCGGCGGAAAACGTGGAAGTGGCCCTGAATTTAAAGGGCATTCGCGGCCCCCAGGCCAAGAAGATGGCGCGAAAGTTGCTCGATCGCGTGGCCTTGAGCCATCGAGCGGATCATCTGCCCAAGGTGATGTCGGGTGGGGAAAAACAACGGGTGGCGATCGCCCGGGCCTTGGCGGGCCATCCACCGCTGATTTTGGCCGATGAACCAACGGCCGCGTTGGACTCCCGCAATGGTCATGGGGTGATGGAACTGTTGCGGAGTTTGGCCAAGGAAGATGGCAGCACGATCGTGATTGTGACCCACGATCCCCGAATTATGGATATTGCCGATCGGGTGGCCCACTTGGAAGATGGCGAATTGAGCAATTGAGCTGAGCAATTAAGCTGAGTAATTGAGCTGAGCAATTAGGGGCAACTCCGCACGGGTTTTGGCTATTTGCCCAATTTGCCCATGGCGCGATCGGCTTCTTGCTGTAACTGTTGGCGACCGTTGCGAATGACCCGCAGCATGTCGCCCAGTTGTCGCTCAATGCTGCCCAAGACCCGATCGGCATAATCATCGGCCCCATCTTGGATGGCTTCGCATTCCGAAATGGCGGCCCGCCGCATTTCTTCCAGCTCAGCGGCGGCGGCCTGGCGCGTCTGGTCTAATTCATTCAGCAGCCGATCGCGTGCGGCCTGGCATTCTTCTTCCACTTGCTGCCGAATGGAGTCTGCTTCTAGTTGGGCATGGCGCACCAGCTCCGTTTCGGAAATGGCGCGGGCGGCCTGCTGTTTGGCCCCTTCGATGATGTCTTTGGCCTGCTGCTGGGCTTCAAAGAGAATTTGCTCCCGTTGCCGCACGATCGCCTCGGCCTCCCGGAAGGCGGCGGGCAAATTCAGCCGCACTGAATCCAGTTGATCCAGCAACACTTCCTCATCCACCAAGGTGCGTCGCCCGAAGGGAATGCGGGGACTGTCCAGCACAATTTCTTCGAGCCGATCGAGGGCCCGTTGCACATCAAAACCGCTCGATCGTCCCTGGGAACTCGCCGCCGATTGCGTCTCATTCGCTGCTGGTTCCGCCGCCGAAGCTGCCGAATCCGCTACGGGCTGGGGGGCGAAACCAGAGGCATCTGAGGAAAACATCGCTGAATCTCCGCAACAACAGGATCGGGAACGAGGCGATCGACCGGGCCACCAAAGCGGGCGATCTCTTTCACCAAGCTACTACTCAAAAAACTATACTCATTGCGCGTTGCCAAAAAGACGGTCTCGATCGCCTCGGAGAGCGTCTTGTTGGTATGGGCCATTTGCAGCTCGTACTCAAAATCCGACAACACGCGCAATCCCCGTAATAATACGGTTGCCTTTTGTTGTCGAGCGTACTCCACCGTCAAACCATTGAAGGTATCGACCTTAACATTGCTTAAATGGCTGGTCGATCGCTCAATCAGTTCAATCCGTTGGGCCACCTCGAACAGGGGTTGTTTATTGGGATTGCGCAACACCGCCACAATCACCTGATCGAACAGTTGGCAGCCTCGCTCAATGATATCCAAATGCCCCAAGGTGATGGGGTCAAAACTCCCCGGATAGATCGCCCTGACACCCATATGGTCTCTGCTCTAGCTCAATTGGATCAGAAAATTCAGAGGACTTAGCAAATTTACTTCAGGAATTGGGGTTCAGCATTCACGGAGTCTGCACCCGTTCTAGATATTGCGCCGTCAGCAGATAAGCCCCATTGGCAAACCGAATGGCCCAACAGTTCCCGGGCCGGCAACCCAACACCGTTCCCAAGTCCCCGATCGTCAAAACCGACGGCGGCCGCAACATGGGCATGGGTTCCGCCGTTTTGACGTAGGGCGGCAGGGCCACAAGCCGTACCCGATCGCCCGCGGCCAGGGTGAAACGGTCAGAGTCTTGCAATTCGCTCATAGGTCAGGAATCAGGTTAGGACGCGGGTTTGCACGCGGTTCGGGACTGGAGTTGAGGTCTGAATCGAGATTTAAATCGGGATTGGAATCGAGAGCTAGCAAATTGGGATGGCTGAATGAAAACTCAACCGAACCCGATCGCCCCTTCCCCCCGTCCAGACTAGCACCCGGCTTTCAGTGGCTGACCCGTTGCAGACGAATCGCCCCTAGCGCCTATCGCAAGCCGGTATCGCAAGCCGGTATCGCAAGCTGGTATCGCAAGCTGGCATCGCAAGCTGGTATCGCAAGCTGGCATCGCAAATTTGTATTCTTGCTTTCAGTTGTTTGTGCCGGTTGATTGCCCACCGGTTTTGCCATGACGGTCGATCGCCCTTTGCCCGCCGAACCTACCAAACCCCCAAGGTTTCGGTGCTTAGACCTGCTGCGGGGCCTGGCGATCGCAGCCATGATCTTGGTGAACAATCCGGGCAGTTGGGCCCAGGTTTATCCCCCCCTGCTCCACGCCGAGTGGCACGGCTTCACGCCCACAGATTTGGTCTTTCCGCTGTTTTTGTTCGTGGTTGGGGGAGCCATGGCCTTCTCCTTGGGGCGCGTGGCGGAAAAGGCCCCACTCGATCGCCCCCAACAGCGGCAAATCCATCGCAAATTGCTGCAACGGGTGCTGATTTTATTTGGCTTAGGCTTAGCCCTGAATGCCTCCACACTGTTGATGCGGACTTGGTTTGAAGGGGCCCCGCTCCTGTGGGAAAAATGGCGAATTTTGGGTGTTTTGCAGCGAATTGCCTTGGCCTATGGTGCTTCGGCGCTCCTGGTTTTGCACTGCTCTCGACGGGCCCAAGCGATCGCCGTGGCGGGCCTGTGGTTGGGCTATTGGGCCCTGTTGAGCACCACGCCGCTCACGCCTGATGGTTCGATCGTCGGTTGGGTCGATCGAACCCTGCTCGGCGCAAGTCATCTCTACCAACTCACCCTGAATCAACAAACCGTGGCCTTTGACCCGGAAGGACTGTTGAGCACCCTCCCCGCGATCGGGTCTACCCTAGCGGGCTATTGGGCGGTGCAGTGGCTGAAAACCCAGCCCATCAAAGCCCTCACCGCCTGGCGCTTGACGGGGGCCGGCGTAGGGGCGATCGCCCTGGGTCGGCTCTGGGATTTGGCGCTACCGCTGAATAAGCAACTTTGGACCAGTTCCTATGCGCTCTATGCCGCCGGTTGGTCGATCGTCTTGCTCGCAGGGTGCTATGCCCTCACGGAAATCCGGCGCGCCCACGGCATTAGCCGCCCCTTTGAAATTTTTGGGATGAACGCAATCACGGCTTTTGTGGGTTCCGGGTTGGTGGGTCGGCTGCTGAACCGCACCCACATTGGCAGCGGCCCCGATGCCCCCAGCACCTACCAATGGCTCTATCAAACCCTGTTCGCTTCCTGGGCGGGCCCCATGAGCGGCTCGCTGCTGTTTGCGATCGCGATGGTGCTGCTGTGGTGGTTGGCCATGTATGGGTTCTATCGCCGGGGCTGGTTCCTGAAGGTTTGAGGGTTGAGACCGCGACGGGTATGGGCTGGCAACGTTGAGAATTGGGGAATTTGCAGAGCAATTAGCAACCCGATCGACCCGATCGTCGCGCCTCATTTCCCACTCATCTGGGACTCATCTTGCCCGCCTACCTTGGTAAATGTGGACAGGCAACCCAGCAACTCCAACCAGCGCGATCGCCTCAAACCTTGTTGTGTAGAGACCCTGTGGATTCCTCAGGGGTGCTGCCTTGCCGTCGCCACGCCAGGTTTCTCAGTGTCACCCAATCTTTAGGTTCCAAGGACTGAATGGTTATGAAACGGACTGTTGTAGCGTTGGTTTTGGCTATGAGCGCGATCGCCCCGGTTGCTGCCATGGCCGTTGCACAAACCCCCTCTGCCACCCTAGCCCAGCAAAGCCGCGTCACCCTGCCCAAACAGTCAACCAGGGTGCTCAAGTCCGGAAACTTCATGGCCCTGGAGCATCCCACCCAAGGCACAGCCCGAATCGTGATGGAAGGCTCTCAGAAAATTCTGGAATTTGGCAACAACTTCCGCAGTGACAGCGGCCCAGCTCTGAGGGTGGTGTTGCATCGATCTGCCCGACCGGGAATGCAACTAACGGAAGGCCAATACGTGGTGTTGAGTGCGTTGCAAAAAACCTCCGGTTCCCAACGTTACGTGATCCCCAACAATCTCAATTTGGCGCAATACCAATCCGTGGCCATTTGGTGCCAACAGTTCAATGCCACCTTTGGGGCCGCAACGTTGAACTAGGATTCCGTTGATTTTGAAGTTGTGAATCAGAGCCACACCCAACCCAATTGGCATCCAGCGATTTAGCACAATGTCGCTCATGGCTAAGTAGCTAATGGCCAAGTGATGAGCGGCCAGTGCCAATGGATCGTCAACGAATTAAGTAATCGGCCAGGGCTTGGGCATGGTTCCACCATCGGGGGCCGCCCACCCAGTTGCGGGAAGGCAAATGCCCGATCGGGGCATCGGCTCGAAACTGAAAGGTCTCGTCTCGGGTGTCGGAGCGGCTGCCGGGCCAACCAACCGTCTGGCAAAACTGGTTATAGTCCCGGCTTTGAAGGATCAGGCGGCTTTGGATCATCAGCCCAAAACGGCCGTGACTGTAGTGCATCCACAGCAGGTCGATCGCCAGCAAATCGGGCCGGCTGAGGCGGGGAATGTCGCCCACTTGCACAAAACGCCGTCGCCCGTCCAGTTGCTGACAGAGCAGTTGGCGGCTTAGTTCGTCGGCCTGTTGCCATTCCCCGGTGGCTAAGAGCCGCTCTAGGGGGTGGTAATCGAGGCCCGCCACGGACACCACCACGCCCCGATCGCACAGGGGAGTTTTGATCAGTCGGGATGGCAACAACCGATTTAGCCAAGGGGGTTGGGGCGCGGACAGGCTGGGCAAGGGGCGAAAGGGCGGCTGGTTGCTGCTGCCCAAGCCGGTTTGGGTGGGCACTTCGTTGCTAGGCCGTCGTAGGGGAAAGGTGGTGATGGTGGGTTGGTCGTTGGGGGATGCGGCGGGCCGATCGACTCGTGCTCGTTGCTTTTCGGGGGTTGGCGCTGGCTGGGGCGATCGATCCAAAGCGGCCAACATGTCGGCGGCGGTGGCGTAGCGCTGACCGGTGGCTCGGGTAACGGCGCGATCGAGCACCGTCCCCAATCGGGGCGGGATCGTGACCCTTGGGGGCAAAAAATCTCGCCAAACCCAAGCATCGCTGGTGCTGTCGCGCAGCATGAAGGGCGACACCCCCGTTAGCAACCGCAAGCAGGTAACACCCAAGCTATAGAGATCGCTGGCGGGCAGAGCTTTGCCGGCCAGTTGCTCCGGGGCGATATATTCCGGGGAGCCAATCACCGTGCCGGTTTTGTCCCACCAATAGGGATCAATCACCTTGGCGATGCCGAAGTCGATCAGCACCATCCGCCGATCGCTCAGGCGGCGAATGAAGTTGCTGGGCTTGATGTCCCGGTGTACCACGCCGCGATCGTGCACGAATTGCAAAATTGGCAACACATCCCGCAGCAGGGCTTCAACTTTGCGAGCAGACCAAGGGCCGCCCAGGGCTTCGCGATTTAGGGTGGGCCCTTCGATCCATTCCTGCATTAAGTAAATGGTTTGGTCGGCTTCCACAAAGTCCAAAAACTGAGGAATTTGGGGATGGGATCCGAGATCGGCCAACAGACGGGCTTCGCTGGTGAACAGGCGACGGGCCTTGGGATCTTGCGCAAAGGAACCCACCAACTGTTTGATCACGCAGGGTGGGCGATCGGGCTGGGTTAGGTCTTTGGCCAAAAAGGTGTAGCCAAAACCGCCCCGCCCGATCGGGGATTGGGGCAAGTAGCGATTGCCCAGCCGCAGCGGTCGGCCACAGGCAGCACAGTTCGCTGCATGATCGTCATTTTCGGGGGCCGTGCAACGGGAGTTTAAGCAGTAGCTCATGACGGGGGATGTGGATGCAAACCAGGATCTGAATCTTGGTGGCTACCGAGTTCACCGATTAACCAATAGGTGATCATTTCGCCTTTGCCCTTCACAGCAATTGTGCCCCGTTGCTCCAAGTGGAAATAGCTGTGCAGGCGATCGAAGGCCGCTTGGCTCACTTGAATTCGCCCCGGCTGCCCCAGGGTTTCCATCCGGCTGGCCACATTCACCGTGTCGCCCCAGAGGTCATAGACCAGCTTTTTCATCCCAATCACCCCGGCTACGGCGCTGCCGCTGTGGATGCCAATTCGCAACCGAAAAGGGCTGCCATCGGGCTTGCGATATTGCCCGATCGCCTGTTGCATGGCCAGGGCTAAATGGGCGATCGCAAAGGCGCTGTTCGATCGGGGCTTGGGCACACCGCCCACCACCATGTAGGCATCCCCGATCGTCTTGATTTTTTCCAGGCCGTATTGCTCCACCAGATCATCAAAGGTGCAAAACACATCATTCAGGAATTGCACCACCACCGTGGGTGGGTGCTGGGCGGCAAAGCTGGTGAAATCCACGAGATCCGCAAACAAAACGGTCACATCGTTGAAGGTTTCCGCCACGGTTTGGGAGCCGCTGGCCAGTTGTTCCGCCACACCAGCGGGCAAGATGTTGTGTAATAGGTCGTTGATGCGATCGGTCTGGGCCGCCAGTTCAGCCGTGCGGCGGGCCACGCGCTGCTCTAGTTCACGGTTGAGGGCCGCGAGCGATCGCGCCGATCGGGAGCGCTCGGATTCCGCCGCCGACAGCACCATCGAAGTAATCGTGATTACGCCCAAAAAGGCCTGCAAAAACAGCACCGCCTGTTGGGTGCTGCTGGCTTTGGCCACAAAGGGGCCCATCCCAAAGGCCGTGCCCCCGATCGCGATCGCTGAAATCAGAAATGACCCCACCGCTGCGGCCCTTGGCCCAAACTGCATCCCCGCCCACACCACCAGGGGAAAGGGCAAATATTCCAAAGGATAGCGAGCAATATCCGCCTCCGTTTGGGCCCAAAAGACAATGCCGCTACTGCCGAGTAATAGCCCGAGCCAAAGGGTGCGCAGGAGCGATCGGCGCGTGCTTTTGTGTCGGCGCAGGCGGGTGATCCGTTGCCAATCTTGTTGCTGGAGTTGGGCCACCATCAAAATCAGCGGCACAAAGACCAATATCCCCATGGCATCGCCCAAAAACCAGCCCCAACGCACCGTCGCAAACTCCGACCAAGGCAAGTTGCCGGTTAAGCACAGGGCCAGCACACCGCAGGTGCAATTAATTTGGGGGGCAATCAGCACACCGCTGACCAAAAACTTCAGTACATTCGACACGCGATCGAACACATTGCTGCCCCCCAGCCGCCGAAAAAGCCACACCCCAAGGACAGCCTGAACCGTTGCGCCCGTGCAGCCAAACAGTCCCAACAGGGGAATGGTGATCCCTGAGTGGATCAGGTCATAGAAATTGATGCCGAGGGCGATCGCCGGCCACAGCCGAAAGCCGCCCAACATCAGGGCCGCTTGGGCAATGCCGGCCGAGGGCCAAACCGCCGTGCCAATTTGGTGCAACCCCGGCAGGGACACGGCCACGTAGGCCGCGAGTCCGTAGGCGATCGCCACCACAATAATTGACCCGACCAGTTCTCCTCGGGAGCCGGGTTGCGCAAGTTTCCCAAATTTAACCAGCCAGCGATGATTCAAAATCCGTTGGGCGCTTGCTTGGGGAGCCTAGTGGGGAGGGAGCGATCGGGGGTGGATCGGACGCAATGCTAATGGAGATCCTAATGCGAGAAACGCTGAAGCATCGATCAAGGCCGGCGCTGGAAAATCGGGATAAGGACGATGAGTTCCTGGATTAGTTCATGAGCGGGGCATTTTCAATCATGAATTAGTCAGATCATGAACTAGGTCTCATGAGTTGGGTCACGAGTTGAGTAATTGGATTGGGTGATTGGATTGGGTGATTGAGATTGGCTGATCGCCCAAAATGGCCATCACCAAACGACCAGAATCAGGATGGCTATCAGATTCAATGGCAGTTGACAGAACACCAAGCCTTGGGGATGATGGTAAATCGGCGCTTAGTCAGCCAACGACGACCTAGCGACCCCCGATCGCCCCACTTGTTTGAAACGGCTGCGATCGCGTCGCGTTGCAATCTTGCTCGGATCGGGTCGAGCAAAAGCCAGCCTCCGCGCCAGCTACCCGTACGGCAACCCTCATTTTCGGAACTTCCATGGCCTACGCAATTGTTGAAACCAGCGGCACACAACTTTGTGTCGAACCGGGTCGTTTCTATGACGTGAACCGCGTGTTCGCAGAAGTAGACGAAACCGTTACGCTCGATCGCGTTCTGTTGGTTCGCGACGGCGAAACGATCGACATCGGCGCACCCACCCTCGAAGGGGCCACCGTCACCGCCAAAGTGCTGCGCCACTTCCGCGGCCGGAAGATTATTGTTTATAAGATGCGCCCCAAAAAGAAAACCCGCAAAAAGCAAGGTCATCGCCAAGAATTGACCCGTTTGGTGATTGAGTCGATCACCTACGGTGGCAAGACCGTTGCGGCGGAATAAATCGATTGGAAATTGCCTTGGTTCATCTCCATCAGCCCGCTGGTGGTTGCATGGGCCAAGGCGCGATCGAGTGGCAGCCCCCACAGTAGCGAAATTCAACCGAAGTTTTTAGAGGTAGCTCGTCATGGCTCATAAAAAAGGGACAGGTAGTACTCGTAACGGTCGCGACTCTAATTCCAAGCGCTTGGGTGTGAAGCGCTACGGCGGTCAAATCGTCCGCGCTGGAAACATCCTGGTGCGTCAACGGGGCACTCAGTTCCACCCCGGCAACAATGTGGGTCGCGGCAACGATGACACCCTGTTCGCCTTAGTGGATGGTGTGGTGACCTTCGAGCGTCGCGGCAAGAGCGGCAAAAAGGTCAGCGTTTATCCCGCTGCTGCTGCTGTCGAAGCCTAGGGACTTTTTCCGTCTCTCAGCATCGCTCATTAGATTGACCTTTGAGGGGCGATCGAGCGATCCAAGATCAGAACATTCAGCCATCATTGGGCGAATTTTTTGAACTCTGGATCTAAGGCTCGATCGCCCCTTAAGTCATGGCTGGATCGATTGCGGCTCCCATTTGCAGCAATCGAGCGGGAACTTGGGGCATGAGGCCACGGCTCCTAGTCCACCAGCCGCTTAATTTCCCCGCAAACGCGATAAAACTGTCCCCGGGCCGATTCCCGCAACTCGCTCACCACATACTTAGCGCCCTCTTCGCGCACATTGCGGGGAAACTGCACATTCCAATCGGCATGGTAACCAGGGGACAGAACTCGCACTCGCAACTTGTCCCGATCGCGCACACATTGCACCACGATGCCTTCGCCGGGACTGCTGACCCGTTCCACCACATCCGAAACCGCCGTGCCTTCCCCTTGGGGTGCAAGAATTTCAGCCGGTGCGGGAATTTGCCCCTGCTGGGCCGCCTCGATCGCCTCGGGACTCACATCCAAGCAAGCCAAATAGCCATTGGTCGTCACCAAATACAACCGGCGATCGTGCCACTGCATAGACAGGGCCGATCCGCAGCCGCTCGCTAACTTCCAAAGCCGCGTTCCGGTGCGATCGAAACAATAAATTGACGAGCAATTATCCCCCGCAAAAATATATTGCCCCTCCGCATCAGCCGCGCAAGAATAAACCGCTGAATCGCACTGGCATTGGGTTAATAATTCACCCTGTTTGCTGAATTCATAAACCAATTTACTGCTCGTGCCTGCATAAACCGTGGAGCGCCCTTGCCAACCAAATAGCACAGAGCCTTTGGTGGGTTGTTGCCATTGCACGCGCCCTTCCAAAAAGTCATAGCAGGTGATGCCATTGCTGTGGCCGTGGTAGATTCCTTGGTCATCACAACGCACCATCCAACCGGCTTGGCCCGTGGAAAGCCTAGTCCAATTGCGCTCTTCATCTTCCGGGTGAAACAGCGCCACCTGACCATTTTGATCGGAAACGCCTAGCCATCCGTCATAGATATCGAGCCAATAAATGTCGATGTTTTCTTCAATTTCATAGGCCAGTCGCGGCAGTTTTCCCGACAAGTCATAGACATTGCCGTCATCGCAACCGGCATAGAACCATAAATCATCGGCTACCAAACATTTCACGCCGTCGGGTAGCTGAAATTGATTGAGAACTTGGCCTTCCAGGTCAAGGGCAAACACTTGGCCCGATTGATTGCCTACCCAACAGGCGGTGGGGCCGATGAAAATGCCAAAGGCGGCGGCTCCGGAGTTGAATTGCCACAGCACGGGGGCCGATCGGGCGGTGGAACGGCTGCTGGTGACCTGGCGGCGCGTGACGGAACGCTTGGGCCGGCCCCCTTGCACGGCGGGTTCATAGCCCTTGCGCAGTTTTTCTTGAATCTTTTTTTGGGCAGCGGCCTGGGCTTTTTCGGGGGTGGGATAGTCCTGGGTTTGCAGCCGTCCAGAATCCCCGATTCGGCCGTAGCGGATGTTGACGGTGGTGTCTTGCACCGTGACTTCATAGAACTTGTGGGATCCGCCGTCGGCTTCTGACAGCTCCAGGTAGGTGACGGAATGGCTCATGGGGTGGCTGAGGGAGAGTTGAAATCTGCCCGATCGGGGAGACTTGCTCCAACCTAGCTTCTGTGGATGGGTTGATCAACTGATTGCCAATGGGGGGCAATTTGGACGGCAGGATGACTGAATTCCCCGATCGCGCTACCCGATCGCGCTACCCGATCGCGCCACCCGATCGCGCTACCCGATCGCCTCAAATACCTCAAAGGGCCGATTGACTCAGCCAGGCGATCGCCTCGCGAATCCACCGCTCCGGATCGCCTTCCTTGCTGAGGGCGGTTTGCTGGCCCACGGCCTCCAGGGCTTGGGTCACTTCCCGATCGCTGTAGCCCAAAGCCAAAAGGGTCATTTCCACATCTTCCCGCACCAGCCCCACCGGCCCGGCCGCGGGCGTGGTGGACAGCCCCGACTGATCGCGCCATTCCGCCAACTTGGTCTTTAGTTCTAGGGCAATTCGGCCGGCGGTTTTGGGGCCAATGCCGGGGGTTTTTGCCAGCAGGTTGGCGTTGCCGCTGACGATCGCTTGGATTAGCACCGGTAATTCCAGGCGATCGAGCAGGGCGATCGCTAACTGCGGCCCCACACCATTCACGGCAATCAGTTGACGAAACAGATCCCGCTCCGCCACCGTGGCAAACCCGAACAGCAACCATCGATCGTCTCGCAGTTGCAAATGGGTGAAAACCTGTACCGTTTCGCCAATCATCCATTCCATGGTCGATCGGGGCAACAGTTGCACTTCATAGCCCACCTGAGCCACATCCAACAGCCCGATCGCCCGATTGCCCTGCACCTGAAGGGCCAAAACCTGACCACGTAACGATCCAATCATTCGCGCCTCATTCGCGCCTATTTACCCACCATCACCGGCCGCACCGGTTGGGGCCGCTCCGTCACCGTCGTGGGGCCGCAGCTCCGGTATTCATAGGCATCGCAGGGCGCATAGCAATTGTTGGGCCGCCAGCATTCAGAAGCCCACAGCAGCGGCCGCCACAGGCAGGAGCCATCTGGGCATTCCTGCAAAGCCGGTGACAACAACTGCAACACGATTAGATAGGACACCACACCCATGAATATGCGCGTACCGACAAACATTGCAATTCACCTCCTCTGTTAGGGCTATTGCTAGGGCGATCGATTGGGGCCATCCTACCCTAATCGTCCTAGCGGGTTCGAGGGAGTTTCGCCACCCATTGGGGCCAGAACTCCCGGATGGTTTCAGGCTTGAGCTTAGGCAGGCTTAAGCTTAGGTTTGAATCACCGGAATTTTTGCAGCACTATTCAACGCCTCTAGGGCTTCTTCAGTGCGTTCTTCTCGTTTCAGCTCGGTGAGATCGCCATTCAGGGCATGATCTAAATTCTGATTTAAATCATCATTACGGTCAGGGATTCGATCGCCACTGCGCTGACTGCTTGGATCCTCTTTGCGATCGCCGGAATCGGGCGGAACCACGGAATCTTCCGGTTCATGCTCCACCACAAACACATTGGAATAAAGATTCGCAATCACTTGCTTGCCCTGCTGAGTCAGGCGCAAATATTCCAATGCATCTTTCACATAGGGAAAAACACCATTCCAATAGAACTTGGGATAGTTTTTGCGCAGATCACCCGGGTGGGCATAGCCTAAATATTGATTGGTGCCAGTTTCTTCAAATTCGTAATAAAGTGCGCTGATTTTATTTAGATAGCGCGGATCGGACAATTGACCAATTAAATCTGAAGCCCGCACCATGCCCGGATAGTTCAAGGTATCTTGGTGATCTTCTTCCTTGGGAACCGGAAAGCGGGTGAGTTCAATGTTGCGCTCGATCGCCTCGGAGTCAATTAATTTGTGACCCCCAAAGCGTTCCTTTATAAACATTTTGGCGCGATCGACATGGTAGGGCGTGAGGCTGGCATCGGAAGCCCCCGGCCGCAGCTTCACCAACTCATCTCCGCGGCCGGTGGCGTAGTAGCGGCCATTGTCTAGGCGACAAACCCCTTTGACATAGCCAATGTCGTGACAGAGCAGGGAGATGATGAAATGCAGCCAATCTTCTGGCGACACGCCCCCTTCGCGAATATGTTTGCCCCGGATCACTTCCTGGCCCACCAGGGTGACTAGGATGGTGTGTTCCACGTCGTGGTAAAGCGCGTCACTGTTGGCAATATTTTCGAGGGCCATGTTGCCGGCCCAGCCAATGATGTCTTCGTACTCCGGTTTCCAGCCGCCGTAGGTACGCCGATAGCCCTCTTTGAGGCGATCGACAAATGCATCAATCAGAATTTCCGTGGCGTTAAACAACATAGGCGAGGGGGTCGCGGGAGGCGATCGCAGCGCATCCGTTGGAATCCGAGTCGATTGTAACTGAGTCTGAGAGTGGCTTGCCGTTGTTGAGTAACGGTTTGCCCATCAGCGCGGCCCTAGCCTAAGGCTTTGGGAACCGGTTTGGGGGCAACGGCGATCGCCCTGGGGGGTGCGAGATCCATGGGGGACGGGCATTCATCCGGGGCCGCGAGTCAGGGTCACGAGTCAGTTTTGCAACCAAGCGATAAACTGGATGGACGGAGAGTGTAGGCGAGGCGGTTGCGGATGATGAGCCTGTGCTCGCTTGGGCTGGCTGTGGCCGGTTCAAGGGGCGATCGGTCGTCATCTGAGGAAAGTCCGGGCTTCCGAAAGACCAGGCTTGCTGGGTAACGCCCAGTGCGAGCGATCGTGAGGATAGTGCCACAGAAAAATACCGCCGAGCCACCGAGCCGCTTAAAAATTCCCCACCCAAACTGTCCCACTTTGCTGCGGCAGAAGATTGTTTTCGGTGACTGAATTGTTAACGGCTCTGGCTCGGTAAGGGTGCAAAGGTGCGGTAAGAGCGCACCAGCAGCATCGAGAGGTGCTGGCTCGGTAAACCCCGGCCGGAAGCAAGGTGAGGGGCAAGGGTTGGTCTTTTTCCTGTCCCGCTTTGAGAACCGCTTGAGGCGATCGGTAACGATCGTCCCAGATAGATAACCGCCCATTGATTGGCCCTTGGCGTGCGGCTTGCTGTGCTCCGAGGCCAATTGAGGACAGAACCCGGCTTACGTCCTGCCTCTCCTTTTAATTTGTTGTCCAGAAGCGTTCATGGGTTCGTTGGCATCAACCGTATTAAGCTATCCCCGCCGACAACGGGATCTCGAAGCCCTGTTATTGCGCATGGGGTTGGATGAGGGTGCAACTGTCGATTGGGTGTTGCTCGATCGGGCCCTGACTCACCCCACGGCGGATTCCCAAACCAACTACGAACAGTTGGAATTCGTGGGGGATGCGATCGTGCGGACGGCGGCGGCCGAATTGCTGTGGGAAACCTATCCCGATTGGCCCGTGGGCGAAATGGCGGCGGCGCGGGCCATTTTGGTGAGCGATCGGATGTTGGCGCGAATTGCCGACACCTATAATCTGGAGCGCTACCTGATCATGGGTGGCAGCGCGGCCCGGGATTTGGAAGGGCGGCAATCGCGCTTGGCCGATGCCCTGGAAGCAACCATCGGAGCCTTATATCTTTCGGTGCGATCGCTGGATTTGGTGCGGCCTTGGCTCGATGACCATTTTCGAGCGATCGCCCACCAGGTGCGCAACGACCCGGCCCGCCAAAACTACAAAGCAGCCCTTCAGGAATGGACTCAAGGGCGCTACAAATCCTTGCCGGAATATCGAGTGCGGGAACTGAGCGCCGTCCATGGGGATGTGCAGCGCTTTGAGGCCCAGGTTTGGTTCCATGGCCGTTGTTTGGGCCAAGGCCGCGGTCGATCGCGCAAGTTGGCGGAACAAGCCGCGGCCCAAGAAGCCTTTTTATGGCTGTGCGATCGGGATGATTTGCCCAGTGATTTGCCCGGTGATTTACCCAGCAATTTGCCAGGCCCTTTACCGGGCGATCAATCAAGCAATTCACCTGGTGATGCACCCGGCGATCGCGAATGATCGCGAACATTAGGCTGACTTGCGCATCCATTGTTTAAATTTCTGCTTGAATTTCCGCTGGGCCCGCTCCCACAAACTCGGAGGCGCATTATGGGCCCGGGGGCGACCGACCAAGCGGGGGCGCTGCTGCGGATGCTTGAGGTAGCGGTAGTGCAAGAAGGTGTCGCGATAGGGAAAGGTGATGTTTTCGCCCGCGCAAACCCTGGAAAATAGGGACGACGATAGACCGATATAGTGCAAATAAAGCAGGGGGCGATCGCGATCGAACACTTGCCCCGATCGCTCCACAAAATGTTTTGAAGTGACGCTATTGCCCGTGACCTGTTCTTTGGGCCAATGGTGCGCACAGTTATGAACCTTGAGGTTCGATCGCATCACCAAATAGTTCAACAGTGCCTGATCAGCCGATCGGGGATAGAGCACATCTGACTCGCCGGCCTGAAGCTGTTTCAACAATTCATCGCAGCGATCGAGGGTCAGCACGCCTCGCTTGGTGGCATACAGCCCCGAACAAAACAGCGATTGCTGCATTTGCTCCGGGGAAAACAGCGATTGCAACAGAGGACTCGCCACCCGATACACATGGGCGGGGTCTTTGTACTGAAAATCGTAGGTGACCCAATCGGCGGTTTCCAAGGCCGCAAACAAGGGCGCGAGGGGCTGGAGCACTAAGGTATCCGCGTCCAGATAAATGAATCGATCGAACGGGCCATCGAAGGCCGCCAACCGCCGTCGCCCGCCCATGGTGCGCCCATAAAGATTCGGTTCTTGTTCATAAAGCTGCAAGGCCAGGGGGGTGGCTTCAATGACGGATTTGGAAAATTGATCCCAGCGGGCAATTAAGTCCCAATCTTCCAAAATTTGCACATGGGGCCAGTCGGCCAAGACGGTTTTCAGGCGATCGATCCGATGGTCATAGGGACAAACCAGCACCGGATAAGGACTGCCATCGGCCAAGCGGCCGCCGTTGGCTTCAACGCTGTTCAAAAAGGCAATGAGCTGATCCAGAACCACATCGTTGGCTAATGTGTAGAGACCATCCATAAAAATTCCCCCCCCGGGTCTTTGTGAATTCGATCGCGTTTGGGATCGCTACTCTGTGGAAGCCACCCGATCGCGACTTATTCAGGTTTAACCGATCGCCCCTGGGATCACCGCGCTGGCCATTCGGGGGCTGTGGCCCCACAAGGGGATGTGAGATGATGATTGGTCGATCGCCTGAGACCAAGGGCAGCAGCACTCTAGAATTGATTACAATTGATAGAGAGTCATTGAGAGGGCGGTGATGACCCTACTAGAATTGCAAAATCAGGCGTTACAGTTGCCGATTAGCGATCGCTGGCGCTTAGTCCAGTCCTTGTTGAGTTCCATTCAAATTGATCTTAGATAAGAAGATTTTGTTTAAGGCATGGTTCTATTTCCTTAATCTATCTTTGGAGACGGTGATCAACATCTAGGCTGTAACCAGCGAAAATCTTAGAGAATTCCTGTGAGCACGACTAGTATGTTTGTTGATGTTATGCAATTAGATTACTAGTACTCTGACAGAACAACCAATGACGGATAAAGCAATAGCAGATAAAGTTGCCATTTTCTTGGATGTTGAGAACTTATCAGGCTGGTTGAAAGCAGACGGAGGAGAAACACTTCTGGAGCGCGCCAACGAGTTAGGACGTGTTGTAGTGCGTCGAGCTTACGGAGATTTTAGTATTCAATCAGTCAGTGTACGCCAGCCAGAGCTAAATTTGCTCGGATTTGAATTTGTCCATGTTTATCATCCAGTGAAAGGTAAAAACTCTGCTGACATCCAAATTGTCGTTGATGTCATGGAGTATTTAGCCCGTGTCCCTGATTTAGAGTGGGTTGTTCTTGCTACGGGAGATTCTGATTTTTCACCTCTATTTAGACGCTTAAGAGAATTAGGTAAATCTGTAGTAGGTGTTGGACCAAGATCGGCTCTCAGTGAAGCTGTCAAAAAGTCTTGTAATCGATTTATTTATATTGATGAAGAATCTACACTCGACAGTTCATCCAATTTCTTAAAAACCACCCAACTACGTGAGGATGCACTAGACTTGCTAGAGCGTGTCCTTGATAAATTTCCAGATGGTGTTAGCCTCTCAGCATTAAAGAATGAAATGCTTGAACTTGATTCAGCATTCGATGAGCAAAATCTAGGATTTTCTGGATTTATGAAATTCCTCCAGAGTACGCCTGAAATAGTTACAGTGTATCAAGATCAAGTCAAACAAGTTTGGTATGCAAAAGCAGTAGAAGCAGGAAAAGAGCAAAGCGAAAACCCGTCTGATCATAATAGCAAAGAATCTACTCTAGCAGAGCCTTCAACCGACCTTTATAGACGTTTCCTACGTAAAAGTGGTTGGAGACCGTGTGAGCCATCTTTCTTGTGGAACTCTTTAAATCAGCTAAAAATACGCTTTCCAGATGGTTTTACAAGGAGTGAAGAGTTTGAATATTTAATTGAGTTGCTTGGTCATAATAGGACTCGTGGAGAGTTACGAGCAGTTACCTACATCCTTTATAAGGCGGGTTTTGTGTGCCAGAAACAACTACAGCAACAAGACGATGAGCCTATACTAATTGCTGTTTTACCCGAATCTGAGCAAGTAATGTCAGAGAAAGTAGACGCTGTAATGGTTAATCGCCTCGTTCATGTATGCAAATCCCACAATGTATACTTTGATCCTGATCGTCTAATTCCACTTTTAAACACCTCATACAGCAAGGAACAACTTAAGACTCTGATTGATAATGCCCAGAGCTATTAAAATACTTTGTAATAAAGCAAGTAAGGTTGGCAATAATTACCACTATCTAGACAAGTAGTATCCATGCTCAAGACAATGATCTCGGCTTGCCACAATGCGATCAAATTGCTTTGGTGATTGACTATTAGGTGTAGGTAAACAATACTTACTCTACAGACTAAAGACGGCTTAGGCTAGTATACAAAGGTAAATCAGACTGCAGATGATCCGTGAGGAAAATTCGATGCAAATTACCCTGAATCTACCTGATAGCCTTAGTCAGGCAGAAACCTTTAACCAGAGCGACTGGCTTCGAGAAATTGCCATTGCTCTGTTTCAACAAGAGCGAATTTCCCTCGGTCGCGCCAGCAAAATTGCCGGAATAGAAATCATGAGCTTTCAAAAGCTGCTGGCAAATCGCGGCATTTGCGTTCATTACGACGTAGAAGACCTTGAGCAAGATGTTCAACATCTGCGCGATCGGGGCTGGCTATGATTGTTGTCAGTGATACTTCGGCCCTTTGCAATCTTGCCCTTATTGATCATCTTTGGTTGCTAGAATCCATTTACCAAACGGTGATTATTCCTGATGTTGTTGCCAGTGAATTAGCAGTTGCCAGCGACCCCAAAATCTCAGCCACTCTTCAATCGAACTGGATTCAAACTCAATCCCTCACCGATGCTCAACTCGCCAACCAGTTACAGCAAGAACGAGGACTAGATGCAGGAGAAGCTAATGCTATTGCTTTAGCACTTGAGATTAAAGCCGATGATTTGCTCATTGATGAACGATTGGGACGACAAGAAGCTGTTCGGCTCGGCCTATCTATCATTGGTATTTTGGGTATCTTGCTCGTAGCCAAACAGAAAAAACTCATCACCCGAGTTCAGCCTGTTATGGATGCTTTGATCAACCAAGCAGGCTTTCGCGTCAGCCCCCAACTCTATCAACGGGTTTTGGCTCTTTCTCAAGAACCCTAGAATTGAACCCTTATTTGATCGCACCCGCTAATGCCGATCATTGGCTCCAGTAGGCATGGGTGAGATCCAAAAAAATTCAGATGTTAGGGGCAATTAAGCATCAACCCAGATCTTCATGCAGTCAGCCGAGAAAAATCAGTACGCCGTGCCGCAAACAATAGGCAAGCTTGAATGTCAGCCATTTCTAAATCTGGAAAATCTTCTAAAATCTCAGAGAGATTAACATTTTCCGCCAACATTTCTAAGATATCGCTCACCCGAATTCTCATGCCTCGGATGCAAGGACGGCCACCACATTGACCAGGGGTTTGGGTAATGCGAGACAGTAAATTATTCATTGAGTTCACGGAATAGATAGTGTATGAGCAATATCTGTCTATACAATATCTATATATAATCTATATATAGTAGAAAAATTTACGCCGCTGCGATCGCCCTATTACAAACGAAAATCATCCATTCTCAAAAGCTGCTGGCAAATCGCGGCATTTGCGTTCATTACAACGTAGAAGACCTTGAGCAAGATGTTCAACATCTGCGCGATCGGGGCTGGCGATAATTTTTGCCCGTGATCCTGTTGTTTTTCAAAATCTCGCCCTTGGTCTATTCGACCTGCCATGAGTGAGATCCACAAAAATTCAGCTTTCGCGATCGCCCTTGGCCGCTCAATCCCCCGATCGGGTCGCGATAATAGGACAATAGCCGTTCGACTTGCCCCGCCCGATCGTGCGTCTTCATCCCGACACCGTAGAAACCGTCAAACAACGAGCCGACATCGTAGATGTGGTCTCGGAACGGGTCGTGCTGAAAAAAAACGGCAAAGACTTCAAAGGCCTCTGTCCCTTCCACGACGACAAATCCCCCAGCTTCACCGTCAGCGCCACCAAAGGGTTCTATTACTGCTTCTCCTGTGGGGCTGGGGGCAACGCCATCAAGTTTTTGATGGAGCTGGACAAGCGATCGTTTGGTGACGTGGTGTTGGATTTGGCGCGGCGCTACCAAGTGCCCGTGCAAACCCTGGAACCGGAACAACGCCAGGAAATTCAGCGGCAAATCACCGAGCGCGAGCAGCTCTATGAAGTGCTGGCCGTGGCGGCCGGATTCTATGCCCATGCCCTGACCCAACCTGTGGGGGCGCGGGCCATGGATTACTTGCTGGAAGAACGGCAACTGCGCCAGGACACGATTCAGGCGTTTAATTTGGGCTATTCGCCGGCCGGCTGGGATGCCCTCTATCGGTACTTGGTCGATCAAAAACGCTATGCCGTTTCGCTGGTGGAAAAGGCGGGGTTGATTGTGCCCCGGAAGGCGGGCGGCGGCTATTACGATCGATTCCGCGATCGGCTGATGGTGCCCATTCGCGATCCCCAGGGCCGGACGATCGGCTTTGGGGGGCGGACGCTGAACGGCGATGAGCCAAAGTATCTGAACTCGCCGGAAACGGAGCTATTTGACAAAGGCAAGACGCTTTTTGGGCTGGATCAGGCGAAAACGGCGATCGCCAAAACCGACGCGGCGATTGTCGTGGAAGGCTATTTCGATGTGATTGCGCTCCATGCGGCGGGCATTGAAAACGCTGTGGCAGCTTTGGGCACGGCCCTGAGCTTGGCCCAGGTGAAGCTGCTGACGCGGTTCACGGAATCGAAGCAAATTATCCTGAACTTCGATGCGGACTCGGCGGGCCAAAAAGCCACGGAGCGGGCGATCGGGGAGGTGGAAGGGCTGGCTTACCGGGGCGAAATTCAACTGCGGGTGTTGAATTTGCCGGGGGGCAAGGATGCCGATGAGTTCCTGAAAACCTACAGCCCGGATCATTACCGCACCCTGATTGCCGATGCGCCCCTCTGGCTGGATTGGCAGCTCGATCGGGCGATCGGTTCCCGGGATTTGCGCTTAGCCGACCAGTTCCAGGCGGCCGTGGGCGATGCGGTGAAGCTCCTGAGCCAACTGCCCAATCCCGCCACCCGCAGCCACTACATCCGCCGCTGTGCCGACCTGCTGGGCCAAAAGGACAGCTACTTCACGCTGCAATTGGAGCAGGACTTGCGATCGCAGGTGCAGGGCCAGCGCTGGCACGGGCGATCGGCCAAGTGGCAACGATTGGGTGATAGCAGCCTGCGGGAGTCGGCGGAGGGACAGCTCTTGCGGATTTATTTGCACCGCCCCGATCGTCGCCAGCAAATCTTGGCCATTTTGGAGGAGCGGGAGTTGGAGTTTGGCCTGTCACACCATCGTTTTTTGTGGCGGCAGATTTTGCAGCTCCAGGATCAATGGGGTCAGGAGGCGACTGAATTGGCGATCGAGTTGCGATCGAATCCAGACCTTTCCCATGAGGATTTGGCCATGGTCGATCGGCTTTTGAGCTTAGATGAACGTACCCTGTTGGATCTTGATCGCCCCGGCCTGACCATCCGCGCCGCGATCGCCACCCTCGAAAGCCTGCAATGCGCCAAGCGTTGCCGCCACCTGCTGGATGCTTGGCTCTCCCATTACCTGCAAGCGGAAGTGGCTGCCGAAGCGTTGCGGCGGGTCTTTGCCGGTGAACCCCCGATCGGCTCCGGAAACGATAAGGTGATTAGTCTGCGGAGTGGCGGCGGTGGCGGCGGCGGTGGCGGCGTGGCCGGCAATTTGGCACTGGCTCCCGACCCGATCGACCTGGAACGCCTTGAAGAAAACCTCAATCGTGCCTACGAACAGCAACAAACCTTCCACGATCTTTACTATCAAGAACGCCGCTACTTACAACAACTGCAACAGGAACGATTCACCACCTTTGAAGATTTGGCGCAAAATCCTAGTGATGGGTCAATTTCGCCACTTAATCAATTGTTTTGAGTGGAAATCAAGCAATTTTAGAAAATCCCGAGTGAAAGCTATATCCTAAAAAAATGTCTGAATCGCCAAAACCAATGCACTGCTAGCCCAAGCGATCAACAAAGACAAGTGCATAAAAACAAGGGAGTTCAGACCCTTGACCCTATAACGATTGGCGCTTTGGTAATCTTCGCAAGCTGCTGCTTAAAGATCCTGACCGATTGGGTTTCCTGAAACCAGCCCCTCTGGCATGAACATTGATTGAATATTCAATGAATTCAGGAAACATTTCAGGGGGTTAAGTTGTGTTCCTGGCTCTGCTAAATTGTGATGTCAGTACATCATCTCTTCCCGAGTTTTACCATCTTGCGACGTTAGAGTAACCTGGGAAGACACCTCCGCGATCGACAGTCAGTAGGTCAGTGAACCTAGCAGGCCAATCAGCAGGCCAATCAAACGCCCAATGATGCGCATCTTCAAGGCTTGGTTTCAGTGGCTTCAGCGCCGCTTGCTCTTTAATCGTCAATCGGGCGTGATCGCCCAGGCTAAGGCAGTTTTGGGCTATGATTCAACCTCCATGGCTCCAGAAACCTAGGCCGCGCGATCGACCGCTCTGTTGGGTTCTCCTTTGTCAGAAAACTCCGCCTTTGCCAGCTATCCTGACCTGATTCACACCACTCCTAAGCAACCAACTTTGAAGCTGAATTCATCTGATCACGCTGATCACAATCTCAATCCCGATCGCGTTCCACCCCCGGAGTTGGACATGGATTTGCCAGCCAGTGACGTAGCCCATGATGGTCATGGGCTGTTTCCCCTTCCCACTGATGAAGAGGAACGATTACAAGACCTGCTCGACTATCAAATTTTGGACACGGTTCCCGAGCGTCAATACGATGATTTGACCAAGATTGCAGCCCAAATTTGCGGCACTCCCATTTCGCTCATTAGCTTGCTGGATGGCGAGCGGCAATGGTTTAAGTCTCGTCATGGAATTGATGCCACACAAACTCCACGCAGCCAGGCTTTTTGTGCCCATGCGATTTGCCAGCCCGATGAAGTTTTGATTGTGGAAGATGCCCTGGAGGATGGACGTTTTGCCAATAATCCCCTAGTACTGAACGAGCCAAAAATTCGATTCTATGCCGGTACACCTTTGGTTACGACCAATGGCCATGCGATCGGGACATTGTGCGTGATTGACAAAACGCCCCGACAGCTAACAACCCAGCAAATGGAAGCCCTAGACGCGCTGGGTCGTCAGGTCATTGCCCAATTGGAGCTGCGGCGAAAAGCACTTCAACTGGAAGCGGAGGTGAAGCGTCGCCAGGAAATTGCCCAAGTCGCCACCGAAAAAAGCAAAAAACTAGCCCAAGCCCTTGAGAATTTACAAAAGGCGCAAATCACCTTAGTTCATGCAGAAAAAATGTCAGCCTTAGGGCGTTTAGTGGCGGGCGTAGCCCATGAAATTAATAATCCCATTAACTTTATTCACGGCAATCTTCATCACTGCCAAACCTATCTAGAGGAACTATTAAACTTAGTGAGCCTCTATAAAAAACATTATCCCAATCCCCACGAGGATATTACCACAGTCCTTGCGGAGTTGGATTTGGAATATATTACTGAAGATTTTTCGCCCCTTTTTAGCTCTATGTTCGTGGGAGCTAATCGCATTAAAACTGTCGTGAATCTCTTGCGCATGTTTTCGCGCTTGGATGAGTCAACGATTAAGTTTACTGATTTGCATGAAAACCTTGACGCGACTATTAGTCTGATGGGGGTTCACTTAGCCGGAAATGGCAAACGTCCATCCATTCAAGTGGTGCGCGATTATGGGAATTTGCCCTTGGTTGATTGTGCGATCGGGCAGTTAAACCAATGCTTTATGCAAGTGCTTTTAAACGCGATCGAAGCGTTGGATCAGGGTGTGGGCGACAGCTACCCACCGGATACCCTGCCAACCATCACCGTGCGCACTGAAACCGTTGAGCCAGACCGCGTGCGAATTGCGATTTCAGACAATGGCTTGGGGATGAGTGACGAATTACGCCGCCAAGCTTTCGACCCGTTTTACACCACAAAATCAGTGGGTAAAGGAATTGGTATGGGGCTAGCCATTAGCCATCAAATTATTGTGAACTTGCACGGGGGAATGTTGTCCTGCTTGTCGGAGCCAGGCAAGGGAACAGCCTTTATTATGGAAATTTATCGATCGTTTCCGGCTCGTGAATCAGAGTCCTAAAACTTCGAGCTAGCTGCTCTTTTGCCAATCACTTGATCATTTTAGAAAAATTTTTCTAGAAATATTCTGGGGTTTGAGTGCTTGAGCATTAACTCCTAGATCCGGGGTGCAAAATTGCTCAAGGAATCGATCGTCATGGCCGGTGAAACCGATCGCTCGGTAGCAGCAGGACTGGAAAAATATTGCTCGATCGGGATTTTCACCACAAATTGGGTTTGTCCCTGCTCATTCACCTGATACCAAAGTTCCCCGTGATGTCGTTTCACAATGATTTGGTAGGCATTCGCCAGGCCCATTCCAGTCCCCTGCCCGATCGGCTTGGTGGTGAAAAAGGGATCAAAAATCTTATCTGCCAACGCTGGGTCAATCCCTGAACCATTGTCAGTAATTTGAATTTGCGCAAACCGTTGCAAGGTCAAACCATTGGCATGTTGCTGACAAATCAGGCGTGTTTCCACCTTCACCATGGGCACAAACATTTCTTGCAATCGACAGCGTTCCTCAATGGCATCCAGCGCATTGCTAAACAGATTAAACAGCGCTTGATTCAGCAAGCCGGGATAGCATTCCACCGTGGGAATATCGCGATCGTAGGCGCAATGAGACTGAATCACTTGACCGCAAGTGGACTCTAGAAATCGCTCAGTTAAAATGCTGAGTGTGCTATTAATTCCGTCGTGAATGTCAACGGATTTGAGTTCCGATTCATCCAATCGCGAAAAATTGCGCAACAACAACACAATTTCACGAATTCGATCGGCTCCGTTTTTCATAGAGGTCAGAAGCTTAGGAAAATCAGTTTTTAGAAATTCAAATTCCACTTCCGAGAGCCACTGGGCGATCGGGTCTACTGGATTAGGATAATGCTGTTGATAGAGGTCAAGTCCTTGAAATACTTGATGACTATATTCTTGGGCGTGGGTTAAGTTGCCATAAATAAAGCTCAAGGGATTATTAATTTCATGGGCAATGCCGCCAACCATTTTGCCCAAAGAAGCCAACTTTTCGGACTGCACCAACTGAGCTTGGGTTGCTTGCAGTTGATTTAATGTTGTGGCTAATGATGCGGCCTGCTGTCGTGCTTCTTGTTCAGAAGCTTGTAGGGCCAAAGCAGTTTGTTGTTTTTCTTGCAATTCTTCCTGCAAGCGGTTCATCAACTTACTTTGACGCAGGGCAATTCCCAATTGCAAACTCAACTGTTGCAATGCTTCCACTTCCAAATTGTCCCAAGATCGTGCCCTCTGACAGGATTGGGCAATCAATAATCCCCAAAGATAAAAATGAGCCGGAGTAATTGCTTGATCACCAAGGTTTTCCTGCCAATCTAAATCACTAGATTCTGATTTCCATAAAACTGGAATCACTAAGTTGCTGCGCACTCGCAAACTACGCAAAAATTCTCGATGACATTCTTGCAAGGGGCTGGTTTCAATGTCTTCAATTATGCAAATGCGTCCTGCTTGATATAGAGGAGCATGTTTTTCTTGAAAACAAGGATCTGTGAAGGATTGTCCCAACAGGCTCAAACTAGGATCCGAAACAGATTCCGCCGAAATTGCACCGCTGAAGTCCTCATTGAGCTGAAAAATCAGCACCCGATCGACCTGCAAAAATTCTCGAACATCTTGCACTAGGGTTTGAAACAGGGGTTCAAAATCCGCCGTTGTCCAAACACGCTGCAAGGTTTTAGAAAAAATTTGTTCACAGGCCAACCGCCGCGCCAAAGACTGTTCAATCGATTGGCGTTCCTGAATCTCTCGCATCAGTTGAGTATTTTTGGTTTGTAACTCAACGGTGCGATCAGCAATTCGGGCCTCCAAATTCTGATTGATTTGGGCTAATTCTTGGGCAATAAGCTCCCGACTGCTAACCTCCTGTTGCAATTGTTGATTAATTCGCTCCAGTTCGTCCGGACTGCGCAACGACAAAAACTGAGGCAATAAATTCACCAGGGAAACGGCCGTGTAACAAGAAATTAAAGCTGTTAAAGCTTTTTCAATTCCCGCTAGCCAATAGGCCCCATACCACAGAGTCCAAACTTCCAGCAAATGACCTAAGCCACATAGGATAATAAATGCCCCGAACATCAGAAAAATACTGATAGGCAAAAATTTCCGACGCTGATAAGCAAAGTACATCAGCATGGCGGGAATCGAGAAATAGGCGATCGCAATTAGTGAATCACTAACCACATGCAGCCCCACTAAGGGCGTTTGCCACAAATAACAATGACCATGGGGCATATAAGATTGGCTGCCCAAAACGATCGCTTCAAAAATTTCCTTGATTTTTTGCAAATCCATTGAAGGTACTCGCTGTAGCGGGAGATGGTCACTATGAGCAGGAGATGAAGTTTCTGATTTCGAGAATTAGCAACACTTGAGCTGCTTGATCCATTTAAGCATCCTAACAAAAAATGAAGTTTAAATAATTATTAGCTCATTGCTTGTTAGCCCCCCATCTTAGCTCAATCCTCAGAAAATGAGAGGAATAACGGGAGCAAGGTCAAGATTACCAAAAACCCATGCTGTATCAAAATATGCAAAGCGTCAAAATTATGGGCAGCCAAAACCTAGGTTGGCCTTTGCCATGGTGATTTGTTATGGTGAATCCTGCAAAGCGTCTTCATGATTTTAAGAGGATGTCTGGGAAGTCAAAATTGATACATTGTGGGTCTTCCCAAGCAGCAAAGATCAGGAGTCTAAGTTTCTTGATCCCATGGCTGTTACTGCTTAGTTAGCGCTTCAATTCACTGCTCAGACATCCTCTTAAAACACAATTTTGTGCATCGTCGTTCGTTGAAATCAAGTGATTAAAACAGATGAAAACTGTTCAAGAACAAATTCAATCATTTGCAAGATTGGATATTTGTGATCAGAATTAATTCTAGACAAGTTCAGCTTGCTTGACATCTAAACATCGCAACTTAAGGTCACAACTTAAGCTCAAAGGAGCTGAAATGGACAAATTCTATAGTATTTTCGACTGAAGTATCCATTGAGATCATCTATTTTCACAGGCGATCGCCCTGTTTCAAGGCAGCGATCGCAGCAGAATTCCCCGAAGTTAGTTGTAAGGTTTGGGGGCTGAATGGCCGAAATTCCAAAAGTCTGTAAACGATATCGCGGCGTTATGTTAAGTCTTCAAGGTTGGCAACGCTTGCAGTCCGCAGAGCAAATTTCTGCAACCCAACAAAACCAGGGAAAGCCCTACACCTTAGAACAGCTCAGTTGCTTCACTCAATTGAGTCCTAATACCTTAACAAAGGTGCGCCGTCGCGAAAAATTAGTGGATTTTCAATCACTCCTTCTCTATTTTCAGGCTTTTGGTTTAGATCTCAGCGAGGGAGACTATTTAACTTCTATGCAAGTTCGCAATCTTGAACGCACCAAAAAATCAACTGATTGGGCAACGCAAGTGGCTCCACCCCGGGGGCAGTTACCGATCGACTCTCCGTTTTATATTCATCGACCCCCCCTCGAAAGTCTTTGTATTGAAGAGGTGGTTCAGCCGGGATCACTGGTGCGGATCAAGGCTCCTCGGCAATATGGCAAAACATCCCTAATAGCACGTACCCTGAGCGAAGTTCAGCAGCGAGGATTTCGGACAGCAGTTGTGAATTTACAGGGAGCCGATCGACAGGTTTTAGGAGACTTAGACTGGTTTTTAAAGTGGTTTTGCGCCAGTGCAGCCAAAAGCTTGGGGCTAGCCGATCGCCTAGCGGATCAGTGGGATCCGATGTTTGGGGTGAGTTATGCTTGCTCAGAATATTTTGAAAACTATCTATTGGCGGAATCGGATGCGCCATTACTCCTAGTTTTAGACGAGCTAGATCGGCTTTTTGGGTATCCCGAATTAGCGACGGATTTTTTCGGCTTATTGCGATCTTGGTATGAGCAGGGGCGCTATGGTTTGGAAAATCGAACTATTTGGCATAAATTACACATTGCAATTATCCACTCCACGGAAGTTTGGTTGCCCTTAAGTCTCAATCAATCGCCGTTTAATGTGGGGTTGTTGTTGGAACTGCCCGCATTTACTTGTGAACAGGTGGTGACCCTTGCCCAACAATATCAACTAACAGCGGCCAAAGAATATGGCCATGCCATTTTCACGTTTTTAGGGGGGAATCCCTTCCTATCTCAAATTGGTTTATTTTATTTGGCGCATCAAAAACTTTCCCTGGCGGATTTGCCGCAACAGGCAACGAATCCCGATAGCGTTTTTAGTAGTTACTTACGCCGCTTGCTGAAGCTCCTTGAACAACAGGAACTCCTAGAAATCATGCAGCAGGTGGTGCGATCGCCCAAGGGGTTAGAGCTGCCCCACACGCAGGCCTTTCGACTCCAGGGATTAGGGTTGGTTACTTTTGATCAGCGCTTGGCGTTTCCCAGTTGTGAACTGTTTCGACAGTTTTTCCTAACTCTTTCATGACATGATCAACCCCACCTCTCCTTCGGATTTTGTCTACCAGGTGGGGGGCAGTGTACCGCCCCGATCGCAGGCTTACGTGAAGCGCCAAGCGGACGACTACCTCTTGCAAGCCCTGCTGGCGGGCGAGTTTTGCTATGTGTTCAATGCGCGGCAGATGGGCAAGTCGAGCCTGCGGTTGCGCACCATGATGCAACTTCAACAACAGGGCATTAGCTGCGCGGCGATCGACCTGACGGCGATCGGGTCGCAAAAAATTGAAATTGAGCAGTGGTACGCGGCGATCGCAGCCATGCTGAGTAAACCCCTGCCGTTGCCCTTTGATTTGCGGTCTTGGTGGAAGGAATATGCCTATTTACCTCCGGCGGCTCGTTTGGGGGAATTTATTGACGCAATTTTGCGATCGGGCATTACAAACCGCCTAGTTATTTTAATTGATGAAATTGATACGATTCTGAATTTAAAATTTCCCACGGATGATTTTTTTGCCCTAATTCGCACCTGCTACAACCGCCGCGCGGAGTTGGATCTTTATCAAGGATTAACCTTTGCCCTGTTTGGAGTCACCACCCCCGGCGAGCTAATTTCTGATAAAAGTCGAACACCCTTCAACATTGGCCAAGCAATTCAATTAACAGGGTTTCAGCACTCAGAAGTTAGCAGTTTGGCGGCGGGTTTGGTGAATGTGGTTGCGCAGCCAGAGCGGGTACTTTGGGAAATTTTGCGTTGGACTAATGGGCAACCATTTCTGGTGCAAAAAATTTGTGCGTTGGTGTTGCGATCGCGCCAATTATCAGCGGCCATGCCCGCCGCAGCGGTTGACCAAACTACTGATCGCGCGGCTGATCGCGCGGCTGATCGCGCGGCTGATCGCGCGGCTGACCCATCCGCCGATGCCAATCCGCCTGCCCAGTTTTCGCCCAGGGCCTTTGTCGATCGGCTGATTCAAAGCCAAATCCTGAACCATTGGGAAGCCTCCGATGAACCGGAGCACTTGAAAACCATCCGCGATCGACTGCTGTATGACGAGCGATCGGCCGGGCGACGGCTGATGCTCTATCGCCAAATTTGCCGCGCCGAACTGAGCGCCGATCCACCGCCCCACCCACCGGGCCAAGCCACCGTGCCCCTGGTGCAGGCGGATGGGTCTGCGGCCCAAACGGAATTGCTGTTGGCGGGAATTGTGGAAAAACGGGATGGCTACCTGCGGGTTAAATGTCGCATTTACCGGGAAGTCTTTAACCTGGCCTGGGTCGATCGACAGTTAGACGACCTGCGCCCCTATGCCATTTGGCTGAATGCTTGGGTGGAATCCAACTACCGCGATGTGTCCTATCTGTTGCGGGGCAATCCGTTGCGGGAAGCCTTGGATTGGATGCAAAAGCGCAGTCTCGATGATTTGGACTATCGCTACTTGGCCGCTAGCCAGGAACTGGAGCAACTGGAAATTCAGCGACAACTAGAACTCGATCGCCTGCGGGAGGCCGAAGCCCGTTTGGAAATTGAGCAACGCAGCGTCCAGCGCCAACGCCAACTGCTCGTGGCCCTGAGCATTACCCTCGCCGCTTCCTTGGTTTCCGGTGGCATTACCCTGTACGCCTACCAGCAGGCCGCCATCAGCGACGTGCGATCGACCATTGCCGCCTCTCGAGGGAGTTTTGCCTCCGATCAACGACTGGATGCCCTGTTGCAAGCTTTGCAAGCACGCGATCGCTTCCAACAATTGCGCCTTGTGCCGGCCCAAACTCGCCAAGAACTGAAGCAACGCACCCAAAGCGTTTTGGAGCAGGCGGTTTATGGCGAAAACGAGAAAAATCAGCGCTTTGCTCACCCCGGCGGCGCGTTGGCCGCGGAATTTAGCCCCGATGGTCAATCGATCGTGACCACTGGCACCGATCGCACCGTTAAAGTGTGGCGCTCAAACGGCTCGTTGGTTCATACCTTGGAGCACAGTTCCTTGGTTTACGATGCCACCTTCAGCCCCGACAATCAAAAGCTGCTGACCGCCTCCCTTGACGGCAATTTGCACATTTGGGATCGCAACTCCGGTCGGTTGCTCAAGAAATTCACCGCCCATCAAGGGGGAATCTGGTCCGTGGACTGGAGCCAAGATGGGCAATGGATTGTTTCCGGCAGCAGCGACCTGACCGCCAAAATTTGGTCAGCCACCACAGGCAACCTGAAAACCACCTTGCGGGGCCACAAATCCACCGTTTGGTCCGTGGCCTTTCACCCCAACAGCCAACGGGTAATCTCCACCGGCATTGATGGGCAAATGATCCTTTGGTCGATCGCGGGGCAACGCCAACGCCAATTCAACGCCGGAGCCAGCGCCGTTTGGGATGCCACTTTCAGCCCCGATGGCAACTTGATCCTCTCGGCCCACGCAGACAATCAATTACGGCTGTGGCGGGCCGATGGCACACCGGTACGCACCATTTTGCGCCATGAGGCAGCGGTGATTAATGTGGCATTCAGCGCCGATGGCCAACGGTTTGCCTCCGCTTCGGCCGATCGCACCGTGCGCCTGTGGGAAACAGCCACCGGTCGCCTGCTGCGGATCTATCCGGGTCATGCGGCCACCATCCGCGGCCTTTCCTTCAACAGGGACGGCAAAACCCTGGCCTCCGTCAGCGAAGATGGCTTTTTGCGGTTTTGGGCCACCGAAAACGCCTTTTTTGAGCAATTGCAAGACCACCCCACCACCGTTTGGCGGGTAAATTATGCCGCCAAGTCTTCTCCCCTGTGGCCACAAGTGACCACCATCACCGCCAGCGATGTGCGTTTTTGGCAACGGAACGGGCGGCCGGTGCGGGAATTCACCAATCTCAGCGAGGGAGAGCTATACAGCCTGGCCCTGCACCCCACTCAGCCGCAGTTGGTGGCGGGGGATGCCAACGGCAAGCTGACTTGGGTGGATGTGACCACCGATCGCCGCCAATCTATGACCGGCAGCCAGTCGCCGATCCATGGCGTGGCCTTCAGTCCCGATGGGCGCTATTTGGCAGCGGTGGGCGACGATTTGCACTTCAACCTTTGGCGGCATGAGAACAATGGGCGCTATGTGCAGTTGCAACGGTTCCCGGCCCACAAAGCCCGCATTTGGGATGTGGCTTTCAGTCCCGATGGTTCCTATGTGGCCACCTCCAGCACCGATAGCACCGTGAAGCTTTGGACTTGGGCCGATCGCGCTCGCAGCCGACTTCAGGAACAACCGGCCCAAGTGCTGAAGGGCACGGGCAGCGGCATTTGGGGCTTGGCGATTCGGGCCGACAGTGAACAGATCGCCGCCGCCAGCCGCAACCAAGAGGTGCGGATTTGGAACCGACGGGGCGAGCTGCTGCGCCGAATTCCCACCCAAGGTGATAGTGGTCTGACGCGGGTTGCTTGGAGTCCCGATGGGCAGTTGCTGGCGATCGCGAAAAACAACAGCGCGATCGAACTGCGATCGCCCGAAGGCAAGCTGATCACCACCCTCAGCGGCCATAGCTCGATCGTCAGCAGTGTGTCTTTTAGTCCCGATGGGCAACAGCTCGCTTCCGGCAGCGAAGATCGAACGGCGGCTCTTTGGAATTTGTCCCAAGTGCGATCGCTCAATTTTGTGGAATATGGCTGTCGATGGGTTGCCGATCGCTTGCAACATGGGGCACAGGATTTTGATTTACCCCTATGTCGGCCTTATCTCGACATAAAAAAATGAGAAGCAAACGCAAAAAATCAAACGCAAAAAATCAAACACAAGAAAGCAAACACAAGAAAGCAAACACAAAAAATCAACTAGATCGCCTCTAGCGAAAAAGTTGGCGAATTTGTTCACGGGTTTGACCACTGCGCACCCGGCGATCATAAAGCATTTGAATTAAATCCCGATCGAGCGGTGAAAAATCCTGTGTTTCCGTCCAACCTTGATAAAATGTGCTGTCGCGATAGGTTTCCGCATCGTTCATCAAGCCTAAAGATTGGGTCAGTTCTTCGCGAATCAGGTGCGATCGCTCCCGTTGAGTCACCCCCGTGGTGCTAATTAAAATTTGGGCCCGTTGAATTTCTAAATTGCCCGTCCACCAAACCCGAAAAAAACCCAAGTTTCGGGGCACATAGTGGGGGTCATATTTCGGAAAATCCGCTTCCGGCACAAAGTAAATGATGACATTGGGATTTTGGGTGGTGAAGCGAATCCGAATTGCGCCACCTAATAATTGATTGAGATCACCCACAATTCGATCGAGCGTTTCCCGATCGGCCGCCGTCGGCCCACCTCGCACCGCCAACCGCAAATCGCTCGCCCACTTGCGAATGTAGTTTGTATCAGGATTATTGGAAAATTCGTTTCCAAACGCCACTTCCATGAAGTAGTCCAAAGCGGCCCGAGAATAGCGCCGATCGCTCGATCGGCGCGTGCTCATCAGCCACTGAGCAAGCGGTTGATGGGGTTGATTCTTGAGATATTGCTGATCGTTGGGTTGATTATTGGGTTGATCATTAATTTGATCGCCCAATCGGCCAATAAATCGGCCAACAAACTGATCAGCAAACTGGTCATTAAGCGGATTACCAATGAGCTGATTACTCGCCAAGACCGATCGCCCCGAAACCGGATCAACGGTTGTGCGGCCCCAAGAACCCACCCCCCACAACAACATCGCCAACCCGATCGCCCCCCATAGGGTATTTCGGGGGATTGATCGACCCGTTGATCGACGCTTGGGTTGAATCTTGGATCGACTCTTGGATCCACTCTTGGATTGACTCTTTCGAGAACGGGGACGATCGCTCATAGCTGTTGGCTAACTTCTTGTGCCCATTATTGAGACCTAGATTGAAACCCAGGCCGAGACCCAAACGCATGGCGGCGGCAGCATCCGACCAACCGGCAATCCCCTAAACCGCCCCCAAAACTGCCCCCTAAACTGCACTGAGACCAAAATAGGTCGGCTCATTGCCGGGTTTCCACTTGATGTTGCAACCCAAGCTGGGGATTTGGGGTTTCGGAACCGGTTCCCCCGCCCAAACGGCCGCCAAAGCAGCCCGCAAATCTGCTCCATCATTGGGTTCTGGGTTGCCGGGGCGGCTGCGATCGAGCTGGCCACGATAGACCAAAGCGCGATCGCGATTAAACACAAAGAAATCTGGGGTGCAGGCGGCCGAGTAGGCCTGGGCCACCGCCTGAGTTTCGTCATAGCACAGAGGGAAGTTGAATCCGCAGTCCCGGGCCCAGTCCGCCAGCCGATCGGGCGCATCATCGGGATAGGCCACCGCATCGTTAGCGCTGATGGCAATGATCCCGGCGCGATCGCCCCAATCTCGACCCAACCGGGCCAACTCCGCCTGAATATGCTTGACATAGGGACAATGGCGGCAAAGAAACATCACCAACAGCAACGGGCGATCGGCCACCGTTGCTAGGGAAATGGTCTCGCCCGTGGTCACCTCCGGCAGGGCAAAATCTGGAGCCAGAGTACCCAATTCCAACATCATTGAAGCGGTTAGCACCATAACGGCTTAGTCTCCTGAAATAGGCAATTGATTAACCAGCTTGGGCTAACCAGCTTGGGTTAACCAGCTTGGGTTAACCAGCTTGAGTTAACCGGCTTGGGTTAACCGGCTTTGGTCAACCCGCGAACGAAGAGGGGACGAAGCCTAGAATAATAGGCGCTTCATCCAGTCCCGAGAAATTGCCCGATTGCCAACCATCATTTCCACTCCCCTACCTCAGGATCGCCTCATGTCCTTTCGCGTGCTCTCGCAAGTTTGGCCCTGGTTGAGAGTTTGGTTGGGATTCACGATCGCCCTCGGCCCAGTCTGGATCGGCGGCCCAGCGCTGGCCGACGTGGTTCCGGCTGATGACGGATTGGGAACCCTTGTGGATCGCCCCAATGATCAACAGTTCAACATCACGGGTGGCAGTCGATCGAGCAGTGGAACCAACCTCTTCCATGGGTTTGAGCAATTTGACCTGGAACCGGGCGACAGAGCCACCTTCATCATCGATCCCAGCATCCAGAACATCTTTGGCCGCATTACCAGTGGCGAGCCCTCGGTGATTGATGGTCTGGTGCAAATGAGCGGCGGTTCCGCCAATCTTTATCTTTTGAATCCGGCGGGCATCGTCTTTGGCAGCACGGCCCAAGTGAACGTACCCGGCAGCTTTTATGCCACCAGCGCCAACGCTGTGCAATTTGGTCTCCAGTGGTTCAACGTCTTTGAGGGCAATGACTTGCGGGGATTGAACGGCACGCCTACGGCCTTTGCCTTTTCGCCGTTCCTGGCGGGGTCGATCGTTCACGATGGAACCATTCAAGCGAATCAACAGGTGGCTCTCCTGGGGGGAACCGTGCTTTCTACGGGATCGATCGCCTCAGGGGCCAACGCCGTCACGGTGGCCGCCGTGGAGGGCGATCGGGTGGTGCGCATCCAGGCGATCGGCAACATTCTCAGCTTCGACATTGGCATTCCCGGCCTCAGCAGCCCCAACAACAGCCCCATTCGGCCCGCTGATACGGGATTCTTTGCACCCCTCACCCTGCCAGAGCTGCTGAGCGGCCCCGCTGAAAACGTTGCCACCAGCATTGCCGTGGGGGACGATGGAACCGTGCAACTCACCCGTACTGGCGCAACGGTGACTCTGGAGCCGGGCGCGGCCTTGGTGACGGGGTCGGTTAATGGCCAAGAGGGGGGCGCGGGTTTGCAAGTGTTGCGCGATCAATCGCCGTTCCCTTTGCTGCCAAGCGTTCCCAATCGTCCCGGATCTCTCGATGAACTGGGCGATCGGCTACCCCCTAACAACGCCCAAGATATTGCCAGCGACTTTGAAGCCGGAAAGTTTGACCCGCCCGGCCTGCAAGGGGAGTTTGGCGATCCTGACTTTGGCCCCGGTGGCCCTTGGGGAGAGGGGAATCTAGCCTTTGATCCGGGGGAATTCGGCCCCGATTTCCCTCTGGGACCCGATGGAGAATTTGGCCCAGAACCTGGAGAGTTGGGGCCCGATGGCAAATTTGACCCCAGCAAACTGGGCCCCGAAAGTCTCGCCATGCTGGCTGACATTGAGGCCAGTGATTTAGCCCTGGATGCCAGCCTAGGCGACACCTTCGTTCAGGGAAATTTTGACCTGGGCTTGGATCAACTGGAAAACACCTGGACGCAGCAAATTGAGACCTATTTGGGTAGTTCAATTTCCAATAACCCCGTCAGCAGTGCCTCTTTACGGGAACTGTTGAGCGACATTCGACAACAGACCAACAGCCAAACTGCCTTGATCTACGTGATGTTGCAGGAACAACAAACGGATCTGGTGGTGATTACCAGCAGCGGGGAACCGATCTACCGACGATCGGGCGTGGGCCGGGCCGAAGTGTTGGCCGCCGCCGATCGCCTGCGCCAAGCGATCACCAATCCTGTGTTGCGCCGGGGCAACGCCTACCGCACGGCAGCAGAACAGCTCGATCGCTGGCTGATCGCCCCAATCGCCCCAGAACTGGCCGCCCAAAAGATCGATACCCTGCTGATCTCCCCCGATGTGGGCCTGCGATCGCTCCCCTGGGCCGCCCTGCATGATGGTCAACAATTTTTGGTGCAGCGGTTTGCCTTGGGCATGACCCCCAGCGTTAACCTAACCGATGCCCGCTACGTCAGCCTTCGAAATGCGCCCATTTTGGCCATGGGAGCTTCTGAATTTCCAGCGGGGTTGAATCCCCTGCCTGCCGTCCCCATGGAACTGCAAACCATTGCCCAGGAACGGGCCCAAACCACCACCTTCTTGAACGAAGCCTTCACGATCGCCAACCTGCAAACCCAGCGCCAACGGCAACCGGCCCCCATTTTGCACCTGGCCACCCACGGTGAATTCAAACCCGGTCAACCGGTGAATTCCTACATTCAGTTCTGGAATCAGGAGCGCCTGACGCTCGATCGACTGCGGGAACTGAGTTTGAACAATCCCCCCGTGGAGTTGCTGGTGCTGAGTGCCTGTCGCACGGCCTTGGGTGATGCGAATGCGGAGTTGGGGTTTGCAGGGCTGGCCGTACAGGCGGGTGTGAAATCTGCCCTCGCCAGTCTTTGGTATGTGAGCGACGAAGGAACCCTAGCCCTCATGAGCGAGTTTTATCGACAACTCTCGATCACCCCCACAAAGTCCCAAGCCCTGCGTCAGGCCCAAATGGCCATGATTGAAGGACGAGTCCGCGTTGAAGGGAGCGGCCTCACATCCAGCGCCCGGGGGCCGATCCCGTTGCCGTCGCTGCCCGACAATTCCGGATCCCTGGCTCATCCCTACTACTGGGCTGCCTTCGTGGCGATCGGCAGTCCTTGGTAAGCCAGATTGGCAAAACAAACTGAATGGAACGAGAAACTTAGGGCTGAAACTTAGGGCTGCAAGGCAGACCACAAGGCAAGTTAACGGAGCAGCAAGCTGACGGGCTTAACGGTCTTCTGGGCAAAAACTCGTCATCGCACTAGTCTATGGATCCAGGTTGCTGGGGATTGAAATTGAAGGGGATTGAAATTGAAAATGAACTCCTAACCCATGGCCCAGGCAAACAACCGAAGCTGTTTGCCTAGAGCCGAAATTCCGCCCATTGATGGCGGGAAGGATGTTAACGTCATCCCTCAATTCAGAGTCAAATTGAGTAGCCAGGTCGCTCGATTCTTCACCTCCCGATCGCCCGTTGGGATCATCCCCATCACCGAGGGCTGCCGGGCGATCGCGCGAGGAGTTTTCCGAGAATCGCAGGGGCCCTAAGCCTGGCTACTGACCATCGAGAAAGGGCGATCGCTCGGGGCCGCCTCCTCTGCTTCATCGAAAATGGTCAAATCCGTGGGTTTGCAGCGGGCTACCTTCACCGCAATGCCCTGTGCTCCTTCGATTTCCAAATCTTCCACATAACCGGCCACCGATGCTTTGGCTGTGGACTCCAAGCTAAAGGGACCAAAGTAGTAGGTACACCGAGGAACCTGGGTCGTGATTTCGACCCAATAGGCCAGGCCCAGGGCATTCATTAAACGGGCAGAGAAGTCTTTCATAGGCGCTGTGGCTTGCGGGCGCTATTCAAAGTCAATTGCTATGGATGTACGGGAAAGACGCGGACTGCAACAGACGACACTCCGGTCAGTGTGGAGGAATGTGGCTTTGAGGAAAGCGCAATAGGATACAGAATCACGCTCGATGGGGGCAGTCACATCGAAACGGTTGGTCTCTCGATCGAGATCTTTACACTTCGTTATACTCTGCTTAGCCCATTTTTCCAAGCACTGTCCGAAGGAAAGTTATGGCGATTCGTCAAGGAAATGGGGATCAGTAAAGACTGGAGGGCGATCCCGGCTGATCCGGTGATGACTCCGGTTGCTAAGCTCCTGCAGCGTAGCAAAGATTTTTGGTACTGATCAAAAACTGGGTTTGGCGCTTCGTCCTTCTTGATTGGGTTAAAGGCTGAGTTAGAGGCTGGGTTGAAGCGGGATCCATGGGGGGCGATCGCCCGGATGTCCGGTGGCGCTGGGTAATTGGATCCACAAAATTGCAACCTCTTAGCGTGGCCAATGCTCAAATTAAGGCGGCCCAGAGGGCTTGGAGCTTGAGTTGAATTTCGGCTAGCTCGCGCTCGGGGTCGGATCCGGCCACGATGCCCGCGCCCGCAAACAGCCGGGCCCGATCGCCCTGGATTAGGGCCGAGCGAATCCCCACCGCAAATTCCGCATTCCCCATTGGATCGAGCCAACCGATTGCCCCGGTATAGAGCGATCGCTCAAAGGGTTCGTAGCGATCGATGGCGGCAATGGCGGCTGATCGGGACAAACCCGCCACGGCCGGGGTGGGGTGCAAGGCCGCCACCACATCCAATGGATCCACATTGCGTGGCAACCGGCCACAGATTGGCGTTTGCAGGTGTTGAATATTGCTCAATTTGCGCAGGCCAGGCTTGACGGCCACCTTGGGATGGGCCCCCAACTGGGCGAGGCGATCGGCAATGAAATCCGCCACCAACCGGTGTTCGTGCAGTTCCTTGGGGTTGTTGAGCAGGCGATCGCCCCAGGCTCGATCGAGTTCCGGTGTGGTGCCGCGCGGAGCCGACCCAGCCAGGGCTTCCGTGGCAATCCGGCCGTGATCAATGGCCACCAAGCATTCAGGGCTGGCTCCCAAGAAGGTTTGCCCCCGATCGTTCCCCACCGCAAAGGTGTAGCAACCGGGGTGACGGTGGCGCAGGTTATGGAGCAACAGGGCCGGATCCAAGGGTTCCGGGGCTTGCCAGTCGATCGCTCGGGCCAGCACCACCTTGCAAAACTGCCGATCGGCAATATCTTTCAGGGCCGATCGGGCCGCCGCCAAAAAGGCCGGATCATCCGGCGCGGCCAGCTCCCACCCACCGGACTGGTAACGGGCTGTTCTAGCGGTCAAGCTGGTGTTGCTGCTGCGCCACTGCAACAGTCGATCGAGCGGTTGCCACAGTTCCCCACAGAGCTGATCCAAATCGGTGCAACCATCCACCCAAGCATTGGCCGTGAATGTGGTGATGGGGCCCTGGGCGGTGGTGCGGCGAACCACTTGCCAGCGGGGTAAAAAAATCAACGCCTCCCCAAAGGGACTGCCCAGGTCGCGCGGTTCATCAAGGAAGGGAAATGCACAAAGCAGCGACGGAATCGATCGGGTCGAGGCCGGGCGATCGCCCTCGGCCATGCCATAGGCCCGTTCGCTCGCTCGCAACAGGCCGTGAATCTTTCGAGCAAAGGCCTTGGTTTTTGTGAACCGATCGCTCCCGGCCACCGCCAAGGCCACCGTGCGATCAAAGGCAGCAATTGCCGATCGACGATCGGGTTTTTCAAAATAAAAACTGAGGCAATCCGCCTGGGAAAACTCAGCAAAAACTTCCAGGGGATCGAGCGCCGGAATTTCAAAAGTTAAACGCACAATTTGCGATCGAAACGATCGCAAGAACTCGTCCCGAGCTGCCTCAAGTATGCAATAGAGGCGCGTTGGTGAGAGCAAATCTGTTTGCTGACCCAGTGCGCTTAACATTAGAATTCAGATTTGATTAAAGGCTGTAAAAAAAATTAATTATCGTCCGAACTGCCGCAATGCTTCGACTACTGGTTATCTTAATCGAGTTTCCTGAATAATACCCGCCCCCTAAGGCGCATCTGGTAAATTTGGCATGATTCAGCAGTCACCCGATCGCTCTGCCCGATCGCCCTGCTTGAACCACGCCTGAATCCTGCCTGAACCCCCTTGGGCATTGGTGAGGCCGCTCTGGGCCTGTCGGCTGCCCAAGCCACCATCTACCACCGTTGACTGTCGTGATCGCCCTATGACTGCTCCCAGTCTTTCTGCCCCACCCAACAGCCCGCCCGAAGCGCCCTCCCGCCGTCAACTTTGGAAGGCGGCGATTAAACTGCCCATGTATACCGTGGCAGTGATGCCGATTCTGTTGGGATCCGCCATCGCCGCCTTTGAAACCAAACGGCTGAATGGGGGAATTTTGGCCCTGTTTTTAGGGGCGGCCATTGCCATTATTGCTTGGTTGAATCTAACCAATGATGTGTTTGATTCTGATACGGGCATTGATGTGAATAAAGCCCATTCCGTGGTGAATTTAACCGGTAACCGATCGCTGGTTTTTGCGATCGCCAATCTATTCTTAGTGGCTGGAATTGCATCCATTGGGGCGATCGCTTGGCTCCAACAGGATTGGACGGTTTTGGCAATCATTTTAGCCAGTTGTGTTTTGGGCTATAGCTATCAAGGGCCACCCTTTCGCTTTGGCTATTTAGGGTTGGGAGAACCCATCTGTTTTGTCACCTTTGGGCCCATGGCCCTGACCGCTGCTTACTATAGCCAAACCCAAAGTTGGTCGCTGTTGAATTGGGGCGCGTCCGTCTTTATGGGCATCACCACCAGCCTCATTTTGTTCTGTTCCCATTTCCATCAGGTGGCGGATGATTTGCGGGCGGGCAAACGATCGCCCGTGGCCCGGCTGGGCACGGCTCGATCGGCCGCCCTGCTGCCCTGGTTTTGTGGCACAGCCTTTGGGGTGGTGGTGGCGGGAGTCCTGTGGGGGGCTTTCCCCCTTTGGACGTTGCTCACGGGTTTGAGCCTACCGATCGCCCTGCATTTGTGTCGGCATGTGGGGCAACACCACGACCAGCCCGATCGGGTCAGCAACAGCAAATTCATCGCCGTCAAATTTCATTTTTGGAGCGGTTTAGCCCTCAGTGGCGGTTTTCTGTTGGGGGCTTGGTTACAGTAGTGGCCAACCCCCCGGCCTAAAATCAGGAGGAAATTGGTGCGATCGAATCGCTTGAATGTGCAATTTCGATATTACGAACGCAACTTTGTGCGTCCGTTACAAACCAGCTATGGCAGTTGGGCCAAGCGCGAAGGAATTGTGGTGCGGCTGCGAGATGAAGCCGATCGATTCGGTTGGGGAGAAATCGCGCCCTTGCCTTGGTTTGGCACTGAAACCCTGGAGCAGGCGATCGCCTTTTTACGATCGCTGGATGGGGAAATTTCACCGGCTCAACTGTGGCAAATTCCAGACACTTTGCCCTGTTGTCAATTTGCCCTGGAATCGGCCTTCAAAAGCCTGGCCAACGATCGGGAACCGGCCCCCTTTACCCTCCCGCCCGATCGCTTGGCGGCCCTGTTACCGGCCGGTGAACGGGTGTTGAGCAGTTGGCAAACTCCCTGGACAGCCGGCCATCGCACCTTCAAGTGGAAAATTGGCGTTTTTGCCAGCGAATTGGAATGGGGCTGGTTTGCACAATTGTTGGGGAACCTGCCGCCGGAAGGCCGGTTGCGACTGGATGCCAACGGAGCACTCACGGAGGCCGCCTGTCGCGGCTGGCTGGAACGGTGCGACGGAGCGGGCGATCGGGTGGAATTTTTGGAACAGCCCCTGGCCCAAGTGGCTCCCATGCAGGCGATCGCCCCCCATTTCCGCACCCCGATCGCCCTTGATGAATCGGTGACCCAGTTCAAACACCTGCAAGCCGCCGTCCAAGGGGGCTGGCGCGGTTTGTTTGTTCTGAAACCCAGCATTGCCGGATTTCCCAGCCGCCTCCAGGCCACCATTCAAACCCGCGGCCTCGATTGCGTATTTTCTTCGGTGTTTGAAAGTTTTGTGGGCCAAGGGGCTGCGCTGCGGTTGGCGGAAGTGGGGGCGCGGCCTGGGAGCGCACGGGCCTTGGGCTTTGGGGTGGGCAGTTGGCTGGATCCCTTGCCCCCTCGCTGGTTGGAAGGCCTATGGAACCGGCGATCCTAACGCCTGATTTGGCCTGGGCCGCGCCTGATCGCTGGCTGGCCACATTGCGCGATCGAACGGCGGCCGGCTGGCTGTGGGGCATTGAGGCCGAGGCGCTGCTGCGGGCCACGGAGGAACGAGCGGCGGCCCTGGCGCGATCGGGCTGCGGGGGAACCCAACGGCGAATTTTGCTGTTGGAATCGGAGCCATTGCCCTTTTTGGCGGGATTTTTCGCGGCCGTTGCCCAAGGCTGCTCCGTTTTTTTAGGTAATGCCCAATGGAGCGTCGCTGAACGATTCCAGGTGCTGACTTGGTTGCAGCCCGATCGACTCTGGGAAAACCAGGGCGAAACCATCCTAGATCAGCCCCCGGGCGATCGTGCTTCCTTGCCCCCGACGGCGGAACCTTGGATTGGGCTACCCACGGGCGGCACATCGGGCCAAATCCGCTTTGCACTGCACCAACCCCGATCGCTAGCCGCTTCCGTGGCCGGCTTTTGCGCTTATTTTGCGGAAGATTGGCCCGGCCCCCAAACCCACAGCACCCTTTGCACCTTGCCCCTGTGCCATGCCAGCGGGTTAATGCAGGTCTTGCGTTGCTTTTGGGGCGGCGGCCGGTTAGCCCTGGCCCCGATCGCCCAAGGATTGCGCTTGGGGTCGATCGGGTTTTTGTCCCTGGTTCCCACCCAGCTCCTGCGGCTGCTGGGGCCAGAAACCCCGTGGCTCCAGCAATTTCGCGTGATTCTGTTGGGGGGCGCGCCCGCCTGGCCAGCCCTGTTGGATCAAGCCCAAGCGGTGGGGGTGCGGCTGGCTCCCACCTATGGCTCCACGGAAACCGCCTCCCAGGTGGCCACCCTGCGGCCCGCTGAATTTCTGGCCGGGGCCCGAGGGGCGGGACAGGTGTTGCCCCATGCGACGGTGGCGATCGAGTCAGACTGGGCCCACGATCCCCTTGGGAACAGCTCAACCCTTGGCCGAGTGGCGATCGCGGGGAACTCCTTGGCGGCCGGCTATCTGAGCGCCCCAGGGTTTACCCCTCTGGACACCACAGCCACGGGACAATTCCTGACGGATGATCTGGGCTATTTTGACGGGGCCCAACGGCTGCATTTGGTGGGCCGCGCCAGCCACAAAATCATCACCGGGGGCGAAAATGTCTATCCCGCTGAGGTGGAAGCGGCCCTTTGGGAGACGGGATGGGTGGTTGATGTGGTGGTGTTGGGGTTGCCCGATCGGGAATGGGGACAGGCGATCGGGGCGGCCTATGTGCCGGTGAGCGCCCTGATCACGCCCGACCAACTGCGATCGGCCTTGGGCGATCGGCTCAGTCGCTACAAAATTCCCAAACGCTGGCTACCCCTAACCCAAATTCCCCGCAACGCCCAAGGCAAGGTCGATCGGCTGGCCTTAACCGCACAGTTTCGCCCATTCGGTTAAACCAAGCCGGTGGACTCGCCTGCTCGCCACAGCCAAGGATAACCACGGGATTCAGGCGAATCAGAGAAATTTCGAGGAAGATGATTAATGAGCACTTAATCTTCCCCTTCTCCTGATCATGATTCATGTTCAGTCTCGTTGTGCTGGGTTTGGCCTAACCCACATGGGTCTTGTTTTGGGTGGTTTGTTGGCAGGGGTGACGCTCGGAGCTTTTCCGGGCTGGGCGATCGAGCCGCTTCAGCCGATCGCTCGCCGGGCCAATCCCACCCTGAACCAAACCCAGCGGCAACCCAAACAAACCAGACCCCCCGTGCGGGGCGATCGACCGATCAATGGCCGCGGGCGTGGGGCCGGGAGCTATAGCGGTTGCACCATGGAGGGGGCGGCGGATCCGGCCAAGCTGTTGGTGGCGCTGGTTCCACAGGTTGTTTGGGAAAATGGGGAAACGGTGGTTTTGGGCGAAACCCGCCATGCTCAGCCTGGGTTGTGGTTTTATGTGGGCTATCCGGCAGGCACGGTGTTGGAATGGGAATTGCAAGATGCGGACGGTTATGCCCTGGATCAGCAGCGCCTGGTGATGGGTTCCCAAGCGGGGCTGTTGCGATTGCCCCTATCGCCCAACGGCCCGGGCCTTGCGCCTAATCGTTTCTATTCCTGGTATTTGCGGGTGAACTGTGCCAATCGGCCCGAGGAATCGGTGGACTTTGTGGCGGGCACGATCGTCCATGCGGCCAATGCCAAAACGGAATATTGGTTGGATCAGCTCGATCGGCTCTTGAGTCCCGGCGGCCAAGGGCGATCGCCCCAATTGATAGAACTCTTGGATCAGGAGGGCTTTAGCGATTTGCGCGAGGCCCCCTTGGCCGCGCCGCTCCAGCTAGCGCCAGTCACCAATTAGGACAAAGGCAGCCCAATAGTGGGGATCGGCGGCGAGGTCGCCTCGATCGCTCAGCAGCTTCAACTTGGCTTGCTGGAGGGCGCGGGCTTTGGACAATCCAGCCAGCCACCCCCTGTAAAACTCGCTAAAAAGCCGATTGGCCGCATCATCGGCGGGAATATTCCACAGGGAAGACACCAGACTGCGCGCACCCGATCGCACCGCCAACCCTGCTAAACCCAAGGTTTCGTAGCGATCGCCCGTGGCCGTTTGGCAAGCGGACAGGGTGAGCAAGTCCAGTGGTTCCGATCGTTTGGCCCGGCGCTCCTTCAGCAACTGATCCAAATCCTCCATGTTGAGCTTGCCTTCCCAGGTCAGCAAGAAAGTGTGATCGCGCTGGGAACTGAATCGCCCATGGGTGGCCAAGTGCAACACGGTGATCGGTTGGCTGACCAAGGCTTGGGTCAAGGCCGTGGGCGTAAATTCCTGATTGAGCAAAATTTGCCCCTTCAGCAGTTTTCCCAACTGGGCAAGCTGTTGGGGCACGGGAGCCAGGGCCGGCAAGTCCTCGCGCGATTCGGACAAGCCAGCCCACAGGGCCGGGCCGCGCCGTCCCCGATCGGAGGCTGGATCCAGCTTCACATCAGGGGCGATCGACAAGGCAAAGGATTCCACCAAATAGCGCTCCCCATCAAACAAGGCATCGATCGGCAAGTTCCGCAGGGAAGGATCCAACACACAAACCAACAGGTTAATGCCCGCCGCCGTCAGGATGGGGCGATGGGGTTCCAAAATCCAGCGATAGAGCTGTTGGCTATCCGGTTGTAAGGCGCGGCCCCTGCCCATTGTTCTGAAGTTGCGGTTGAGGCGCTGAAGGAGCTTGTCCAAGTCGGATTGGTTGATTGGCTGGCGGTGCAGGTTTTGGCGTTCTTGGCCCGTTTGGGGATCCTTCCAACGCACCAGGGTATCGATCGACCGGTTGGCCGATCCCGAGGCCAAATCCGGCGGCAATTCCGTGATGGCCACCACCACCACCGCCGCCCGTTCATCGGTAGTTGAGTCAGCCAACTGGAGCAAGTCCGATGGGGCGGGATTGTCGAGGCGACATTGCAGAAAATTCTCAATCCGTTGCAGTTGCAGATTTTGGAGTTGTTGGCTGGCTTCAATCCGATCGCTGGTTTCAGCCGAAGCAAACAGCAGTCCCATTTGTTGGCGATAGAGCGGCTCGGCGCGATCGAGCCAGCCTTGCACCCCTTCCGTGTGCAATCCCGGCAGCCGCACACTCAGGCCCGCCAAACTGGAGCGGGCCGCTTGGGCAGCTTCAGCGGCCAAGCGGTAAGCAGCCAAGGCCTCGCGGGTTTGGCCCAAATGGTGCGCCATCCGCCCCAACAGCCACAGGGCCTCATAGTTCCATTCGGGCCGATCGAGCGGTTCCCATTGCTCAAGGGCTGATCGGGCCGCTTGGGCTGCCCCTGCCCGATCGCCCCCTTGCGCCAACACCTGACCGCGCAATTGCCAAGCCCAACCCAACAGGGCCCGATCGCCCAAGGATGTCGCCTGTTGTTGGGCCCGTTGCACCAGGGACAACACCTGCGCCATGGGCATCGGTTGGTTTAATTGGCTTAAGGCCCGGGCCGCCGCCAACTGCAACGCCACCGTCGATCGTCCCCCTGTCCAGCGCTGGGCCGCCAGTCGCAATTGTTCCGCCCACTCCGACGACTCTGGCCGCCCGCGTTCTGTGGCCAATTCCAATCGCCCAACCATGGCCGATCGCCACAGGGTTGGATCGGGCCCCAAAATCACCGCGTGATAGTGCTCGATCGCGGTTTCAGCCCAAGTTGCCTGCTTGGTGGCGGATTCGCCCATGGTCGCCCGCCGACTAGCGATTTGGGCCAAGGTCAATTCCGCCGCCGCGCCCAAAACCGGTTTCGCCGCGATCGCCGCCTGCCAAGCCTGTTCAAAATCCTCCGCCAACAGCAACGCCAGGGCCAAACGATGTAGCCCCCGGGCCCGAACGGCGATCGCCTCCGGTTCCCGGGGTGGCTCCTGTTGCCAGTGGTGCTGCAAATCCCACAGCCGCACCAAGGCCCGGCGCTGGTTGCCGGCCCCCTGCCAAACGGCGGCCTCATCAATTTGGCTGTTCAGGGTTCCCACGGGGTCGCCGGCCGCTTGGTATTGCTGGGCGGCCATTTGAAAAGCCTGTTCCGCCAAACTCCACTGCTGTTGGAGGGCGGCGGTGGCTCCGGCCGCTCCCCACAGCCGAGCGGCCACGGCCGCCGACAGACCCCCCGCAAGGGCCGATCGCCCCCGATCGACCCAAGCTTGGGCCGCCGTGGTTTCACTGAATTGCAAGTGGGCCCAAGCCAGATAGCTCGCCACCAGCCCCAGGGTTTCCCGATCGCCCCGTTGCGTTGCTGGCTCCAGTACCGATTGCCAAAGGGCGATCGCTTCCCGGTAGCGACCCTCGTGATAGGCTTGCCGGCCCGCTTCGAGCAAATCATCCAGCGCTTGAGCTTGGGCCCGCTCCCCGAGACCCGACAGGGCGATAGCCCCGCTCCAACCCAACAAACCCAACAGCGATCGCCGAGACCAGGATCGATTCATGGTTCAGCTCCCCAACGGCAACTCGATTCACCCCCCGCCCATTGCACCGGAGCACCGGCCATTAACTGAATTTGTCCGGCTTCTGTCCTTTGCCAATGGGTGGCTTCCAAGATCGGCTCCCGCAGCGGAGGGGTGGCTGCGGCTTTGGCGGTGGTCGTTGGGGCGATCGGGCGCAAATCCGCCGTAAAGGGCATGGCTTCCAGGGTGGCCGCCTCGATCGGGTTTGGTGCTTGGCCGGCCCGTCCCAAGGCAAAAAACTCGATCGCTCTTGGATCCGATCGGGGGCCGCAGGGACTGGTAGGCTCCGGCGGCACACCCACATCACTGGGCAGGGCGATCGCCCCTCGGGCCGGGTCGGGGTTCAGCACCTCCAGTTGCACCGTGCCGCTAAATTCTGGCCCCCGCGCCGAGCTAGCCGTAATATCACTGCGATCGGTCAGCGCTTCCCGAAAAGCCGTCCCAAACACCCCTTGGGCCCGCAAGTTCACCCGTCCGCCAAAACTATTCACCGAATTGGCGGAAATATCACTGTTTTCCAGCGCCACCAGCGTGTCCGTGTCGATCACAATGTTGCCGCCGGTTGCTGACTCCTGAGCATTGGTGCTGATCAGTGATCGATCCCGCAATTCGATCCCTTGGCTATCAATTTGGATACCGCCAAACGCCCCCGATCGCGTTTCCGCCGAGAGATGTGCTCCAGTCATTTGCAACCGGTCAACCGCGAGGCCCATGCGCCCCGCTGCTCCTGTTCCTGCTGACCCCACTGCCAAAGTTGTTCCCGACTGTAAATTGATTTCTCGGGCTTGTATATTTAGGCTCCCACCTTCTCCAGTTGATTCAACATCAGCTCCCACAAAAATGCCACTGAAAGAGCCAAGATTTCGCCCCACAACATTTTCACTAAATAGTTCTTGTCGAACAGAAAATCGGGGATCGAATCCTTCCACCAAAACTTGATCAGCGCTGATTGTAATGTCACCGGCATGGCCTGCTTTTGTGGTTGTGGCAATTGCTTGTCCACCATTCAGAAATGATAAGCGATCGGCTACAAGATTAATACTGCCAGCATCCTGATTAGTTAACGTTTGGGTATTAATCACTGCTCCATTGGAAACAGTCAATGACTGCGCTTCAACTTGGATTGATCCACCACGCCCAAGGCTGTTTCCTTCTGAAGAACTAATAATCGCACTAGAAGATAAATCGGGGCCAACTCCATCAATTGTCACGTCTCTGGCTACTTGAATGCGAATACTTCCAGCGTTGCCGCCTCCATCTGTTCTCGTAATGATCAATCCACCATGATTGACCAATAGAGACCCTGCGTTAATTTGGATGTTTCCTCCTTCTCCTTTACTGGTTCTTGAAGCAGAGCTGTAGAGTCCACTAGATTGTTGGAAAATTAATTTTTCATTCTCGGAGAATACAATTACTTCGTCCAATTGACTCACGCCAGAAATAGTAATTCCGTCACTAACATGAATTAACAAATTTCCAGCATTACCAGTTCCACGAGTGGTGGCAGTCATAAACCCCCCATCACGGAGTGTTAATGAGCGAGCTTGGAGATCGATCGTGCCGCCATTTCCTGTAGAGTTTTCTGCGCTTCGACTGTAGATACCACTGGACTCACGATCAACGTCTCCAGCACGGGCATCAACTCGCTCAATTACGACATCCCCCGTAGCACGAATCGTAATGCGTCCTGCATTGCCTTGACCGGCAGTATTAGCTCGAATTGAGCCACCATCTGCCAAGTGAATTGAGCCAACTTGAATATCAATTAAGCCACCGTTGCCCGTGCCAGAGACTTCAGCTAAATTCAAAATACCACTATAAAGAAAGGGGTTTTCACTAGCACCTGCAACCGTTAATCGATCAGCGATTATTCTTAAGTTACCGGCATTGCCAACTCCTTCAGTGCCAGTATAAACACGACCGCCATTCAAAAGCTGGACTAATCGAGCCTGAATGGTTGTATTGCCCGCATTTCCCATAGCATCTGGATCAACAGCATTTGAAAAGAAGGTGAGTCCTCCATCAAGGGTAATTGTGTCTGTTGCGTGAGCGCGGATATCTCCACTGATTGGCAAGTTATTAAGAGGTACTTGATCAGCAGTTATTGAGCTAGGTTCTACACTATCAACTGATTCGAGCGCACGAACTCCCGCAAAAACTTGAGAACCGGAATTCAGCAAAATATTGTGACCATCAAGTTCCACTGTGCCACCCTGAACAGGATCTCGAACGTCCAAAAGGGCTCTATTCGTTAATAGAATGCTCGATGGTGAAATAACAGCTTGACCATTGCCGATCGAGCCGGAATTTGTGGCTTGAATGGTGGCAATTGGTGTATTCAACGCTAGGGTTGCATTGGGAGGGCTGGCGATCAGTTGCAGGCGACCACGCGGCGCAATCAACACACCACCATCCAGCTCGATCACCCCACCAAACAGGCCGATCGCCTGACCCGGCTGCACTTCTAACCCCGTGGGAGCCTTGGGATCAGCCGATCGCGCCTCCACCCGAATTGCCCCCGGCGCAGACCCATATTGCAACCCCACCGGCACGCTCATCGACAGCAACGGCCGACCCGCCGGATCGTTGACCCCAAAACTCAGCCCATCGGCAAACACCAGGCGATCGGCCGTGCTGGCAAAAAACGATCCGCCCAGATCTAGGCGAGCATTGGGCCCAAACAAAATGCCCGCTGGATTGAGTAAGAAAAGATTGGCTGCCCCATTGGCCCTCAGCGTTCCGTCCAGGAGGGATCGCTGGCCGCCAGTCACTCGGGCAAAAATATTAGCCACGTCGGCGGCATTGTTGAAGTGAGCCAGCCCGCCCGTGGGAATCGAAAACTGCTGAAAACTATGAAACAGGTTGCTCCCGGCCCGATCGCCCCCCTCGATCGTCCATTGGTTGGGTTCCCGTTGCTGCACCGTGGTTGAAAGTTGACCATCCGGGGCGATCGACTCAGCAACCGCAGCAGTGGCCAAAAAACCTGCCATCAACCCATGGGTTACCATAACCCCCACTCCAACCAGGGAGATGGTGCGGCAGTTTAGCGCTTGTAAACCCCAAATGTGTGCCATGGAAGCCCTGACGAAACCAGACACATTTTATCGAACCCTAGCGAGCGGGCACGAATTACAACGACGGTGCAGTTAAAGTTTCAATAACTTTAAAATCCCCCAGCACCACTTGCGCCATGAAGGTTTCCCCAGGGTTTGCAATGAGATCAATTGTTAGACCTGTGTGGATCTCTGGGGTGGCCTGCTCAATAGCTTGTCCCAAATGATCCAAAAGTGTGAGTTGCAATTCGTTGGGTAAAAGCATTTCCACATCCAAATTTCGCAGCTGAATGGTGATGTCCCACAGCCGGAGACTCTCAGGCAAGTTCTCGGGACTGCTTGCTTCTTCCTCGGTGAGTTCATGGTGGCCAATGTCCACACTCAGAAGAATTGGCTTTTCCAAATTCTTGATCACCAGGAGTTTTGCCCCTGTGATTTTCGGCTGTTTTCGGTAGCCAACTCTAAAAGAATCTGGCTCTAGGATGTCTTGTAATAAACTGCTTAGGCTCTGCCAACCATGCTCAAATTGATTGTTGAGCCAAGGCATCAGGGAAACGGCCGGTTTGGCTCCCGTTGGTTGGACTTCTGGATAGATTTCTGGATCCGGCTCTGGGTTCGTTCTAGGATTAATTGCTGGGTTAATCTCTGGGTTAATCTCTGGATTGATCTTGGAATCAATTTCTGAGCTGACTACTGGATTGCTAGTTGAAACACGCTGTTGACTAGTTTCAGAATTTACAGCGCGAGTTTCTGCAATCTTTGCATCCCACCACTCTAGGAAATCATCTAAAGATTGGAGTTCTGATAGCCAAATTTGTTCTCGATCGAACAAGGCTGATGTGGGTATAAAACCAATCAAAGTGGCTTCGGGGCGATCGACTGTCTGCAAATCCAAGCCAATGGCAAAGTAGCCTACTCGATCGGCTTGGGATTCTGGTGCAATCTCCAAGGAATCAGCCCCCGAAAAAACTGGCCGGCATTCTACTCGACCGACTTCCTCGATCGCCAAATCTGCCACATCATCAAATCCTCTAATTACAGGATCCCAGCTCTCGCAATTCTGATGGGAATGGGGAATTTGCAGCCAATGTAACCAATCGCTGAGGGCTAGGATCGCCAATGTGTTGTGATAGATCACATCACGCTGGTCTGGATGCATTGCGGCCTTGGCAAATTGTTCAGCGGTGGCTCGGTGTTTGGCGCGCAAGGGAATTGTAATTGTTTCGTGAAACTGGTTGGTTTCTGTGGTTTGAGGATTGGGTGAAGTGGGGTCAAGGGTCATGATCTATTTGTCCGTCATTGGAGGATTAACCAACTCAATTTTGATTGAAATTCAAGTTTGTTTCGGGTTGATTTCAAGTGATTTCCAATGGCTAATTCTGATTGACAATACCAACTTTGAAAAACCAAAGACTAGGGATGGTAGTCCCCGATTTGAGTTGATCAATATTTGGTCAATCACCAATTAGAAGAAGCAATTGAAAGAGGCAACTAAAAATCTAAAGCCACCTGAATCGAGAATACTGTCTCCTCTTAGAGGGTTTTTGCTAAAGAATGGGTTTGACACTGAAAGAGTGACAAGAATGATAAAAATGAAGAGAGTGGGTGTATTAGGAGATGAATCTCTAGATTTAATGAGCCAATTCACGAGGAGATTTTTCTTGAAAAACTAAGTTCAAGGAAATTTCTGCGTAAATTAGGCTATTCATCGGGCGGTTGGAGCGACTGCCTAAAGCGCCGAACCGACTCGAAGAATTGATCTTTATGGCGAGTGTAGATGGAGCTGAGTGTATTGGCATTGACGGATAGTTCAATTGCCAATTTCCGCATACTCTTTCCTTGGTTTTTAGCATCAATCAGTTGTTCAAGGCGGATTGATCCGAGAACCACTTTTTGGAGTAACCCATCAGGATCTTGGGCTTTGTAAAGTCGCCAAACTTCCGATGGATCCAACTCTTCTTGGGCCATGAGTGCTGACCAAGGGGTCATATCGGCGGGTAGTTCACCCTGCTCATCCAGGTTTTCCAGATCTACACCGACTGCAAAGGGTGTGCGCACGCCGGTTAAATCTCGAACAGCATCCTTAAACAAATACTGAAGTTTGTTGTTGAGCCAGGTCATGACTTCACCCCGATCGGGATCGTACTGTTTCTTTTGAATGGCTGTGGGTAGCCAATCGAGCAAGCGACAGAATGCCTCGTGATAAAACTCCCCATAACGGGGGTGATCTCGATAAACCTTCTGGGTGCTTAGAGAACGCCGAAGCCGGTTCGATTCACAAACAAGTTTCACCACCTGTTGGATCGCTTTTTTGAACTCTAGACTTTGGGGCGGTAGACTTTGGGTCCGCAGCACCAAGGCCTGGAGGGTTTGATTTAATTGGCGATCGCGATCGGGATCGGGGGATCCTGGCGGTGGAGGCTGAAAGGTGAATCGCACCACAGACGAAGACCTGATAGACATCGATGTTGAGGCCGGCAATCATCTTTCTATCGCAGCGGTCACCAAAATTTGTGCAAAGCGTTGGTGCAAAGCGTTGAAATAAGTTGCGTTTAGTTTACGGCCGGGGAAGCTGGCGGGGCGATCGGGGACGGTGCATTACTGAGCAAATCCTTGGCGGTGATGCCTTGGCCTTCGGGGCCGAAGTACCAGAGAGCGGCGGCGGCTTCCCCTTGGGTGATCGGTTTTTTGGGTTGCAGAAGGGTGGTGAACCCAAAGACCCGGCGAATGTTGGAGAGTTCGCCGTTCTCGCGATCGGCCGCGATCGCCCGGAGGGTCTGGGCATCTACCTTGGTTGCGTCCAAAAATCCCCAAGCCTTTTGCACGGTTTCCACGGTGGCCGGCGGCAAGGGACGACGCAAATCGAGGGGCACTTTCCACAGCACCATGGCTTCTCGCGTGAGGGGCCCATCGGGGCTGAAGGTGGGGCTGTTGTTGCCGGTTAAGCGACTGGGAATAATGCCCGCTTCGGCTAAGCCTTGGATGGCGGCGAAGTCTGGATCTGTGGTGGGCACATCGGTGAAGAGGGGCTGGCTGGTGGCACTGGCCGATCGCACCTGCCAGGCCGGGCGGTTTTGGAACAGTTGGTTATTGGCGCTCACGAGCCAGCGGGCAAATTGCCGCCGGGTTACGATTTGGTTCGGATCCTGGAGACCCTGAAGGCTGTTGAGTTTACGCCAATCTTGCCAGTAGGGTTGCAATTCCTGAGAGAGGCTGGCGATCGGGCTGGGTTGAGCCGTGGGGCTGGGGCTGGGGGCGATCGGGCTGGCGATCGGGTCAGGAGTCGGAGCGGTCAAGCTCGGACTCGGGCTGGGTTGAACGGTGGGGCTGGGACTCGCTTGCAAGGCCGGGTCGGGCGCGAGGGATTGCTCCAAGGCGCGGCTGACTGCACCATCGTCGGCACAGCCGCCCAAACCCAAGGGCACTAGGCCGCACAGCAACCCCACTATGCCCGCCATGCCGAATCTCGACTTGGCCGATCCTGACATCCTCAATCTCGACATACCCGATCTCGACTTGGCTGATCTCGATTTGGCTGATCTCAATTTGGCTGATCTCAACGCAATCTCTACGCTATGCCAAATCTTCGAGGGTGTGGCATTGGGCCCGATCGCGCAGCAAATGATCGCAAACCACCAACGCCACCATCGCCTCCACCATCGGCACGGCCCGGGGCAGCACACAGGGATCGTGGCGACCCTTGCCCGCCAGCACCTTGGCTTCCCCGGTTTGATCGACGGTGTTTTGGGCCTTGCGGATCGTGGCCGTGGGCTTGAAGGCAATTCGGATCACGACCGGTTCGCCGTTGCTGATGCCGCCTTGGACTCCGCCCGATCGGTTCGTCGTCGTTCGCAGTTTGCCCGCTTCGTCCGTGTAAAACTCGTCGTTGTGTTCGCTGCCCTTCAGCAACGTGCCCGCAAAACCCGACCCCACCTCAAACCCTTTGGTGGCGGGCAGGGACATCACCGCCTTGGCCAGATCGGCTTCCAGGCGATCGAACACGGGCGACCCCAAGCCCATCGGCACATTCCGCACAACGCATTCCACCACGCCGCCGACGGAATCACCCTCATCGCGGATTGATTCAATCAGGGCGATCGCCCGTTCCGCAAAGTCCCCATCGGGCGATCGCAGAATGTTGCTTTCCACCTGTTCTGTGGTCACGGCCAGCGGGTCGATCGCCGCTTCGAGATCCTTAATCCGCTTCACGTAGCCGACGATTTCGATGTTGCCAAACTCCCGCAGGATCTTCTTAGCGATCGCTCCGGCGGCCACCCGCCCGATCGTTTCGCGCGCGGACGATCGACCGCCACCCTGCCAGTTGCGAAACCCATATTTCGCGTCGTAGGTCGCGTCGGCGTGGGACGGGCGATAGGTCTTGGCCATCTCGTCGTAGTCCTGGGGCCGGGTATCCTTGTTGCGCACCAAAATCGCGATTGGCGTGCCCAGGGTCTTGCCCTCAAACACGCCTGAAAGGATTTCGCACTGGTCGGTTTCCTTGCGAGGCGTGGTGATTTTGCTTTGGCCGGGCCGGCGGCGATCGAGTTCCACTTGAATTTCTTCGGCCGTTAGGGGCAACCGGGGCGGGCAACCATCGATCACAACGCCCACCCCACCACCGTGGGATTCGCCAAAGGTGGTGATCCGAAACAGATGTCCAAACGTGTTGCCCATGGTGACTTTGTGTGGTGCGGCGGTGCGATCGGCCTGTGGAGTGGCGCTGATTAGTCGAATTTGTATCCTATCACTCGCCTCCGCGTTCCCAGACTGTGGGCCGGAGAGGATAGACCTCTTGCACGAATTAACCCTCTCTGATCAAGATAGGCTAATTAACGATCATTTCGTAGGTTGGGTTGAGATACGAAACCCAACAGCAGCAAGGCTTGCAGTGATTGAGTTGGGTTTCGCAAAGCTCAACCCAACCTACGGAACTAGCTGGTGGGACCCATCGATCGGCACAGACAAGAAGCCCCATCGATCGGCATAGACAAGGGGCTTAAGCCCCTTGCTCCCCCACGACGACTAGCGTTGCTGGGGTGAATCGAGTGGCCCAAAACCCTGTTCCTGAAGCCAGTGGTCGATGTCTGCCAAAACCCGGTCGGGAATTTCCCAAGGAAACAGGTGTGCCACGCCGTCATAACAGTGCCACTGGCTGCGGGGTAAGCCGGTGGCGGTTTCCAGGCTGGCGATCGGGGTGATGTGGCGATCGCCCGCTCCGGCCATCACCAGTGCGGGGCAGCGAATTTTAACCAAATCCGCCCGGCGATCGTATCCAGCCTGCAGCGCCTGATGCAGCGATCGGGTGGCTGCCCCTGAGGTTTGCAACACATCCCACACCGCCGATTCAGCCAAGTAGCGATAGGTTTCGGGGGTGTGGCGTTGAATCAGGTAGCGCAGGAGCGATCGCTCGCCAAATTGCCGAATATTCCAAGCCCAACCAGGCCATACCCCATTCAACAGAGCTGCAATCAGGGTGTAGGCCAAGTCCCATCGTTGGCTGGGCATGGGGGCGCTGCGGGGACGGGCCGCCGTGGCAATCAGAATCAGCCCTTGCACTCGATCGGGATGTCGCAGGGCTAACTCCAGGGCCAAAATTCCCCCCAAAGACCAACCCAAGACAAGGGCTTGGTCAATTTGGAGTCGATCGAGCAGGGCCACCAAATCCGCAATGTGGGCTTCCATGGCAAAGTCACCCCCCGATCGACTGCGGCCATATCCCCGCAAATCCGGCGCGATCGTCCAGAATCGATCGGCCCAATGGCGCGTAAACACTCGCATACTGCGCCCAGAGCCGGGGTGACCATGCAAACACAACAGCGGCAGCCCCCGGCCGCGGGTTTCCACATGGAGCGCTTGCGGGATGGTTTGAGGAATTGCTGGGGCCTGTTCAAAAGCAGCCAACGGTTGATCAACCTCATTACCATAGGAACATCGATATTATGATTCGTAGTTCGATGACCGAGTTAGATCGTCTAGTTCGGTTGAGATCGCTGAGTGAGATTGCTGAAGTTTTGGATCGCCGAGTTCATCGCCCGATCGCAGGTGGCCCCGCCTGTTCCATAAACAACGGCCAAGACCAGATATGACCCACCTATGACTAACGCTGATCGATCGCCCTTAGCCAATCCTGATGCACGCGGTTCCGACTCCCGCTTCATCGATGTGCCCACCCGCGATAATTACGATCGGGATGCGGTGCAGGAAATTTTGCAACTTGCGATCGCCCGTCGCCAAGATATTGAGCAATATTCCCGCAGTCAGCTTCTGGAATTGGCCGATGAAATTGGGATCGATCGCACTGATTTATATGCAGCCGAACAGCGTTGGTTGGCTCAAAATGGGGATCGATCGCAACGTCAACAATTCGTGGCCGCCCAACGGCAGCGCCTCAAGTTAAACCTCGGTAAATTTGGCATTGTCAACGGTTTTTTATTACTGATTGACTTGGTTTCCTCGGGCCATTTGGGCTGGTCGCTCACCTTGGGTTTGGGGTGGGGAATGTTCATTGCCCTGGATGCTTGGAAGTCTTTGCAACCGGATACGGAAGACTTTGAAAAACGGTTCCAAAAATGGCAACTTCAGCAAAAAACCGTGGATGATTGGGATTAAAGCAACTCCCAATTTTGGCTGAATTCTGGCTGAATCTTGGATCAATTGGAGCTACTAAACCTGAATTTTAACTAGGCGGTGACCACCTGAATTGGCCCCTCGATCGCGCTGTTGAAAAACTGGCGCACGTAGGGATTATCAGTGGTGTCAATTTCCTGGATTTTCCCCTGCCAACGAATGCGCCCATCATACAAAAACACCACCCGATCGGCTGTGCGACGAATGGTGCTGTCCTGGTGGGTCACGACCACATAGGTTGAGCAAAAATTGACCTTTTGGCTCAGTTCCCGCATCAGGTCTTCCACAATTGTGGAGGCGATCGGGTCAAGGCCAGCCGTTGGCTCGTCATAGAGCAACACTTCGGGAATAGGTGTGCCATCGGGAGCAGGATTTTCAATGATGGCGCGGGCAAAACTGACCCGTTTTTTCATGCCGCCCGACAACTCCGCCGGGTAGCGATCGGCAATGGCCGGCAACCCCACCCGCTCCAGGGCGCGATCGACCAATTTTTGAATTTCGCGCGGGGGCAACTGACCCGCCTCCAGCAAGGAAAATCCCACATTTTCGCCCACCGTCAAGGAATCAAACAGGGCGGCTTGCTGAAACACCAACTTGATTTCTACCCCCTCTGGTTCGTGGCTGTCGCCCAGCAGGCCTTGGCGAGGTTCTCCTAACAAATAAACCTCGCCTTCGTCGGGTTCCAACAGGCCACTAATCACCCGTAAGATGGTTGATTTTCCTGTGCCGGAGGGGCCAATAATCGCGATCGCCTCGTTGGGATAAATGGCGAAATCCACTCGATCGAGAATTTTGCGATCGCCCAGCGTTTTGCTGACCCCGCGCAGTTCCACCAAGGGGCGATCAAGGGGCAGCGGGTTCGCCGATCCGCCACAAACCAGGGATTGAGACATGGCTGGAATGATTGGGTGATTGCTTGCTGTGATTGCTTGCTGTTTTGGATCCGATCGCGGCAAATTTGGCGGTTGATGGGTTGCGACCAATGGGTTGCGATCGATGGGTTGAACTGGTCTCGCCGCACGAACCAGACCGACTGACCAGCAGCCAGCATTCCCAGCCATGCCAGCCCACCGAGCGGGCTACTCATCCCGGGATCCAATCCGCAACGCGCTATCCTCATGGAAATTACGACGGTTGGAAACGGTTAATTCCGTTGCTCGCCATTTTAGCCCGCCCGTTTGCGGATCCAGGCTGGGGCGATCGGGATTCAGGATTAGCGGATTAATCACCGGCTCAATCACCGCCAACAACGGGGATCCATGGGTGTTAAGCCTACGTCCTTAAAGATGTTCTTGAATACGTGCTTGAAGGAGACGGTAGCCATTGGCCAGAACCCGATCCCCCACCAATGGTTTAATTCCCCTGCATCCCGGTAACTGCTGCCGTTGCCGCCGTTGTGGCCCCAGTGCTTGTTGTTGATTCTGCTTGCCTTGGCTTCGTTTGTCCGTTTTTCCCCACCTTTCCCTTGAAGAATCGACTGTCCTACTCAACCGTTCACTGGCTCAGCAACCTACCGCGAGCCATTTTGCAGCGCCGCGCTCCCAAACGGGTTAACCAATGGGTGAAGTGGCTTGCGCCGGGTTTGTTGGTCAAGCGCTGGCTGTTGACCAGTGCGAGCGGGGCGGTATTGGTGTGGTTTGGGGCGGCCATTTGGACAAAGCAAACCCCGGTGTTTTACACCACTCAGTTTTTGCAAGAGTTTGTGGGGCGCTTGGCCACCCTAATTCCCAATAATGTTTCTGGGCCGCTGGTGTTGGCGGGGGGGTTGGGGCTGGTGTTGTGGGGACAAACGCGCACCCTGGGAACGATCGCGGAAGTGCTGATGCCCGATGGGGATGAGGAGTTGATCGATCGCCTCTTGACCCATCGGCGGCTGAATCGGGGGCCGCGCATTGTGGCGATCGGGGGTGGCACGGGTCTTTCAACCCTGTTGCGCGGCCTCAAGCAATACAGCGCCAACATCACTGCCATCGTGACGGTGGCGGATGATGGCGGATCTTCAGGACGGCTGCGGCGCGATTTTGGGGTGCTGCCACCGGGGGATATTCGCAATTGCTTGGCGGCCCTGTCGGCGGAAGAGCGGTTGATGACGGCTTTGTTTCAATATCGCTTCACCACCGGCAGCGGGTTGGCGGGCCACAGCTTTGGCAACTTGTTTTTGACGGCCATGAGCGACATCACGGGAGACTTGGAACAGGCGATCGATGCCAGTTCCCAAGTCCTGGCGGTGCAGGGGCGGGTGTTGCCGGCCACGCTGGAGGATGTGGTGCTCTGGGCCGAGCTAACCGATGGCCGTTACGTGGAGGGCGAGTCGAACATCAGCGAGGCCCATGGGCAAATTGCCCGCATTGGTTGCACGCCGTCTAATCCTCGGGCCGTGCCTCGGGCGATCGAGGCGATCGAGTCGGCGGACTACATCATCATTGGCCCCGGCAGTCTGTACACGAGCGTGATCCCCAATCTGCTGGTTCCGGAAATTACTGAGGCGATCGCCCGTTGTCCGGCTCCTCGAATCTATGTATGCAACGTGATGAGCCAACCGGGAGAAACGGAGGGCTACACCGTTTCGGATCACATCCGAGCGATCGACCAGGCCTGTGGTCACAAATTGTTTGATGCGGTGTTGGTGCAAAAAAATCCCCCATCCCCCAAAACCCTCGATCGCTATGCCCGCGAACATAGCCACCCCATTCAGCTCGATCGGGAAGCGGTGGCGCGTCTGGGTCGCCGGATCGTGATTGCCAACGTCATTGACGAAGATCCCCACACGGGACTAATTCGCCACCACTCGGGCAAGTTAGCCCGCGTGCTGCTCCGTTGGTTCGATCGCGCTGCTGCCCACAATCTCGAGAATTCTTAGGGCCAATTGCGCCATTGCCCTGGGGCCAAAATCGCTGATCGGCTGGATCGGGTTGAGCGGCGCGAAGGAGTCGATCGCTTGAAACGGCTCGATCGGCTCCATATCCAATCAAAATTCATGCCCTGGAACCTACTGCACCTGTCGGCTGGGGACTTGCTGTTGCGGGGGTTGTTTTGTAATTTTGAACGTTTGATCCCAGTAATTTCACGTAGAATTTACATCACCCTATTGAGATCCAAAATCAATAATATTTTGTCTTTGTTCTGCCTTAGATCGATCTAGAATTCGCTAGAATGACTATCAAAACTGATTCATCGCCGCTTAATTATCTTTTCATAAATCAGATTGAGAATCATTATCTTTTTGATGGATGCGAAGGGATTTGGCTCTGGGCTGGCGACCTTGGGAGGGCAGTGATTTTGAGGAATTGCTGCCAGCTTTTGATGGTTAAAGGCTGGGGATGAATTCAGTTTGCAATGGACTCAGATTTTTCGTGTGAGGTTTGCATATGTCTCGGTTCCATTGGCGATCGCGCTTAACCCCGATCGCTGCCCTGGCCCTGTTGGCGGCGGCTCCCGCTGCACCGGCCTTGGCCCAATCCGTTAATTCCACTAGCCCTGACTTGGCCAATCCCGACTCGATCGGGGCCGTGGCCGACACCAGCGAGCTGATCAACGACCTCAACCAATACGGCCAAGAGGGACGCAACCGCCGCGCCAGCAGCGCCGATCAGGTCACCTCCGTCTCGCAACTGTCGGACGTGCAACCCACCGATTGGGCCTTCCAAGCCCTGCAATCGCTGGTTGAGCGCTACGGTTGCATCGCCGGTTATCCCGACGGAACCTACAAGGGCAACCGGGCCATGACCCGCTACGAGTTCGCGGCCGGTTTGAATGCTTGCCTCGATCGAATCCAAGAATTGCTCGTGACCAACGTGGCCGACTACGCCACCAAGGCCGATCTGGAAGTCCTGAAGAAATTGCAGGACATGTTCAAGACCGAGCTGGCCGCCCTGCGGGGTCGCGTAGACACCCTGGAAGGCCGGATCTCTTACCTGGAGAAAACCCAATTCTCCACCACCACCAAGTTGACCGGGAACGCCATCCTTGGTTTGCAAGGGGGAACCCTCACGGGCGATGACGACGACAGCAACGCCGAAAACGTCACCTTCAGCAATCGGGTGCGATTGGTGTTCAACACCAGCTTCACGGGCCAAGACACCCTGACCACCCGTTTGGAAACCAACAATGTTCAGAATCCGCTGAACGATGTGACGGGCTTGGGTTCCCTGAGCTACGGCGACGGCAACAGCAACCAAATCAGCCTGACCTATTTGGGCTATCGCTTCCCGATCGGGGAAAAAGTGGAAGCCCTTGTGGGAACCACCGGGTTGGATTTGGATGACATCCACGACACCCACAACCCCTTCCTCTATGGCGATGGTTCCGGGGCCCTGTCGCGATTTGGCGATCGGCCGCCCGTGTTGCGTCAACCGGCCGATGCCGGGGTGGGCTTTGTTTGGAGTCCCAGCGATCAATGGTCGATCGGGGCCGCCTACATGGCCGGCAACGCCGCCAGCCCCAGCGATGGCAGCGGTCTCTTCGGCGGTAGCTACAGCGCCAGCGCCAGCTTGAACTACAAGAGCAGTGACAGCCGCTTCAGCGCTGGCCTGTTCTTTGCCCACAGCTACTACTCCAACGACGATTACCAATACGCCGACGAAGACTTGGGCCTGTTGGGTCGCACCGGCACGCGACGCACAATCAACCCCTTTGGCGACCATTCCGCGATCAGCAACAGTGTTGGCCTGCAAGCTAACTATCTGTTCTCGCCCAAGGTGGGCTTGAACGGTTGGGTTGGTTACACCAAGGCGGAAGATGCCCAAAGCGACGACAGCATCGACGTGCTGAACTGGGCTGTGGGTTTGGTCTTCCCTGACTTGGGCAAAGAAGGCAACCTGGGATCCTTGTTGGTGGGTCAGCCGCCGACGGTGATCAGTGCGGATGGCGTGGAAGAGGATGACGAAACACCGATCCACGTGGAAGCGCTCTACCGCTGGGCCGTGAACGACTTCATTTCGATCACTCCGGGGGTGATTGCGGTTTTCAATGCGGACACGGGCAACGACAACAACACGGCCGTTTTGGGCGTGGTGCGCACCGAGTTCAGTTTCTAGGTTCCTGGTGCTCCTGACCCAAAATCAGGGTTTGAACGATCAATTGGGGCGAATGGTTCGATCGTTAAACTTGAGCACAAAACTTGAGCACAAACCGGATGATGACCCAAATTACGGGGGAGAAGCGATTGAGGTAATTGGTGTTGTGGAAACTGCTGAAATCGGCTGAAGCCGGATCAATGGCGGTTACTGAATATCCAGTGGCTCGATCGACTCACGACCCGTGATTTTGTCCAAATTCCCAATCATTCATGGAATCATCGTTGCCCAATTCTTGAATGATTTTCTCGTTCTTTTATCCTCACCTTTTTGACGAACTGCGATCGCCCGATCGCAGTTTTTTTGTTGAAAACCTCAGTCATATTCACAAGGGGCTTGGGGCCTATCGTCATTTCCTAGGATCAGGCGGAAACGATTGATTTTCCATGTCCCAGTCGCTGTAACAAGGGGCTTAAGCCCCTTGTCCCCCACGATCTGCTAACGGTGGAATCAGGGTTTCAGGTGATTTGACGACACACCCTAAGCCCACCTCATAATTGCTTTATGGCATCTGTAATATGACGTACCAATCGTTCTAGGTAAAGGCTGTAACTACAAATAATAATTCTGGCTAAGGGATTAATCATTCCAACGACCAATCGCTACGATCGCCCGTTTTGGTAGAAGCTAGCCAGCTTGTTCGCGAGGGCCATTTTTTGGCTGGTGCAGTCCGTTTCGCGCATTCGGCGGCGCAGCAGCTCCGTGGCGCTATACATCAGGGCTTGAGCTTGGTCTGCATTACCCAGGGCCCGATACGTGTCGATCGCCCCTTGGGCCGCTTCTAAATACCAATCTGGATGGCGATCGGGCGTGAGGAAATTGAGGGCTTGCTCAAAACAGAGTCGCGCCTCTTGCAAGTAGGGGAAGGCATCGGAGTGGCGCTGGCCTTCATCCACATGGGCCCGACCCTTGTGATAGTGCAAAATGCCGCAACCGAGGGCGTAGTCTGGGGCTTGGCGATTGAGGGAGTCGATGCCCTGATTCCAGTTTTTGAGGGCGGCCGCGTAGCCGTGGAGCCGCCAAAGGACACAGCCCCGATTTGCCCAGGATTTCCAGTGACTGTTTTGGGTGAGTGCCAAGGCGCGATCGAACGCGGTCACGGCCTCGCCTAATTGCCCCAGACTGTCCAAGGTGAGGCCACAGTTATTCCACACATCGGGATTATTCGGATCGCTGGCCAAAGACTGGTGAAAGGCTTCCAGGGCTTCCTGGTGGGCCTGTTGGCTATCGAGGGCAATGCCTAGGTTATTCCAAGCTTCGGCATATTGAGGATCCAGGTCGATCGCCCGTTGATAGGCCTCGCGGGCTTCCTGGGTGCGGCCCAAATCTTCGAGCAAGTTGCCACGATAGTTCCAGGCTTCCTTGCAATGGGGATCGATCGAAAGGGTGCGTTCAAAGGACTCCAGGGCTTGGGCCCGTTGACCGAGCTTTTTCTGAAGCATTCCCCGGGCGAACCAGGCCGTGCTGGCGGTGGGTTGCAACTCCAAAGCCCGTTCATAGGCGGCGGCGGCCTCGCCCCAGCGGTCTAGGGTTTGCAGCAACCGCCCACAATCGAGCCAGGCATTGACAACGTTGGGATCAATGGCCAGGATGTGGCGATAGGCGGCAAGGGCTTCCTCGTGACGCTCCATGGCAGCGAGGGCATGGCCATAGTTCCCCCAAAGATCCATTTGGTGCGGAATTTGTTGCAGGAGTGCCTCCAGTTCCGGGAGAGCTTCGGCATAGGCCTTGGCTCCCACTAGGGCGATCGCCCGGCCGTGGCGAGCAACGGTTAAGTCAGATTGGATATCAAGGGCCCGTTCAAAGGCTTCGATCGCCCCAGGATAATTGCTGGCTTCGAGCTGCTGAAGCCCCAGATCCAACCACTGCTGCAACAACCAGTCCGCAGAATGCTCGGGCATGACGGTTACTTCGCTAACCATCTCCTCTGGCGGCACTGGGGGCAACCAATCCGCTCCCCCAATTGCCCCGGGCGCAAGATGTGGCGGCCCAAATAGGGTCACCCCGGGCGACGATGCACCATTAAACGGATCGGAAAAGGATAGGGGTTCCACAGGCTGATCGACGAGCTAACGCGCGATAGGGATCCAAAAGACGGAATTCAGCGAGGTTAGGCGATCGAGCGGTTTCGGGTGACAAGGGGCGATCGGGGATCGTTAGGGTCAGTCAAGCACGCTCATGTTGACATCAGGAATACCAAGCTCAACCCATTCCGTCAATTCCCTAACCGACAAATTGACCCAACTGTCAGCAGTTCCTGGGATTTAGCGAGCATTCTGGGCAGCAGGGTCTGTTTTGATCGACTTTGATCGACGGTTGGGGCTTTTTTGTGTTGTTGGGGCCGTTTTCAGGTTCTAGCGGCGGCGACGGGGGCGATCGCGGCGATCGTCCTCAAAGTTCTCGAAATCGCTGTTCTCAACGTCATCTTCAAGATCATCAAACCGCCCGCGCCCCTCGGAGGCATCACGCCGATCATAACGGGCCAGGGCCCGATCGCGCGGATCCGGGCGGCGGGCTAAGCCGGTCTCCTGGCTTGGGGCCGGACGGCTGGGCCGACGCGATCGACGATTTGGCGGTGGGTCGCTCAGCTCCCGGCTCACCTCCTCAAAGGCTTCCCGCTGCAACAGGGGATAGTCACTGATCCAAACTTGGCGATCGGGAAGATAAAAATCAGCCACTTGGGCCACTCGTCCCAAATCGGGGCGATCGGACAAAATCAGGGTTTGGGCCCGCATTCCCGGCTTAATGCCCTTGTGCTCGCGACGCAGCGGAGCCTGCAAACGGGTTTCAAATCCCGTCTCATCGCCCACTTCCAAGTTGAGGCAACGCTCCCGGTTTTCCACAATCACCAACTCGCCCTGGCGGTTCACCGTTTCCTCTTGACCCACCAGCTCTTCAGTCACATAAACATCCAGAATTTCACCTTCCCAAAAACCGCAATAGCCGAATTTGCGCACTTTGCCATTGCGGAGGCTGGCCCAATAGATGGGGGCCCAAAACCAATAGAGCGCTGCCGCAAAGCCCAGCACAAACCAAATGGGGCCCGTCGCATCGCCCGTGGCTAGGCTGCCCAACCAGGTCACCACCATGCCCACCACGGAAATGGCTAGGCGGCGAATGAAGTCCGCCGGCCGCCCCCAATAGAATTGGTATTGCGGATAGGTGGCGATCGAGGGAATCAGGCGATCGAAAGCGTCACGGGTCAGCGGAACCAGCATAGGTTGTTCGGAGGCGGTTCTGAGGAAGTTTCTGAGGAAGTCACTGAGGCGAGTGGACAAGGTTAAGCCATCGGAGGGCAACGCCAGTCGCCCTCACAAGGGGCTGAAGCCCCTTGCTGCCTAGTGATCGGGTAACGGCAACGGCCATTGGCCTTGACCGATCGACATCAGGTTGTCGCGCTGCTACAGCAGTTTTTCAAGACCATAAACCAAGCACTTCAGGTCAATCAGCTTCCGAATCGTCAGCAACACACCGGGCATATAACAGGCCCGATCGCTCGTGTCGTGGCGCAGCGTGTAGATTTGGCCCGGCGCACCAAAGATCACCTCCTGGTGAGCAATGAGACCCGGCAAGCGAATGCTGTGAACATTGATATTGTCGCCGGCCAAGCTGCCCCGCGCACCGGGAATCAACTCCTTTTCTTCCACCTGTGCCGGATTGAAGGTTTTGCCCAATCCAGACATCAGTTGCACCGTTTGCAGGGCCGTGCCGCTGGGTGCGTCGGCCTTTTGGTTGTGGTGCAGCTCAATGATTTCCACATGATCGAAATATTGGGAGGCTTGAACCGCAGCCTGCTGAAGCAACACCATCCCGATCGAGAAGTTGGGAATGATGGCGCAACCGGTGCTGGCCTTGTCGGCAAATTCCGCCAACTCGCGCACCTGTTGCTCACTCAGCCCCGTTGTGCCGATCGCGGGTCGAATGCCATAGGCGATCGCCGATCGCGCATTTTCATAAACCGAACTGGGGTGCGTGAAATCCACCATCACGCCTAACTGTCGCTCTTGGGCCGCCATGGCCAAAGTCGCCTCTAGCTGATCCAAAATCGGCACTTCTAAGGGGCCGCAGCCGACCACTTCGCCCACATCCTGGCCCACTAGCTCCGGCGCGCGATCGACTGCCCCAATGAGGGTCATATCGGGCGCAGCCGCCACTGCCTTCACCACCTCACGGCCCATCTTGCCAGCCGCACCAACCACCACTACTGGAATTGGGGAATTTTGAGTCATGCCCATTCACCGCCGCGTTAAAGACAAACAGAATCGGTCAACCAAATCAAGCCAACCAAGACCAACAACCTAAAACAAATGGGCAACCTAAAACAAACCCCTGCCATAAACCAACCCCTGAAATTTGTCAGCCCCCGAAAATCAGCCAGCAAAGACCGGCAAGCCACCCCGAACCCGCCCAAAACTGTCGCCCGGGCCAGGGCCAATGTTCACGCTTCGCTCACAGTCGATCGAGTATTTTCAAAGCACCGTATTAATTGCTACCTGGCTGAATTTAGGGTCTGAAGATGCTGTGGAGCGCTCTTTGCGTTGCAATTTGGTCATATTAGACCCGAAAATATCTATTCTTCGCAAGAATAGCGACTAGGGGCAAGCATAATCAGCCAAACCATAACCGTGATTATGCGGAAAATAATCCAAGAACGCTTCCTCGCCAGAAGCTGGGTCAGCGATAAGATATTGGTAGTTTGCCGTGATGCGGCTTCGTTTGCGCCTCAGCTTTTGAGGAGAGCCTTGTGACTTTCTCGATCGACCCGTCTGCCGAGAGTTTGCCCGACGGTGCAGAGAGACCCGTTCTGCGTCCTGATTGGTCGGTGGCCCGCTCCAGTCTGTTGATCGTGGACGATCGAACGGACGATCGCACTCTTTTGCATCGACTTCTAGCGCGTGAGGGCTATCACATCCTGCTGGCGGATAATGCCCATCAGGCTTGGCAGCAACTGAAGCACCATACCTTTGACCTCATCCTATTGGATGTGTATCTGCCCGATCGCAGTGGCTTTGCCCTTTGCGAGGAGCTGAAAACCAACCCAAAAACTGCCGATATTCCAATTATTTTTACTGGCAGCTCTGATGGCGGCTCCAATGGCAGCTTAGATAAAATTCAAGCCTTCAAGGTGGGTGGCGTTGACTATTTAATCAAGCCCTTTGCCCTTGAAGAAGTTTTGGTTCGAGTCAATACACACCTGAAAATTCAGCGAGCTGCCAAGCTGGTTGCCGAACAAAACCAGCGGCTAATAGCGGAAGTGGCGGAACATGAAAAAACCGCCGCCATTCTGCAAGAACAAAAGCAATATTTACGCATTATTTTAGACAACATTCCTCAGCAAATTTTTTGGAAAAATGCTGACTTGGTTTTCTTGGGTTGCAATCGAAGTTGGGCAGAAGCATCCGGTTTAGGGGATCCCGAAAGTGTGATTGGTAAAACCGATCAGGACTTAATTGAAGATCCAGCCATTGCCGAACAATTTCGGGCCCAAGATCGCCGCGTGATTGAAACCAATCAACCCATTTCCCATCAACTATTACGCAAATATCGTCACGCTGAAGGGGGCCAGCCCATCTGGCTAGATTGCTACCGCGTACCGATTCGCGACGAAGCGGGGCAAGTGATTGGGGTTTTAGGGGTTTTGGATGACATCACAGATCGCAAGTTGGCGGCCGATGCCCTGCAACAGGCGGAGGAAAACTATCGCAGTATTTTTGAAAATGCCCTAGAAGGGATCTTTCAAGCCACTTGGGAAGGGCGATTTATGAGCGTGAATCCAACCTTGGCCCGCATTTGTGGCTATGGATCGCCTCAGGAAATGATGGAATTAATCACCAATGTGGGTCAGCAGCTTTACGTGCGATCGCACCGGCGCGAAGAGTTTTTGGCTTACATGGCTCAATACGGAGAAGTATCCAATTTTGAGTCGGAAGTTTACCGGAAAGATGGCCGGCGAATTTGGATTTCTGAAACCGTTCGTAGTGTTTATGACGCTGGGGGCAAGTTTCTTTACTTTGAAGGCATGGTGCAAGAGATTACCGAACGTCGCAAAACAGAGCTGGAATTGCGACAACAACGGCAACAATCGGAGCAATTATTGCTGAATATTTTGCCCCAGAAAATTGCTCAGCGCCTGAAAATGCAACAGACGGCCATGGCCGATCGCTTCGAGTCGGCAACGGTGCTGTTTGCAGACATTGTGGGGTTCACAGAATGGGCTTCCCAAATTCAAGCGGCGGAGTTGGTGTCCTGTTTGAATGATATTTTTTCGGAGTTCGATCGCATTGCTGAACGCTATGGGGTTGAAAAAATCAAGACGATCGGGGATGCCTACATGGCCGTGGGGGGCGTACCTTCGGCGCATCCTAACCATGCCATCAACACGGCGCGGATGGCTTTGGAAATGCAGCAGGCGATCGGGCAGTTTCAACGCAAAAATGGGCAAACCTTTCAGTTGCGAATTGGGCTGAATACGGGCCCCTTGGTGGCGGGGGTCATTGGCATTCGCAAGTTTATCTATGATCTCTGGGGCGACACGGTGAATATTGCCAGCCGGATGGAGTCCCAGGGGGAAGCAGCCAAAATTCAGGTGACGGCTTCCACGGCGGCCCTGTTGGGCGATCAATTTGTTCTAGAGCCGCGTGGCCCCTGGCAAGTGCGAGGACGCGGGGAAATGCTCACCTACTGGCTGGTGGGCGAGCGACCGCCAGCGCCGGATCCCGATTTTGCCGAAAGAGCCGGTGAAATAGCTGATGACCCCAGGATGAATCATCTGAATAATTTTCGTGATTCTAATCCGGGTGATTTTGACCCTGATCGTGCGGCGGGGAGTGATCATCCAGCCGGCGATCGGCCAGTGGCGGGCAGTCAGCGCGGGGACTTTGATCCGGAGGTTGATCCCAAGGATTTGAATTCGATCGATCATAATGGGCAGACCCCTACCCATCCGGCCCGTTCTGGGGCTGGCCATGCCGTCGATCGCGCCACCGATGCCCATTCCTAAGACCGCTCCCAGTCCTTCCTCAACCGAGTCCCCCTACGACTGGATGGCCCAGGCCCTCCAGACGATTCACCGGGCCCATTGGCATCGATCGCCCCAGATCCTGAGCGGCCGGCCGGGGGCCGTGGTGGAGCGCGACGGCCGCACCCTGATTAACTTCGCCAGTAATGACTACTTGGGGTTGGCGGGCGATGACCGGTTAATGGCCGCCGCGATCGAGGCGATTCAAACCAATGGAACCGGCAGCACTGGCTCACGGCTGATTACTGGCCAACGAGCGTTGCACCGAGAGCTAGAACAGGCGATCGCCCAACTGAAACAGACCGAAGACGCGATTGTCTTCAGTTCCGGGTATTTAGCTAATCTGGGCACGATCGCCGCCTTGGTGGGCCCGCGAGATTTGATTTTGAACGATGCCTATAACCATTCCAGTCTGCTAGCCGGAGCCAAACTCAGTGGAGCCACGGTGGTGGACTATCGGCATGGCGACTTGCAGGATTTGGGCGATCGGCTCCAAAGCCACCGTTCCCACTATCGCCGCTGCCTGATCCTCACGGACACGGTGTTTAGTATGGATGGGGACTTGGCTCCCCTGCCGGAAATTCTGGACTTGGCGGCGGCCTTTTCCGCCATGGTGTTGGTGGATGAGGCCCACGGGACGGGGGTTTTCGGGGCCACGGGGGCCGGCTGCGTGGAGGCCCTGGGGTGCAGCGGGCGATCGTTGATTCAGATGGGAACCCTCAGCAAGGCCCTGGGCAGCTTGGGGGGCTATGTGGCCGGCTCGGCCACCCTCGTCGATTTTTTGCGCAACCGCGCCGCCAGTTGGATTTACACCACGGGCCTGTCACCCGCTGACACGGCCGCCGCCCTGGCTGCCATTCGGATTGTGAACCAAGAACCCGATCGACGGGCCGCCCTTTGGCACAACACCCGATCGCTCCGTCAAGCCCTTCAGGATTGGTTAGCCATCCAGCCCGCCGAACTCACCCAGGGCGATCGCGCCTACCGCCTACTGCCCAGTGAATCGCCTATTCTCTGTTTGCAAGTGCCCAACCCAGCCACCGTCAGCCAATTGGGGCGATCGCTCACGGAAGCCGGCCTGTGGGTCGGAGCCATTCGACCACCCACCGTGCCCACCAGCCGCCTGCGCCTGACCCTGATGGCCACCCACCAGCCCGAACATTTAGCTCAACTCATGGCCGCCCTGCGATCGGCCATTCCCCCAGGAGCCTAAGGGGGAAGTGGCTCCCCGCTGCAACCTTAGGAAGGCAAATTTCTAGGGCTGTTAGTGACCTTTCCAGGCATTTTTCAAGGTCAATCAATCCCAAGCCCAAATTCATAACAAGCGTACCCTGGCAACTCCTAGAACCCGTTTGTGCTAAAATCTTGGAATGTTTTGAAGTTATAGGGCTTTAGGCAAATTTAACCTGCCTAAGATGTCCAATCTGGAGCGGAGTGAGCATGACCAGCAACTATGGGGCAGATCAAATTCAGGTTCTTGAAGGGCTTGAACCTGTCCGCAAGCGACCGGGAATGTACATCGGCTCCACTGGGCCGCGCGGTCTCCATCATCTAGTTTACGAGGTGGTGGACAACTCGATCGATGAAGCCCTTGCTGGTTACTGCACCCACATTGAAGTGGATCTGAATGCCAACGGCTCCGTCACCGTCACCGACGACGGCCGCGGCATCCCCGTTGACATTCACCCCCAAACCGGCAAGTCCGCCCTCGAAACCGTGATGACCGTGCTGCACGCGGGCGGCAAATTCGGCGGCGGTGGCTACAAAGTATCCGGCGGTCTCCATGGCGTGGGCGTGTCCGTGGTGAATGCCCTCTCGGAAGAAGTGATTGTTGAAGTCAAGCGCCTGAGCCAACGGCACGTTCAACGCTACAGCCGAGGCATCCCCCAAGGGCCCCTGACCAGCGAACCCAGCGACGATTCCCAAACGGGTACGCGGGTCACCTTTTTGCCCGATCGCGAAATTTTCATCACCGGCACAGAATTTGACTACGCCACCCTCGCCAGTCGGCTGCGGGAGCTGGCCTATCTGAATGCGGGCGTAAAAATCACCTTCAGCGATCACCGGCTGGAGCTGTTGCGTACCGAGCAACCCAAGGTTGAAACCTACTGCTACGAAGGCGGCATTCGGGAATATGTAGCCTATATCAACCGCGATCGCCTGCCCCTCCACGAGGAAATTCTCTACGTGCAAGGGGAGCGCGACGGGGTGCATGTGGAAGTGGCCATGCAATGGTCGATCGATGCCTACACAGACAACCTATTCGGGTTTGCCAACAACATTCGTACCGTGGATGGCGGAACCCACCTGGAAGGGTTGAAGGCCGTTTTGACCCGCACCATGAACGCGATCGCCCGCAAGCGCAACAAACTCAAAGATGGCGATGCCAACCTGGGCGGCGAACATATTCGGGAAGGCTTGACGGCGATTATTTCCGTGAAAGTGCCCGATCCAGAATTTGAAGGACAAACCAAAACCAAACTCGGCAACCCCGAGGTACGCGGCATTGTGGATTCCCTGGTGGGGGAAGTCTTCACGGAATATCTGGAGTTCCGGCCCGGCGTGGCGGATTCCATTTTGGAAAAGGCGATTCAAGCCTTCAATGCGGCCGAAGCGGCTCGGCGGGCTCGCGAATTGGTACGCCGGAAATCGGTGTTGGAATCGTCGCCCTTGCCGGGTAAATTAGCCGATTGCAGCTCGAAGGATCCGTCCGAATCAGAAATTTTTATTGTGGAAGGAGACTCGGCAGGCGGTTCCGCCAAGCAAGGAAGAAACCGTCGATTCCAAGCCATTTTGCCCCTGCGTGGGAAGATCCTAAACATCGAAAAAACCGACGATGCCAAGATCTATAAAAACACCGAAATTCAGTCGCTAATTTCTGCCCTGGGATTAGGCATCAAAGGCGAGGAATTTGATGTTTCCCAACTGCGTTATCACCGGGTGGTATTGATGACCGATGCGGACGTGGACGGGGCCCACATTCGCACCCTGCTGCTCACCTTTTTCTATCGCTATCAACGGGAATTGGTGGAGCAAGGTCACATCTACATTGCCTGCCCGCCCCTATACAAGGTGGAGCGCGGCCGGAATCATCAATATTGCTACAGCGATCGGGAGTTGCAGCAGATTTTGGCGGGCTTCCCGGCCAATGCCAACTACAACATTCAGCGGTTCAAAGGTTTGGGTGAAATGATGCCCGATCAGCTTTGGGACACCACCATGAACCCGGAAACCCGCACGATGAAACGGGTGGAAATTGATGATGCGGCTGAGGCCGATCGCATTTTCACAATCCTGATGGGCGATCGGGTGGCTCCCCGCCGGGAATTTATCGAAACCTACGGGGCCAAGCTGAACCTCACCGACCTGGACATTTAGCCCAAATTTTCAGGATTCGTGGGGTAAGGATAGTGCCCATGGTTCCATCTCTATCCATTGTTGATTTGGTCTAAAAGCCAGATCATAATCTATCCTGATAGGGAGCTCGTTACCTGGGCCAGTCCTTTATGTCCTCTGTGGATTTACAAGCCGTTATTGCTGGAACTCAAGAAAGCCGAGTTGAGGCATTGCGGCAAATTCTTGGCTACCCACTGAAGCAGCGTGACCCGGAAGGCTCCCGATTCTGGTTTTTGCGTCCTGGCGCAGATGAAGACGAAGCAGAAGAGACCTGCCCGATCGCCGTTGGCTTCTATGCTGAACTGAGCGAACAGACAGATGCTGGGATCAAGAAGTTCTTAACGGCAGAGAAGCAGCAGCGCGAGATTTACGGGCACTATACCGGGCGCATTATTCCGAATCAGCCTGTGATGTACCTGCTGTTGCCGGAATCTCCCCTTTCCCAGCTTGAGAGAGGGGCTGGGGGTGAGGGTGGGCAAGTGGCAATGATTCTCCCCTCGGATGGAAAGCTACGGCAACGGCAGATTCAGACTTTTTCTTGGTCAGATCAGGATTTACAGGCACGGTTGAATCGACTCAGGCAAGATACGCTGGCTCGAACGAACCGGGTGAAGGATACGGCTTTGTCTGTCATCCCGCTTGTGGAGTGGGCGTTTTACAAGCCGATCACCACTGCAAAGGAACTGGCTCAGAAGTTGGCTAAGATGTCCCGCCAGATTGAGCAGGCCATTCCTAATGTCTACAGAGCAGAGCCAAACGATGGTTATTTACAAGGGTTGCTGCGGAGTTTTCAGAAAGAGTTGCTGCCAACCCTGAAGCTAGAGTCTGAAAACGAGAAGGACTATAGCTTTGCGGATATTTATGCCCAGACGATCGCCTATGGGCTATTTACTGCTAGGGTCTTCGGTTACACCCAGAATGCCCAGAAAGATTTTAATCGAGAAGATGCTTGGGAATTGCTGCCCGAGACGAACCCGTTTTTGCGTCGGTTGTTTCGGGATGTGTCAAAGGCGGTGGGTGAATATGACAAGGGAGTGGCTACTGCCCTACGGTCAGAAAAATCAGATGAATCACCTGTGATTGCCGATGAGTTGATTGATGCAATTTCCGAGGTGGTTAGTATTCTGCGGGCGGCGAAGATGGATGCCATCTTGGAGGATTTCCGAGCCAAGATGAACCGTGAGGACATCGTGATTCGGTTCTATGAAGACTTTTTGGCTGCGTATAAGCCCAAGATGCGGGAGAGGAGAGGGGTTTACTATACGCCGGAGCCAGTAGTGTCTTATATGGTGCGCTCTGTCGATATTTTGCTGAAGGAGAAGTTTAATAAGCCGTTGGGTTTGGCGGATCCAGAGGTGATGATTCTTGATCCAGCTTGTGGGACTGGAACCTTTTTGCTGTGGATTTTTCAACTCATCCACCAACGGTTTCAGGAGAATCCTGATGCTTTGACTGAGGGGTTAGAGGATCGATCGTGGTCAGGCTATGTGAAAGATCGGTTGTTGCCCCGAGTTTTTGGGTTTGAGTTGCTGATGGCTCCCTATGCGATCGCCCATCTCAAGTTGGGATTATTTTTAGAAGAAACAGGGTATCAGTTTGACACTGGAAAGCGTTTAGGTGTTTATCTAACTAATTCTTTGGACGACTCAATTCGCAAATCTCAAACCTTATTTGAGGAATTTATTGCAGAAGAATCCGATCAATCAAGTTCTATTAAACTGGATAAACCAATCATGATTGTTATTGGTAATCCGCCTTATGAGGGTGAATCAGCAAATAAAAACATTAAATGGATTAATCGCTTAGTAAGGGGGCAAGATCCTGTTTCTGGTAGAAAAGTTGAAAGTTATTTTGAGGTAGACGGTAAGTCTTTACGTGATTTAGGCGAAAAAAATACTAAATGGTTAAATAACGACTATGTAAAATTCATGCGATTTTCCCACTGGCGAATTGAAAGAACAGGTGATGGGATTGTTTCTTTTATCACAGATCGAAGTTTTTTAGGTGGTTCTACCTTTCGAGGCATGAGGCAAAGTCTCCTGTCTTCTTTTGACAGTATTAGAATTCTTGATTTACATGGCAATTTTCGAGGCAGACGTAAAGGAGCAGTAGCTGAGGACGAAAATGTATTTCAGATTGGCCAAGGAACAGCAGTTAGCTTTCTTGTCAAAAACTCAGATTTAAGCTCTGAATTAGATAATTTTTTCCATGCTGATTTGTGGGGACGCTGGGAAGAGTTTTATGATATTCAGAAAAAGGACTTGACCAGAACCTGTAAAGCGGGATGGCTGCTAGAGAACGATATAAGAACAACTGAATGGTTAGGATATCCTGTCACGTCACCGCACTATTCCTTTGAAATAGGAGAAGGTGATTCTGAGGATGTACTGGATACTTTTCAGCTTGAATATGAAAAAGGTTGGAAGATTACAGAGATCTTCGATATTCAGTCAATGGGCATAACCAGTGGTCTGGATAAGAGTAGAATCTGTCCTCAGTATTCATCTGAAGAAATGTGGGCTTTAGTAGAGAAGTTTGCTAATACTCCTATCAAAGATGCCAAGCTGGAGTTTGGGATAGACAAGGATGCAAAGATAATCTCTGCACAGAATGATATTCGAGAAAATGGATTAGATCGCAATAAAATCACTCCCATCCTTTACAGACCTTTCGATGTGCGGTTCACTTACTACACAGGAAAGTCAGAGGGTTTTCACTACAGGCCTCGAAAAGACGTAATGAGAAATTTAATTAATAGGAAGAATCTAGCTCTTTGCTTTATCAGAAGCAGTAGGGAGAGTATCGTTTCTAATTTTTTTGTTTCCAGCTTTATTACAGATAAAACTATTTTATCATCATCAGACAACGCAAATGTTACACCTTTATATATTTATCCTGATGTTGATGCTCCAGAACAATTACAAGAAATAACTAGACACAATCTATCTCAAGGTTTATTATCAACTCTTACTTCTGACTTAGGATTCAGTCCATCTCCAGAAGATATTTTTTACTACATTTACGCAATCTTGTATTGTCCTACATACAGAATTCGCTACATGAGTTCTCTCAAAAGAGACTTTCCGTATATCCCTTTTACTAAAATTAGTGAAGTTTTTCGTCAACTTTCCTCCTATGGAAAAGAGTTGAGTTGGTTTCTCTTCATTTAATGACTTCCCCAAAGCTCAGTAACTTAATTACCCATTTTGAAAGTAATGGTAATTACATGGTTGATGCGAAGCATCCTAAATATTTGAATGGCAAGGTCATCATCAACAAAAAAGGTGATGGGTTTACTGGAGTGCCTGAAGAAGTCTGGAATTTTTATGTAGGTGGCTATCAGGTTTGTCAGAAATGGCTCAAAGATCGTAAGGGACGCACCCTCACTCAGGAAGACATCATCCACTATCAGCGCATTATCGTAGCTCTGCAAGAAACTATCCAGTTGATGAAAAAAATTGATGAAGCGATTCCCGGCTGGCCATTAGAGTGAGTAAACCCTTATCAAAATTATTTAGGATTGGTTCATAGCAAAAGTTAGCTCAAATGTAGCTGATGGATTTACACAGTCATTCCAAAGAAAAAGAGGTGTCACCTGATGGATCTAAGGATGAGAATGTATTTGATATTCAATAGGGCGTTTCAGTTTGTTTATTCTTAAAGACACAGGAAGCAGAAAAATGACCATGATGAATTATCTACGAGCACAGTTGATTCAAAAAATCCAAGAAACTCCAGATGATTTACTCCAAGAGTTCTTGGATTTTCTAATGTTTATCAACCATAGGAAAACGCGCTTTTCTCGCAAGATTGATTCTTCCTATCCCCTACGAGGCTTGCCAGTGGAATATATTAATCCCACTGATCCTATTGCCACTGACGATTGGGATATTTTGTCATGATTATTTTAGACACGCATATTTGGATATGGTGGGTACATGGAGATCCAAAACTTAGCCAATCAGCCAATCAAATTATTCAATCCCATGAATCTACCGGTTTGGGTATTAGTGTAATTTCCTGTTGGGAAGTGGCAAAATTGGTTGAATATCAACGACTCAAGCTGCCCTGTGGGGTGTTGGACTGGCTGAATCAAGCCCTGGCTTATCCCGGCATAACATTACTAGAACTAACTCCTGAAATTGTGGTTACTTCAACTCAGTTAACTGGGTTTCATCGCGATCCTGCTGACCAAAGGACGCACTCTCAGCCCAGAAGACATTACCCATTACCAGCGCATCATCGTAGCTCTGCAAGAAACCATTCGACTAATGCAGCAAATTGATGAAGCGATTCCAGGTTTTCCCCTTGAGTAACCCCAACAGAGAGGATTCATACAATGCCCAGAGCCGCCATTATTCAGCCCGATCAGTCCTACACCTTTGCCGACTACTTCAAACTCAACTTTGCCCCGCAAGACATTCTGACGTACTTCAACGTTTCCCTCCAACGCCGCTCCTTAAACCTGCCTCGCTATTCCGGTAGCCTCGATCGCCTCACCGATCTCAAAACTCGCATTGAAGAAAGCCTGCCCCGCCTCAGCCTCACCAGCGAAATGGCACGCCGCGAATTTTTGATCGCCCCAGTGCTAACAGACGTGTTGCACTACACCCAAGCCACCCTCAATGTTGAGTATCCCGTTGCCGTCAGCAATCAACTCAAAGGCTCCCTCGATTATCTGCTGCAAAATGATCAAGCCTTTTTGGTAATCGAAGCTAAGAATGAAGACTTGGAACGAGGGTTTGTGCAACTGGCGATCGAACTAATTGCACTGGATCAATGGATCGAGTCTGAGCAGACCGTCCTGCAAGGGGCAATTTCAACCGGAAACATTTGGCAGTTTGGGCAATTTGATCGCCAAACTCGTGGAGTGACTCAAGACCTGAATCTCTACCGTGTTCCTGCCGATTTGGAAGACCTGCTGCGAATTCTCGTCAGAATTCTTGAACCCTAACCTCTATGCTTGAAGCCGTCATCCAAGATCAGATCCGCCAACAACGCCCCTATTACCTACTTCAAGGCAATTCGGTTAAAGGAGTTGGTGGTCAATACTGGCTGGTTTTTCGGCATCGAGACGCTGAACAACATTTGGCGAGCGGGGGAAACTTCCTAAAAAACATCGTTTCCTTACTAGGTTTTAAAGATAAAGCAGTTTCCCATAAGGTAATTCGGATTGATCCCAGTGCCGCCAAAGTTTACACCTACAATCCCCGCACCCCTGGCGATCTCCCTTCTCCTGCACTGCTCCGCACAGGCAATCTCAAAATTATTGAGCAGTTCTTTGTTCTAGAGCGAACCACCAAAGAACCCGCGCTGCTCAGTGGCAGTTTCCGAGAAATCAAAGGTATCAAGCGCCGCTACAACCTACCTATCCAACTTGATGCCTACAACAAGGTAACAGCTCAAATGCTGGAACGGAGCAGTATTTATCGCCGTTCCACTGCTTATTTTGATAGTGGCGTTCTCAAACTCTACGAAGAACCCCTGCAAACCATTGTCCAGACCGAAGGGCAGATCCGGCTGCTAATGGATTGGCAAGGGTTCACTAAACGCGCTGACGTGGCAGAACTGGAAAGGCTGCACAATTCTGACTACCGCGCCCAATTCATCCAGCGCACATTGCAGGAATTTCTTGAGGGACTTGAGGAAAGTGCGTTCAATGGCACTCAAATCATGGCGGAGCTGGTGCGACTTGGTTTCTTGGAAATCAAGCTAATCAAGATGAGCCAGGACAGATCGCTCTACCACAAAAAGACAGGCATTTATAGCGATCGCCTCAATAACCACATCCTGCACGAAGGCTCCGACAACTTCACCCTTGCTGCCCACTCACGCAACGCTGAAAGTGTTACCTTCCTCTGGTCATGGGGTTCGCAAGAAGATCAAGAAACGATTGAGCAAAGCATCCAGGAATTTGATAGCGAGTGGCAGCGTCAAGACTTTGCCTACAACCTAACTCAAGAATTTCTCCGGCAGGTGTTGCAAGAGTGCGATCGCCGGAGCCAGCAACGGCAACCTCGAATCGAGCAAATTACTCCTGACGAACTTCCTCCCGGCGAGACAACCGAAGTCAAAATTACAGGCGACAACCTGGATCAAGTTGATACGATTACCATCCCCGATAACCCACTGGTTGAAGTCAACATCACCGCACAGACCCCAGAGGAAATCGCAGCAGATGTCACCGTATCGCCCGATCACCCACCCCAACAGATTCCTAATTTTCGGGTCAAAGACAGCGCGGGAAGCGAATATAACGTTCAGCCGCAGAATCCTCCCAAAGTTCCCCAAGTTGAGGAACTACCCAACTTTGATGAAATTGAAGGCTTCCAGCAGGCAGTAGAACTCATTCTGGCTGGAAAAAATGGAACGCCTAATGACTTTCTCTACTGGCTGGCCCAACAACGCCCTCGGCAATTTCGGGTTGAGCAAAGCGATCTACTGGATGAACTCGTAAACCAAGGAACGCTGTTTGAACACCAGAAATCAGGAGCGCAACACTGCCTACGGGTCATGCAAGATTTTGGAGTGGCAGTCTGTGCCGATGCTGTGGGTCTGGGTAAAACTCGCCTTGCGGCTGCTGTTGCTCGGCTTTCCCGCCAACGCTTTGAAATTGAACAGGGCGGGCAAGCCAAAGTTGCGATCATCGCTGCCAAAAAACTGCACGACAACTGGAAGCGCGAGATGGGTGAACTCGGTTTTCGGGATAGTGACTACGAGCTATACAACAAAAACCTGATGAGCCGAAAGGGAACAGGCTTTATTGACGACTTCAACCGCTATGGTGGCCCCGACCTGGTGATTATTGACGAGGCCCACGAAGGCATCCGCAACTATAAGAATCGGGTTCACAAGCTCTGTTTACAAATTCGAGACCGCGATCGCGCCTCTGGACGACAGCGTAACTTCCTGTTGCTAACAGCAACGCCCTGGAACAACCGCCGTGAGGACATCTACAACATCCTTCAGCCATTTCTGACTCGACCAGAAGGCTTCACTGATTCTGGTTTTCCACCGGAACTTGCTCAGTGGTTCCAAAACCGAGAAACGGGAGTGGAGCAATTCACTGACGATTCAGCCTTATTTCGCCGCACCTACCGGGAACTGTTTTTGCAACGCACCCGCCAGATGCTCCGCGATGCCATGCCCGACCTCAACGTTTATGCCAAACGGCAGGCAGAATGGCTCCCTGTGCAGTTTGAAGACAGCACTGAGCAGGCGCTAGAGCAGATCTTCACCCAGTTTGAAACCCAACTCTACATCCCCTTTGCTGACCCCATTCGTTATCTAACAGGCAGTGTGGAACAACGCGCCCTGCTGCAAAACCAGCGCCGATTCTTCCTGCAACGGGCAGAGTCCAGCATGTATGCGCTAAAACGCACGATCGTTAACTTTCGGGGCCGGATTGAGCAGATGCAGTCACGATTGGGCGAAGTGACAGCGGATGCCGGCGGATTAAAGCAGTTTCTCTTGCTCCACTACGGGTTTGAGTCAGGGCAGCCGGAACAATTAGACTTCGATTTTCTGGACGATCGAGAAGCCTACGATGAGGACTATGAAGAGGAAGACGACGATGATGAAGATACGGTCGCCGAGCAGCAAGAAAAACGGCAGCAGCTTCGTCGCACCATTGATCTTGCCATTGAGCGTTTGCAGTCTGATCCAAACGAAGCCCGCCGCATCTATGCATTGCTATGGTCAGCCTGTGACAACGACTTGATGCAATTGCAAGACATTCAAGATCTGTTGGCAGATGAATTCATCAGAGACCACAAACGGGAACAGGTAACAGCTAAGGTGCGAGAACTGGTGAGCCAGGGGCGTAAGGTGCTGCTCATTTCCACCTTTTCAGATACGGTTCTCGACTATTACCGCTACATGGCTCAAGACTCAACCATTGTGGGTCAGGGTATTGGCATGGCGATCGGTGGAGCTAAACGCTACTTCCCTGATTCTGACAGTCATGCTATTCAATTTGCTCCTCATAATGCCGTGAAAGCAGGGCGGCAACGTACAGGTATTAAGCGTTTAGAGCTTTTTCGGTTGTTTGCCCCGATTGCAAGCTGTCGTAATCCAGGAGATCGCCCCAGCGCAGAGGACGAAGTTAAAGTGCTGATTGGTTCAGAAACCTTATCTGTGGGTCAAAATCTCCAAGATGCCGACTATTTAATCAATATCGATTTGCCCTGGAACCCAATGACGCTAGAGCAGCGTATTGGACGAATTGACCGACCCAAGCAGCACAAGGCTGAAAATATTTATATCTATTATGCCAACAGTGAAAGTCAGTTGCTGCGTCAGGCCAGCCGTCTTTCCAACCTCAACAAAAAGCTAATTGGAGCAGATGTCGTTAATCAAGATGGAACCCTGCAAGATGTTCCAAACATTAATGATTTGGGTGCTTCAATCTATGGTGACACTCTCTTTGACGACACAATTTTGCCAGGGTATGTAGACTTTATTCGTGACCTGGTTGTGACTAGGCGGCAAACCCAGGAGAATTTTCAGGAAAAACAGTACCGTCAGCAGGAAACCTCGCGAGACCTCTACACCCAGCAAGAAATTCTCTTCTCTGAGGATATTAGCCAACGGCTCAAGGCTTTAGGAGATGACTATCAGAGCTAATTTATAAAGAGAAGCTAAAGCCGACTTGGTAGCTCTAAATCCGGTTTTAGGCTAGACCTAACCGAAGCATCACCCAGCTCATGAGTCGTCTCCCGGTCATTGCCA
>NZ_JACJSN010000019.1:0-90512 GCF_014698135.1 Limnothrix sp. FACHB-881
TATTTCAACTGGATTTGGCAGCATAGTCGTTTCAAAACCACGGCTGCTGAACGAGCGGGATTAGCGACTAGGGCATGGACTTGGCATGACATTGCTACCTATCCCACATTAATCTGATTCACTACCAAATCGACTACACCAAACTGCTTTGCCGCCTGACCGCCGGATCGCGGCTGTTGCGATCGTTCTTTTACACCGGGGTCGATCGCACCAATGAAAAGCAACAGGGCTTTTTGTTGTGGATGCGGCGCAATGGTTATCGGGTGGTGGCCAAGGACTTGGTGCAACTCCCCGATGGGTCTAAAAAGGCCAACCTCGATGTGGAAATCGCCGTGGACATGATGGCGCTGGTGGGTTCCTATGACACGGCCATTTTGGTCAGTGGCGATGGGGATTTAGCCTATGCGGTGGATGCGGTTAGCTATCGCGGGGCCCGGGTGGAAGTGGTCAGCTTGCGATCGATGACCAGCGACAATTTAATCAACGTGGCCGATCGCTATATTGATTTGGATGCCATCAAGGACGACATCAAAAAAAGCCCCCGCCAAGGCTACACCTACCATCCCTTACCGCATGCGGATGAAGAGCGTTTAGAGAGAGAGAGCTAAGCTTGCGCCCCATTGCAACCCTCAGTTGCGATACGCATGGCAGCCCGCTGGGGCCCAGCCCCGCAAGAAACTGACCTTGGCAATCCCGTCCCTGCCCGTTCGCCTTTAGAATTGCGGTTGACGATCGCGGTTTTTCGATCCCCAGCGATCGCCCATGGGCTAGCCCCCTCGGCCACGATCGAGCCGAATTCAACCCCAACGAATTCAGCCGGATCCAACCCAGAATCCAACCTAGGGGCCAACCCAAGATCAGACTCAGGATCAACCGCTGCTGCACCTATGAGCTTTCCAACTCGCGCTATTCGGGGACTGGTCGCCCTTGCACTGATTGCCGGCCTGAGCACGGCCTGTGGCAATCGCAACCGAGGGGAGGAACGAATTGCCGCCGACACGAAGGCCGCAGAGGATTTCCAAGGAGACTTGGTGTTTGATAACTTGACCCTGAACCGAGCGGACAAGCAGGGGCAGGTGTTGTGGGAAGTGCGGGCCAACCAGGCACGCTATTCTCGCGATCGCAAGCTGGCCAAATTGTCAGACGTGAAGGGCAAGCTGTTCCAGGATGGCAAGGTGGTCTATGAGATCACGGCCAAACAGGGGGAAGTGGAACAAAACGGGCAAGTTTTGAAGGTTTCCGGCAACTTACGCGCCAAGGATTTGCGGGAAAAGATGGAATTCCAAGGCGGTTCTGCCACTTGGGAACCCGCAAAGTTCCAACTGCAAATGAAGGGCGGAGTAACGCTGAATCATCCCCAAGCCAAGATCCAATCCCAGGAGGCGGTGGCGTTTAGTCGCGATCGCCGGGTAGAGATGGTGCAGGCGGTGAAGCTGGTCTCCAAAGATCGCCAGATGAAGTTGGACAGCGATCGGCTGATTTGGCAAATGAAGGCCGATGAGCTACAGGCGATCGGGAAGGTGGTGGCCACCGGCAGCAAGCCCGAGATGAAGCTGACGACCGATCGACTGGTTTGGCAACGCAAAAAACAGGTCAGCGAGGCGATCGGGAATGTGGTCGCCGTCCAGAACAAGGGAGCCAACCGGCTGACGGCCGATCGGGTGTTGTGGCAAATGAAAGACCAAGTGGCCCAGGCAGAGGGCAAGGCCGTTGCCACCGGCCAAAACCCACCGATGCAACTGCGGGCCGATCGAATCATTTGGCAAATGAAAGACCAAGTGGCCCAGGCGATCGGCAACGTGGTGGGGGTGCGCCAGGATCCCGCCGTGCGTGTGCAATCCCAGCGGGTGGTGTGGCAACAAAAACCACAACTGGTTAGCAGCGACACCCGCACCATCATCGAGCGGTTTAACTGTGCGGGCGGTCGCTGTGTCATTTCCGATCGGGCCGTGGGCAACTTGGTAGATGTGAGCTTGAAGGATCGCGTTGCCTTTTTGCGTAACCAAGCCCAAGTCAGCACCGGCAATCCTGGGGTAGACGTGGCCAGCGATTCCCTGATTTGGCAATTCCAAGCCCAGTCCCTGACGGCCGATCGCCCTGTGACGGTCTACGAACGACAACAGCAGGTGGTGTTAAACGCCGATCGGGGATTCATGGATCTCAAAAACCAAAATGCCGAAATGTTGGGCAATGTGCGCGGTGTGTCCCGCCTCCGCAGCGCCAACCTCAGCAGCGATCGGCTGATTTGGTCTATGCGCGATCAGCAACTCCAAGCCTTTGGCAATGTGTTTTATCAACAGGCCAACCCCTTCCTCATTTCCCGGGGTAACTACGGCGTGGGTTCCATGAAAGACGGCGCAATCTTCCTGCAATCCGGGGGCAACAGCCGCGCCCGATCGACCTTCTTCCCGGAAAATCTCCAGGCCGCCGCTTCCCCTGCGCCCGCACCCAGTCCCGTCGTTGGTGCGCCCGCGCCGGGGCCCGCTGCCACGCCCGTGGGCCCGCCGCCCATTCCCAGCACCTTGCCGCCCATTCCGCCGGCCCTGTTGGGGACAGAAACCGGCATTTTTGAAGATCCATTCTCGAACCTGTTTGGCCCCTAGGATCGATCCGCAGAATCCACGATCCTGGGTTCGATCGCCCGTTCAGGATCCACAAAACCTCAGGCGGGCCCATCCTCAGCCCGATCGCCCGATCGATCCACCAGCTCCCGCAACTTGCCCAGTTCCCGCAACAGCACCGTCGTGGCCAACTGTTGCTGCTGAATGGTCATCACCACCAAACCGGTTAAAAGACCCACATAGAAATTTTCAGCACCAAACCCAAAGCCCACCCCCAAAGACAAAGCCACCAATAGCCCCATGGCAAACTCTCGCCGGTCTTTAGGGGTCGCCAACTGCCAAATTTGCAAAGGATTGGTGGTGCGGTTCATAGCTGTTCGGAAACTGAATGGTGTTCGGAAACTGAACTGTTGATTAATCCTGAAACGGTGAATCACGCGATCAACCCATCTCAAGCAACCGTCAAACATCCAGCAGCCCAGACAGCCAGACACTCAGCCATTGATTCCCCCCGGCACTGAATCCCCCAATCAAGCTATGACCGAAGATTCAGCGCCCTGATTGAACGCTGATGGCCGCCTACTGCAAAGAAGCCACAAATTTATCCAGTCGATCCATACCCCGCAAAATCGTATCCAGATCCGTGGCATAGGACAGGCGGAAGTTGGCATCTGAGCCAAAGGGCAAGCCGGGAATCGTGGCCACTTGGAACTCCTCCAGGAGGCGCTGGCAAAACTCGATCGACCCGAGGCCCAACTGCGCAATATTCGGGAACAGATAAAACGCACCTTCCGGCTCTGAGCAGGTGATCCCCGGCAAGGCCCGAATCCGTTCCAACATCACCGATCGCCGTTTCGTGAAGGCCGCCAACATTTCCACCACGCAGTCTTGGGACTCTTCCAGGGCCGCCACTGCCCCAAACTGGGCGAAGGTACAAACATTGGAAGTGGCATGGCCCTGAATGGTGGCCACGGCGTTAATGAGGGCATGGGGCCCCGCCAGGTAGCCCACCCGCCAGCCGGTCATGGAATAGGCCTTGGCGAACCCGTTACAAACCAGGGTGCGATCGAACATGCCCTCCACGGCCGCAATGCTCAGGTGCTCGGCCCCGTCGTAGAGAATTTTTTCGTAAATTTCATCGGACACCACCGCAATATCCGCTTCGATCACCACCTGGGCGATCGCCCGAATTTCGTCGGGGCTGTAAACCTTGCCCGTGGGGTTTGATGGCGAATTCATCACCAGCAGCTTGGTGCGCGGCGTAATCACCGATCGCAACTGTTCCGGCATAATCTTGTAGCCCGTCTCCTCGGTGGTGGGCACAATCACCGGCTTGCCCCCCGCCAGCACCACCATCTCCGGATAGCTGAGCCAGTAGGGCGCGGGAATAATCACCTCATCGCCCGCCTCAATCATCGCCATCATCAAACCGTAGAGGGCATGTTTGCCCCCGTTGGTGACAATCACCTGCTCCGGTTCATAGGGCAATCGGTTATCACGGTTCAACTTCTGGGCGATCGCCTGGCGCAGGGCCGGTTCCCCAGCCGCCGGGCCATAGCGAGTTTTACCTTCATCCAAAGCCTTTTGGGCTGCCGCCACCACATGGGCCGGAGTGGGGAAGTCTGGCTCCCCGGCGCTGAAGCTACAGACATCCAGGCCGCTCGCTTTCATGGCCTTCGCCTTGGCAGTGATGGCGAGCGTGATGGAGGGGGTGACTTGTCCGACCCGCGCCGCTAGTTTCATGTTTCTCGGAAGTTCACATTAGGGATGACTGCCAGATCAGGCGTTGCCAAGGTTGCCGGTCGGCAGCGCTACAAGCTCGTGGCTGGCGTTAATGGTCTAGTCTCTCAGGGAACTGTAGCCTGCGTCAAAATCAATTGCTACCGTTTTAAAGAAGTTTTGGGGCCATGATTGGCCCTTGGCATTTTGGAAATTGCAGAGTTCAGCCAACATGGAAAATGTTTGAGCGTATTCCATGCGCTCTTGTCGCTCGTACCAAGCTTGCGTCCGTAACTCTTGCTCAGGCGTTGGATAGAAACAATACCAATCAGCCTTTTCAGGCTTTTCAGCCATAACCTTACATTTCAATCCTTACATTTCAATCGATATATCGATATAGCGTAGGATGTCGAGCAAGGAGCCGTGGCATGAGCTTATCTGTTGAAAAATCGGAGGGGGGAATCGGGACGGGTGGTCGATCGATGCTGGTCGATCGCATTGCCTCACCCCTATCCCGCACCCTGACCACGGTGGTTGTCCCCACCACGATCGCCCTGTTAGCCATGGGGCTAATTTCCGGCAATCTCTGGCTGGGGTTAATGGGTGGCTTGGGAGCCTTGGGCACGGGTCTGTGGTTGCTCACGCCGTTCCGCAGCCAGCTCTGGACTCAACTGATCCCCGTCTCCTGGCGCGTGCCGATCGCGGGGGCCTTGGGGTCGATCATTGGGGTCTTTGGGTTGCTGCTGTTGTGGGGCACGGAGCGATCGCAAGGGGAACAGGGAACCCGCCTCAGCATCAATTGGGATGCGGTGGGAGCCATCAGTGAAGCCCTGGGAGCCTTGGGCCAAATTGCGATCGCCGTGTTGGCGGTCTATGTGGCCTGGCAACAATACGTGCTCTCGCGGGATTTAACCATTCAGCAAAACCGGATTACCCAACAGCAAACCATCGATGCCTATTTCCAAGGCGTGTCCGACTTGGCCTTGGATGAGCAGGGTTTTTTGGAAGATTGGCCCCAAGAACGGGCGATCGCGGAAGGCCGCACCGCCGCCATCCTGGGCAGTGTGGATGCGGAGGGCAAGGCCAAAATTGTGCGCTTTTTGTCCCAAGCCAAGCTGGTTACGCCCCTCAAGCGCGATCGCCTGCTGGGTCGGCCCATCTTGGACGGTTCCGGCGGCTATGAAGAAGATCGGGCCCGGGGCGTGCGGGTCATTGACCTGGGCGTGATGTTGGCGGGGGCCGACCTTCAAGGCACGGATCTGCGGTGGGTTGACCTGGGGGAAACGAACCTGGTGCGAGCCGACCTCAGCGGTTGCAACTTAACCCGGGCCAACCTCAGCCGCACGATTCTATTTGAGGCCAATTTGCGGGGAGCCGACTTGAAGGGAGTCAGGCTGTTCTATGGCAACTTGGAAACCACCACGCCCCGATCGCGCGAGGACGACGAAGCCAACTACCAAACCGGCGAAGGCACAGGAGCCGTGATTGAAAATGCCGACTTGAGCGGCGTGGTTGATCTTTCCGAGGCCGATCGGGTCTATTGCTGCATGTGGGGCGGGGAACGCACACGCGGCACAATTCCCGGCGGCTGCGAAGGGATTGAAAACAAGCTCGGGCGCTAGGCCCAGCAAAGAACCAGCCTAGAATGGAAACAGTCCCGTCTGGTTCATCTCCCGGTCAACCTCAAGGTCAAGCCATAGGACGTTTTGAGTTTTGCAATCGCCGTTTGAACTACCGCCCACCCCAGATCCCCAACCCAATCGGAACCGATCGCGCCGGCCCGGTCGTCCTCCGGCTCGATCGCGCCGGCCGGGCCCTTGGGGTTGGCTTATCACCCTGTTGCGGCTGGCCCTGCTGTTGGGACTGGGGATTGCAGGGGTTTTGGGCGGGGTAGCTGCCGCTCGCTGGGTTCCGGGAACGATCACCAGCACCCCACCGCTGGAATTGGCCCTGCGCCAGTTGGATCAATGGTTAACCCGTTGGCCCCGCTCGCCCGGCCCGCTCACCTTACCCACAGTCCCCATTCCCAGCCCCAGCCCAACCCTGAGTGCATCGCCGGTTCCAGCCGCCCCCCTCAGCCCCGATCGACGCAAGGCCCTGCAAACCCAACTGCAAGCCCTCGAAGCGGATCTGAACGCCCTGATTGGGGAGGCCACGGCCATTGAAGGGGAGTTGGGCAATCGCAATCCCACGGGGCCGATCGAGCAACGGGTGCAGGCGATCGCCCAAGCCCTGAACAGCACGGGAGCCAATCCCCGCAGCCCGTCATCTCCTACCCAGAGCGTCCCGACCCAAACCACCCCCACCCAAACCGCCGGCCGCCTCACCATCGCTCTCCCGACGGATTTGTTGTTTCAGGACAATCACAGCAACCTGCAACCGGCAGCCGGAGCCATTCTGGATACCATTGCCGCCGACTTGCAAAACTACCCAGGCGCAACCGTGCGCATTGCCGGCCACAGCGACGCGATCGGGGATCCGGTGGCCAACCGAGAATTAACCCTGCGCCGGGCCAAGGCCGTGGGTCAATACCTGGCCGATCGGCTCACGGGCCCCTACCGTTGGGTTACGGCCGGCTTCGGAGCCAGTCGGCCCCTCACGCCTGACCCGGATCCCGCCAGCCAGCAACGCAATCGACGAATTGAAATTGTGATTGAACCGTTGCTGAACCCCTGATCGGCACCCCCGATCAGCATCCCTGATCGGCCCGCTGGTCACGGTGTTTGGCTTGCGTTGGGTTCAGGATCGATCGCCCCTCCGACCGTTTTGTTTTTCCTATCACCATGCGGCTTGTCTTTTTCGGTACTCCCACCTTTGCGGTTCCCAGTTTGCAGCGCCTGATCAATGAGCCAGATTTTGAAGTCCTGGCCGTGGTGACCCAACCCGATCGACGGCGGGGACGGGGCAGCGACCTGATTCCTTCTCCGGTGAAGCAACTGGCCCTGGCGGCGGGCATCCCGGTTTGGCAGCCCGATCGGGTCAAAAAAGATCCCGAAACCCTCGATCGCCTGCGTGCCACCCAAGCCGATGCCTTTGTGGTGGTGGCCTATGGACAACTGCTGTCGGCGGAAATGTTGGCCATGCCCCGGTTGGGTTGCATCAATGGCCATGGCTCCATCCTGCCGGCCTATCGCGGCGCGGCCCCGATTCAGCGGTGCTTGCAAGCGGGCGATCGCCTCACGGGCATTGTCACCATGCTGATGGATGAAGGGATGGACACGGGCCCCATGTTGCTGCGGGGCGACACCCCGATCAACCTCCTCGACAACGCCCAAAGCTTGGCGGAACGACTGGCGGCGATCGCGGCGGATCTGTTGCCCCCCACCCTGCACGGTTTGGCCGATGGGTCGCTGCAACCCCAAGCCCAACCGGCCGGAGCCACCCACGCCCCCCCAATCAAAAAAGAGGAATGGGCGATCGACTGGTCGCACTCGGCTTTGGCCATCCATAACCAAGTGCGGGCCATGATCCCCAACGGCCACAGCCAGTTGCGCGGCAACGGCCTGAAGCTATTGGAAACGGCCCCTTTGGGTGCAGCATTTTGGTCTCAATTACCCGAGAGTTTTGGTTCCCTCGCCGCCCAATGGGAGAATTTACAGGCCCAGTGGCAGGCGATCGCGGGGCCACCCGGAACGATCGTTGGCATTCTCAAGGGATGGGGGCCCGTGGTGCGCACTGGGCAAGATTACTTGCTGTTGCGCCAATTGGTGCCTGCGGGCAAACGGCCGCAAGCTGGCTGGGACTTTGCCAACGGCCTGCACCTGCAACCCGGCGAATGTTTAGGCCCCGATGCTTGAGTTTGGGTGCGATCGATCAATCGCCTTGGCTGCAATTTCGGCCCCAATTTGGACTTACCCAAGTTGACCTTACCCAAGGTGGCCTCGGCCTCAAATGCTGATTACCCCCTTGCTTGCGCCTCGGCCTTAGAGGAGAGCACGATTGAGACCAACCGCCCCCGAGTCGCCATCCCAGGTTCGATCGCAGACCACCGCTCCTTCGGCGGGCGGCGGTTGGGCGGTCTCCCTGCGGTGGCTGATCATTGTGCCGTTCGTGATCCAATTGGTGCTGGTGGTGGGGGCGATCGCCTACTTAGCCCTCCGCAGCAATCGCACCGTTGCCACCGAAAACACCAAGCAACTGCTGCAAATGAGCAGTCAGCAGGCCAATTTACAGCTCACCAACCTTTTTCGTACCTACAACACCGTTGCCCAACTGCAAACCAATGATTTTCTGACGGGGCAATGGCCCCAAGAGGATTGGCGGGCGATCGAACAATACCTCTGGCGACGGTTGCGGGAGTTTCCCGACTTGGGCCAGTTGGTTTATAGCGACCCCCAGGGGAATTTGCGCGGGGTGTCACGGTTAGGGGGGTGGCGGCGCTTTGCCAACGGTCAAAGTCATAACCAAAGTGTCTGGCAATGGTCCGTGAGCGATCGGGGACATCCAGCCGGTCGCCCTCGGCTCTATTGGACCAGCGAACCCCAATCCCAGGCTTGGTTTAACGCGGCGGTGGGGGTTGGCCAGCCCACCTGGAGCAGCTTGGATCAGCGCCAGCAAAACCGCAACTGGCAATGGAGCGCCGATTGGGTGATGCACTATGCCTGGCCGCTGTATGACGATCGCTCCGGCCGGTTGTTGGGGGTGTTTAGCGCCAACTTGAACCTGATGGCCGTGGGGCAATTGCTGCGATCGATTCCCCTACCGCCTCAGGGCCAGGTTTTTGTGTTCACCGATGAGGGGACGGTGGTAGCCACCTCCAGCGATCAGTTGCCCTATCGGGTGGAGCAGCGGGGCGAACTAAACCAACTGCACCCCTTGTCCTTGCAGAGCTTCCCCGATCGCGCCATCCAAAGCGCGGGCTACTACCTGCTCGATCGGTTCGGGGGATTTCGCTATCTGCCCGATCGCTCCAGCCAGCTCTATCAATTTCACGGCAAGCGCTACCTGCTGCACCTCAAGCGCTGCAACCACCCCACGACCCCCGATTGGTGGATTGCAGTGTTGGTTCCCGAATCGGCCTTTCTGAGCGATGTGCAAGAAACCGCCGAAATTATGTTGCTGTTGGCCGGCACGGCGCTGCTGTTGGCCATGGGGATTGGGTGGTGGACGGTGCAGCAGGTTTTGCGCCCCCTGGAGCAACTGAACCAAGCCACCCGCGCCGCCGCCCGCATCCAGTTTCAGCCCGTAGACAGCAACACGGGGGTGCAAGAGTTTGATGCCTTGGCCCAAACCTTCAACGCCATGGCGGCCACCCTGCGTTTGTCCTTCAGCGCCCTCCAAGACAGCAAAAGTCACTTAACCCAAGTGCTGGAGTCGCTGCCGATGGGGGTGTTGGTTTTGAGCCAAGACGGTTCCTTGCAGTACGTTAATTCCGTGGCGGGGGGCCTCTTGCAACTGCCGATCGGGCTGCAACCGTTGGGGCGCACCTGCGAAACCTTGCATCACCGTCTGTTCTTGGCCGGTAGTGAGGCCCCGTTTCCCGTACAACAGTTACCGGGAATCCTGGCCCTGGAGGGAAAAACCGTTGCACCCACGCGGCTGGATGTGCAGCAAACCCACGGCCGTCGCCTGCCCTTGGAGGTGTTGGCCGTGCCGCTGTTCGACAGTGAGCAGGCCGTGACCGGGGCGATCGTGGTGTTACAGGACATCACCGATCGCAAGGTGACTGAGGAATTGTTGGTGAGCTACAACCAAAACCTGGAACGACAGGTTTCGGAGCGGACGGCGGCCTTGGCGGTGGCGAATCACCACTTGGCGGCGGCCCGGGACGCGGCGGAACAGGCCAACCGTGCCAAGACGGTCTTTTTGGCCAATGTGACCCATGAGTTGCGCACGCCGCTCCACGCCATCTTGGGATTTGGGCAACTGTTGCGATCGCGCGTTTTGGGTCTGATTTCCGCCCCCATGGATCCGGCTCTGGAACATCTGGACGCGATCGCCCGCAATGGTTCCTACCTGCTGCAACTGATTGATGATTTGCTCTCGATCGCCCGTGTGGAAACGGATCATCTGGAACTGGAGCCGATCGATTTTGACCTGTTGGCCCTGCTGAACGACTTGCATGAAATTTTTGAGATGCGATCGCGCAGTGCCCGTATCCATTTCCAAATGGTCGTGGCGGGCACGATTCCCCATTGGGTGAAAGGTGATGGCCGGCGGTTGCGGCAAATTTTAACCAACTTGCTCGATAACGCCTTCAAATTCGTTGGGATGCCCGGCCAAGTCACTCTCTCTGTTGATTTAGGCGAAGGTGACCTGCTTGTTTTTGAAATTAGCAACACCGGAGAAGGCATTCACCCCGAGGAAATGCCTGACATCTTTGAACCCTTTGTGCAGGCCAAGGCCGGCCGTCGCCTGCGCCAAGGCACGGGATTGGGCTTGGCGATCGGGCAGCGGCTGGCCCTGCTGATGGGCGGTTCTTTGGTGGCGGAAAGTCGTCCGGGCATCCTGACCATTTTTCGGCTGCAAGTGCCCTTGCCCCGCCTGGATGGCCTGTTGGCGCATCCGGAGCCACCGGTTCGTAAACCCCTGGCCCTGCTGGAGTCTGCGCCGCCCGAACCCTGGATTGGGCGCTTGTTAATTGTGGATCCCCTGCGCGATCGGGGCCAGGCCTATGTGAACTATCTGAAGCAGGTGGGTTTGGAAAGCCAATGTGTTCATCACGGGTGGGATGCCTTGCGCCAATGGACTTCCTGGCAACCGCGACTGCTGTGGGTGGATCTGCGGCTACCGGACGGGGAAGGGCTGGCCACGGTTCGCCGCATCCGGGCGATCGAGCGCAAGAACCTGGTGCATCGTCCCTGTGCGATTGTGGCCATTGCCCCCAGTCCCCAAGATCACCATTGTTTGCAAGAGCTGGACTGCACCTTGCTGCCCAATTCGCCCCCGCTCTGTCCTCTGCTGTTGGATCTGATTCGCGGCCTGCTGGCTCCCCAGGGCCCCATCTGCCCGATCGCCGTGCCCGTGGCTCCGCATTCAGTGCCCGATGGCCAACCCAGCCTGAACCTGCGCGATCGGTTTGCGGAACTGCCGATCGAGTGGCGCTTGGCGTTGGACTTAGCCGCCCGCAGCGCCGATGAAGATCAGGTGCGCACGCTGCTCACGGAGTTACCGCCCGACTATCACGACCTCTGCCAGGCGATCGAGGACTTGCTAGAAAATTTCCAATTAGAACAAATTGCCGATTTGGCGCAACCGCCAACCTTCGCTCCTTAAGGCACGATCGCCCGGATTGCCCGGATTGCCTAGCCCGTGACACTACTCAGCAGTTCCAGCAAACCGCTGTCCTGTAAGGTTTGGCCAATTTGCTCGGACATTTGCCGACAATGATTATTTTGCTGAAGGGCCAGCTCTTCATTCTTGACAATCAGGTTTAAGCGAGTGCGATTGCGAACTTCATCGGCGCGATCGATCACCAATTCCACCGTCACCAAACGGTAATAGGACACTTTGCCCGGTCGTTCACGCGCAAGGAGATAATCAACGGTTTTGTGGACGACGTTGAGACCGCAATCGGTCAGCGAGGGTTCAAGCTGGCCAAGCAGTTGATCTGACGGCTGTGAAAAGGAAAATAGACAGGTATAACGAGCCATGAAGATTCGATTGCGTGAAACTGCGTAGAACCGCGTCCAACCCTATAATACCCAAGCGCTTTTGCTCTCGACTGTGGACTTGGGGCCCGGAACCAAGGGATCGTTAGCAAAACAGAACCAGATCCCAAGGGTTTTGCTTAGGGAAGCTGGCGATGGGGACGGAAACAGTTGTTATGGGATTGGACACCATGCCGCGATCGGGTCTGTCACCACTGGATTTATCACCGACAGTTCCGACAAATCCGGGCCGGTTGGTCACCTTTGAAGGAATTGACGGCGCAGGCAAAACCACCCAACTGGAGCAGGCGGTGGATTGGCTCAAGGCCAGCGGCATTCTGGGCGATCGCCCCTTGGTGGTGACGCGGGAGCCGGGAGGTACGGCCTTGGGTCAACAAATTCGCCATTTGCTCCTGTCGGGCGATTGGGAGGTAGCCGATCGCACAGAGCTGTTACTTTACGCGGCCGATCGGGCCCAGCATGTGGCGCAGGTGCTGCAACCGGCCTTGGCCGCCGGGGCATTGGTGGTGAGCGATCGATTTGTGGACTCCACCGTGGCCTATCAAGGTTTTGGCCGCCAGCAGGATTTAATCCTGATTGAAACCCTGAATCGAATTGCCACAGCGGGCTTAGCCAGTGACTTAACCCTGTGGTTCGATGCCTCGATCAACTGTTGCTTGGCCCGGCGGGCGGCGCGGCGGGGCCCGGCCGATCGCCTAGAACGCAGCGCGATCGAGTTCCATGAACGGGTGCGATCGGGGTTTGCAGCCTTGGCTGCTCAGGATCCCGATCGAGTGGTGCGAATCGCGGCCGATGGAGACCTGGCCGCCACCTTTGCCCAAACCCAAGCGGTGTTGACCGAACGCTTGGCCCGTTGGTGGCCGGTTCCAGTGCAGCCCGCGTTCTAATCGAACAGCCAGGGGAAGGCAGGTTGTTCATGCAGGTCATTGCGGCCGAGATCACAGGACGAGAACAAGGGGCCATGGGGATGGAGGCCGGTTAGATGCTAGAGCCAGCGACGATTCGGGCTGGGTTTGGGCCCCTGGTGGGCCAAGATTCGGTCATTGATTTTTTGACGATGGCGATCGCCCGCGATCGAATTGCGCCGGCCTATCTGTTTGCCGGGCCCGATGGGGTGGGGCGCAAGCTGGCGGCAGAATGCTTTGGCCAATGGATTCTTTGTCCGCCCGATCGCCCGGAATTGGCCGCCAGTTTGGGACGACGGGTACGCGAGCGAATGCACCCCGACCTGATTTGGCTGGAGCCAACCTACCTCGATCGGGGACAACTGATTTCCATCAGCCAAGCCCAAGCCAGCGGTCTGGAAAAGAAAACACCGCCCCAAGTTCGCCTAGAACAAATTCGCCAATTGGCCACCAGCCTCGGCCGGCCACCCATGGAAGCGCCCCGATCGTTTGTGGTGATTGAAGCGGCCCAAACCATGGCCGAAGGGGCCGCCAATGCCCTTTTAAAAACCCTCGAAGAACCGGGCCGCGCCACCATCATTCTGTTGGCTCCTGGCCCCGAAGCGATTTTGCCCACCTTGGTTTCCCGTTGCGCGCGGGTTTCCTTTCGCCGGTTGGCTCCCTCGGAGTTGCTCCAAGTGCTCGATCGGGCGGGCCATGGCGACTTGCGCAACGCTCCCGAAGTGTTGGCCTTGGCCCAGGGCTGTCCCGGCCAGGCGATCGCCCATTGGCAACGGTTGCAAACCCTGCCGCAGGACTTGCTCATGGCCCTGCGCCAACCGCCCCAGTCCGCCTTTGCCGCCCTGGATTTGGCCCGGCAGCTTGATAAGGCGATCGACCTGGAGCAGCAACTGTGGCTCGTGAACTATTTGCAACAAACCTGGTGGCAACAGGGCGATCGGCCTTGGCCCCAGCGAGATCGAACCCTGCGCCGTTTGGAAGCCCTCCGCAAGCAACTGATGGGCTATGTGCAACCTCGCTTGGCCTGGGAAGTGGCCCTGATGGAACTGGCCCAAGGAGCCTAATTTCAAGGGAGCATTCACGCCGACTTTTGAGGAGCGGCCTAGAATGGCCGTAACAGCCCGATCGCCCACTGCTGAACCCGATTGCCGACTCCCAAGTCGCCCCCAAATCACCGCCATCGAATGATCCGGGTTTCCATCCCCCCACCCAGAACAAGAGTTCAAGAGCCATTGCGCTAACAGTTTCCAGTGCGGTTCCAGGCTGGCTATGGGCCTTGCGTTAGCACCGCCTCAGGAGGTTTTGTCACCATGTCCGATCGTCCCCGTCGCAATCTACCCATCAGTCTTGTGGCCGCCGTTGGTTCAACGGCCGTGGCGGTGGGGGCCGGCGTTGCCTGGTGGAACGCTTCCATGGCCCCGGCCCCAACCCCCAGCCCTTCCGCCGCAACAACCATCCCCAGCCCCAGCCCTTCGGTGGCGGCCAGCGTTGCCCCTACGCCGCCCCCCAGCGCCGTGCCCCAATCACCAAAGGTAACTCCTGCCCCTGTGGCCACCGCCCCGATCGCTGAACAGTCCCAGGTCTATTGGCTGAAGGACACGGGAACCCATTTTGCGATGGCGGGTCAACCGGCCAAAACCGTGGCCAGCAGTGAGCCAGATGAGGTGCTGCGCGGGGCGATCGAGCAAGTTTTGGCCGGGCAACCCACCGACAACAACTTAAGCAGCGCCATTCCCATCAACACCAAGCTCCTGGACGTGATGATTGCGCCGGAAGGAGTGCGGGTGAACCTGTCGTCGGAATTCACCAGCGGCGGCGGCAGTGCATCGATGATGGGACGGTTAGGGCAAATTGTTTACACGGCCAGCACGTTGAATCCCGCTGCGAAGGTTTGGATTTTGGTGGAAGGTCAACCTTTGACGGTGTTGGGAGGCGAGGGCTTGGAAGTGCCGCAACCGATCGACCGGGCCACGTTCGATCGACAATTCAAGCCCTAGACTTCAAGCCCTAATTCAAGCCTTAGCAATCCGTTTTTTCTCGATCGACCATTCGCCATGACCCAAGAACCCAACCCCACAGCGGAGACTGAATCCAACCGTGACTCTGCCGTCACCTATGAGGGCGGTTGCCATTGCGGAGCGGTGCGCTTTCAGGTGCAGGGGCCATCACCCTTGCAGGTGCAGTCTTGCAATTGCTCCATTTGCGACAAAACGGGATTTTTGCATTTGCTCGTTCCCCGATCGCGCTTTCAACTGTTGCAGGGCGAAACGGCATTAACCACCTACACCTTCAACACGGGCACGGCCAAGCATTTGTTTTGTCGCACCTGTGGCATCAAGTCGTTTTATGTGCCCCGATCGCACCCGGATGGCTATAGCGTGAATGCCCGCTGCCTGGATGGAGTTGATTTGGCCGATCCGTCGCAGGTGTTGATTGAACCCTTTGATGGGCGCAATTGGGAAGCCAATATTGACACCCTGAGAGCGGCCACGGCGAATTAGCGTCAGAATTCAGCCCCGACGTTGAGGAATCAGTTAAGTCCATTGATCCAGGATCCATTGATTCAGGATTTTTGTTGCTGTGGGACTGATATGGGGCTGATGTGGGGCTGATATGGACGATCGCCCGGAAAGGTTCGCCAGGGGCCGAATCGATCGGTTAGACCGGAACTATCCGCGCGATCGCCCCCGAGGCGATCGGTCTTTGCCCTGGCCCCATCCCATGACCCAATCACCCGAGCCTGTCCCGAATCCCGAGCCAAAAGAGCCTGGGTTCGCTCAACCGGAATCCAATCAACCGGCATCCAATCAGCCTGAATCACATCAACCGGAACGCAACCTCCTGTGGCGGCCCGTGTTGGGATTGGCGGGATTGCAAGGAGCCATTTCCCTGGCTTGGGTGCTGTATCGGTTCTATTTACCCCAGTTGTTGGCGGCCGTGGGGTTGCCGGGGGTCAATCGGGCGGTGTTGATTTTGGAAGATGGCCTGGCGGCGGTGTTGGAGCCAGTGATTGGAGGCTTGAGCGATCGGGCGCGGTTGCGCGTGGGCAGCCGCTATCCCCTAGTGGTGGCGGGGGTGGGGCTGACGGTGTTGATGTTTGGGGCCATGGTGGCGGCGGCGTTGGGGCGCGGGGCAATCATTCAAGGCCTGTTGATGGTGACGGTGGTGCTGTGGGCGGTGGCCATGGCGGTGTTTCGATCGCCCGCGATCGCCCTCATTGGTCAATACGCCTTGAGCAGTCAACTGCCCCAGGCCAACAGCTTGTTGGTTTTGTCGGCGGGCTTGGTGGGGGCGGTGGCTCCCTTGGCTCGCGATCGCGTTTTGCAGTTGGGCCCGGCCTATGCCTTTGGGTTGGGATCGTTGGCCCTGGTGGCGGCGGCGGGAGTCTTGCAATTGGCGGGGCCCGATCGGGTCTTGGGAGCCAGCGCCGTTGCCCAACATCGTCCTGGGCCGATTCGGTGGGGAGAAGTGGTGCGGCTGTTGGGTTTGGGGGCGGCCGTGGGTTGGGGGCTGCGGCTGTTTTTTGGGATTGTGCCCGCTGCCTTGCAAAGCCAGTTGCCCCAATGGCCCGGCAGTGTGATTGGGTTGGGGGTGGGTCTGACGGTGGCGATCGGGGCGTTGGTGATGGGGCTGTTGGCGGGCCGGTGGGGCAATCGATCAGTGATGTTGGCGGGGGCGATCGCCTTGGGGATGGGGCTGCCAATGCTGACGCTGCCGCAATTGGAAATCATCACTTGGCCGCTGGCGTTGGTGATGATGGTGGCCTGGGCGGGGCTATTTAATGGGGGCATTCCGCTGGCGATCGACCTGATGCCCGATCGCGTGGGATTGGGAATTGGGTGCTTTTTCGGTGGTTTTGCGGCTGTCAATGCCCTGCTGAGTGCCACGGGGTTGCCGCTGCATCCTGGTCAGGCGGCGGGTTCCTTTGCGGTGGCGGCGGGTTGGTTAATCTGGTCACCCGCAGCGACGGGGCCGATCGAGCCGATCGAGTTCATCGAACCGATCAAATCACCGAATTCTGCAACCCATTCTGTAACGAATTCAGAACCCAACAATCCCCCTACCAAGGGCGACGGGCCGCTTGATTAAGCCCCACAATTGCCAGCAGGGCCATCGCGATCGATAACCACACCCACAGTTGGGCCCGGGGCCAGTCACCCGCTTCTACGGCGGCAAAAATGGCACTGGGAATCGTTTGGGTGCGGCCGGGAATGTTGCCCGCTAACATCACCGTGGCCCCAAATTCTCCGAGCGATCGCGCGAAGGCGAGCAAGGCCGCCGCCACCAAGCCCGATCGCGCCAGGGGCAACCGCACCCGCCAAAAAATTTGCCAACCATTCAGGCCCAAGGTGCGGGCCGCCCGCAACAGGTCAGGATCCAATTGCTCAAAGGTGGAAAGCAAGGTGCGATAGGCCAAGGGAAAGGCCACCACCGTGGCCGCCACCACCGTGCCCAGGGGCGAAAACACCACCGACACCCCGATCGATTCCAGAGCCAACCCGATCGGCCCCTGGCGACCCAACAACACCAACAGCCCAAACCCCACCACCGTTGGCGGCAACACCAGCGGCAACACTAACACCGTATCGATCGCACTGCGCCAGGGTTCCCGACAGGACAGCATCGCCCAGGCAATCAGCAAGCCCAAGCTCACGGCCAACCCGGTGGCCCACAGGGCCGCCCCCACGGACAAACTCCAAGGCGACCAATCCCACTGGGTCACCCAACTGGCGGGGCTGGTCATGAGTGGGCGGGCGATCGCTCAGGGGCAGCCACCGGATGCGGCAAGGGTGAAGCACTCCCCAAGCTCAGGGGCACAAACCCATAGCGGACAAAGATCGATCGGGCGGTGGGTTTCCCCAACCAGTCAGCAAATTGGCGAGCGGCGGCCGGTTGGCGCGTTTTGGCCATCACCGCGATCGGGTAAGTGATGGGCGGATGGGATCCCGGCGGCGCATCTCCCACCAACACCAAACCCAGTGGCGACTCAGTTGATCGACGCACATCGGAGGCATACACCACCCCCGCATCCGCATTGCCGGTCACCACCGCTGTCAACACCTGTCTGGCATCCTGGCCCAAAACCAACTTCGGTTGCACGGCTTTCCAAAGATCCAAAGACACCAATGTGGCGCGGGCATAGCGACCGACCGGCACTCGTTCCGGATCCCCGATCGCCAAAAATTTCACCTCCGGCCGAGCCACGTCTTGCCACTTGCGCAGGGGAACCCCGGGCCGGGCCACCAAGACCAACTCATTGGAGAGCAGATCTCGTTGGGTTGCCGGATCAACCAGGCCCGACCCCGCCAACTCCGCCATGGTTTTGGTATCGGCTGAAATGAACAGATCCACCGGGGCCCCTTGCAAAATTTGCTGCTTGAGCGCGCCGGAGGAACCGAAATTGAGGCTTAACTGCACCGTGGGTTCCACCAGGCGATATTCCGCTTGCAGGGTGGTGAGGGCAGGTTGCAAGCTGGCGGCAGCGGAAACGGTCAGGGTTTGTTGGGGTTTTGCTTGGCCATTGGGGCCGTTCAAGTCCACACGACATCCCGCCACCATTCCCACGATCAGACCCATGACCCAAAAGCGCCAATTTGCCAGCATATGCCCTCTTTAAGTGCGCCCTTAGTGCGCTGCCTAGGAATGGTCGGAGTCGAGATCATCTAGCTCGATCGCCAGTTCCCCGGAACCGGCGTGGGCCGTTTTCACCCATTTCAACTGCTTGGGCCGCACCGCAATCCGCAAACCCATGCTGGCAATGACGGGGAACCAGTGCAGCATATACACCAAACCCAAGGCGGTTTTGTTGAGGGTGCGCAACCAACTGACCAGGCGATCACCCCAATGGGTAGGCACTTCAGTCACCACTGCGATTCGACGCAACCCTAACACCATCCCCAAGGCCGAGAGCAACAGCCCCGCCGTGGCCAGCGGAGTCAGCACGGGCCCATCGCCCCGAATTCCGGCCACAACCCAGTCAGCCACAATCATTTGGGGAACGAGGTATTGGAATAGCAAAAACACAGCTAAATCCAAGGTTTTGGCGGCTCCACCGCGATTCCCGGCGATCGCCCGCCAATAGTCGAGATAGCGTTGGTAGCCCCCTTCGGCCCAGCGGTTCCGCTGATGCCACAGGGCCTTGAGGCGGGTCACACCCTCTTCCAAAACCGCCGGGAACATCAAGCATTCAATATCCCAACCGTTCAGGTGCAGCCGCACGGCCAAATCCAAGTCGTCGGTAATGGTGGCTTCGTTGAATCCGCCGCATTGTTCGAGGGCAGCACGCCGAATAAATTCACCATTGCCCCGCAGCTCACCCACGCCACCCAAGCGGGCCCGTTGTCCTTGGAGGTGGCTGTCGAGGGCCATTTCTGCCTGCTGACCTCGAATCCAAAAGTTGTCGCGATCGGGATGAACATCAAGGGCTTCCGCTTGCACAATCGCCTTGCGCAACTGCACCGCGCCAACGCTCGATCGGGCAAAAACTGGAACCACCTGCCGCAATAGCTCCGGCTGCATTTGAGCATCCGCGTCAAACACCACCAGAATTTCGCCCCGAGCCTGGGCCACGGCCGCATTCAACGCGCCGGACTTGCCGCCCCCGGCCCCCGGCGGCCGCCGCAAAACGCGCAATTGCGGATAAACCGTTTGCAGTTGTTGCAAAACCTGGGGCGTGCGATCGCTGCTGCCGTCGTCAATAATCCAAACTTCGTAGCGATCGGCTGGATAGTCGATCGCGCAGAGGCGTTTCACCAGCGCCCCAATCACCGCTTCCTCGTCCTTGGCTGACACCAACACCGCCACCGAAGGCCAAGCATCCGCCGCCCAAGCAACCGGCGATCGGGAAAGATCTGGGGCGATCGCCGCGCGTTGGTCGGTCGATCGCGCGGTCACCGCCGCCTGAGGAGCCGCCATCACCCGCAGCACATAGGCCCCCGCCAACACCGTCACCACCCACACAAAGGCCGGCCCCCAAGCCGCATAGTGCAACATCACCACCGTGGACCAGAGGGCGAAGAGAGCGGTGGCCGCCTTGCGCCGCCGCCCTTCGAGGCCACCGCTCCAATCCCACTGGCCGCCCGATTCCGCCGTGGTTCGATCGAGAGCATCCCGGTCAAGAAGTGGTTCCGTCATATGATTCAGGAAGATGGTGCAAGTAATGAGTTGGGGTTAATCAACGGCAATCTTCCCTAGCATTAGACCGCTTGCGGCCAAATCACGCAAGCGATCCATCCTACCAATTGGTGCAGTTTGGGCCCGGTGAATCAACGGTATTCTTACGACATTCTTGAGGAGTTTTTGAGGAGTTCTTGAGACCCCAACGCCCCTTGTTGAAGGGGTCTGGCTTGGCAATAATGGCAAATACGGCAATTGCCGATGGTTGACGGCCACGGCGCGATCGCCCCAATACTGTCACCACCCCCCATCGTCTCGTCATCCTCTCACGGGCCACAGGAGGCCACGCCACATGTCGTTGGACAAACTAGAACCGGCTGCTAAGGGAGCCGTTGGCGTTTATCTGCCCTACTATCAGGGCGCAAAACGCAACGTGTTGCCCTTTGCGATCGGGCTATACCAAAAGGGATCGATCGAAGGTAAACGTCGCATTGAAGGCGGCGACGATATTCCCTTTGTGGCCACCTGGCGTGTTTCCACCCTGCCGGCCGACCTAACCCGCTGTCGAATTCAGTTTGATGGCAATGCAGAATTAAGCTACGAAGTGTCCATGGCTAATTTTGAATTTATTAGCTTTCTAATTGATGTGTTAATTGACTATAAAAAAACGCGGGTGACGGATTTTTCAAAGGCCTTTTATCGCAAGCTTCTGAGCCATTTGGAATAGGATCAAGCGAGCTAAGATATTCCTCCCGATCGGCCCTTGCTGGGCCCTTCGGTCTGGCCCTTAGATTCGGTTTGGCCCTTAGATCGGGCCTTGGATTAGCCCTTAGATTGGGGCGATCGCTGGTTAGATCCACTCTTCAGCCTCTGACCAGCGAAACCCGATCAGGCTTTGGCCAAATCAAAATCAGACCGAAATCAAATTCCAGAACCAAATCCCAGAACCAAATTCCAGAACCAAATCCCGCATCAGGCTCAACAGTAAGTTCGGCATTCAGCCGAAATCAGGCATTAAATCAGGCATTATTTTTTTGGTAATGTTAGGAAACGATCGCATAATGCCCCCTTTAGCCCCATCGTCCGCCAAATCGTTCGGGAAACCCTGAATTGGGTTGCTTCGGAGCTGCCCATGGGCGGGAAATTTTGGGAATGATTAACCCTAGAGGGGCGATCGGGTCACATCGGCGGCCGGCCATCGGTTTCCAAGCCCATTCTCAGACCCGGCAGAGCGATCCCCAAGCACCTCAGCCCACCCGGACTCAGGGCGCAAAACTGCGGAAACAATCCCTAACAACTTGTTACAATCGTTACCCTTCCATACCAGGTGTAATGGACAGTTGCAATCGCTGCAATACACATTAATGATTTAATTGCATTAACAGGATTGCTATGTCTGGTATCCCTCCAGATTTGCTGGGTCGATCGCACCTGAAAATCGCCCCTCAAATCTGACGACATCTGAAAGTCAATTCACGTTCTGAATCACGTTCTGAATACTGAAGACCGCCCACGGTTCTGGGTTGCGGAGTTTCCCCCTCGCAAAGGCCGATGGATCTGTTGAACGGGTCTGTGACGCAGCGAGAGACCCCCGCCGGTTCTGCCAATGATCGCTAACCTTTTCGATCGCCCTTCGATCGAGCCACGGTTCCCCGATTTCAACCGATTTCCCCCAACCGCAGACGGTTCATTTCGCCCCAGTTTGTTGCACAACACAGGAGTTTTAGCGTGCCGTTTCGTCCCAGGCATTTGATCGTCGGTTCTACGGAAGAGTACAGCGGCAAATCAGCGGTATTGCTAGGGCTGGCTCATCTGTTGGCCACCAAGGACATCAAGATCGGTTACGGGAAGCCGCTCGGTGGCCTGATGACGGCCACGGATGGCGAAGATGCGGATGTGCGGCTGATCCGCGAGACATTGAACCTCCCGAGCGATCGACTGCTGCCGACGCTGGTGCAACTAACCTCCGATGCGGTGCTCAAGCGGTTGCAAGGGGAAGACCCCACCAACTACAGCGCCTTGCTGGAGGATTATGGCAATACCAGCGCTGAGTTGGTGCTGATGGAGGGGCCCGCCTCCTTACAAGAGGGCAGTTTGTTTGAACTATCCATGGCCCAAGCGGCGCGAACGCTGGATGCATCCGTGTTGCTGGTTTGTTCCTATGAACCCACCCTGACGGTCGATCGGCTGATGGCCGCTCGGGAGCTGCTGGGCGATCGACTGGCGGGCGTGGTGCTGAACCGTTTGCCTGCCAAGGAACTGGACGCGGTGAACGGTGTGGCGCGGCCATTTTTGGAGTCCCAAGGCATTCCCGTTTTGGGGCTGCTGCCGCGCAACTCCCTGCTGCGGAGTGTCAGCGTGGGTGAACTGGTGCGCCAACTGGATGCGGAAGTGCTCTGTTGCCGCGATCGCCTGGAACTGATGGTGGAAGACCTGAAGATCGGGGCCATGAACGTGAATTCGGCCCTCAAGTATTTCCGCAAGGGCAACAACATGGCCGTGGTGACCGGGGGCGATCGGGCAGATATTCAGTTTGCAGCCTTGGAAACCTCAACCCATTGCTTGATTCTGACGGGGCAAGTGCCGCCGGATCCGACAATCATCGCCCGCGCCGAAGAGTTGGAAGTTCCGGTGCTGACGGTGGATCTGGACACGTTGACCACGGTGGAAATTGTCGATCGGGCCTTTGGGCAAGTGCGTTTGCAGGAACCGATTAAAATTCAATGCATCCGCCACTTGATGGGTGAGCATTTCGATCTCGATCGACTGCTGGCCCGCCTGGGAATGGAACCCGCTGCCGTCTAGGTCGGCCCGACCAACAAAAACGGGTTGCCACCGGACTCTAGCCACCGGAAGAAAAAGGAAGTTGTTTGATCGTGTCCGCCACTGATCCCGTGAGCGAGCAAATTAGTCTGTTCGATTTTGGGGGCATTGCACCGCCGGCCCCCCCACCTCCGCCCGCGATCGACCTCGAACGGATTCCCCTAGACGGTCGGCAACCCATTCCGCCGGGAACCTACAACAGCCTTGAAGCGCTGTTTGCCCATTGCCGCCAATGCCAGCGTTGCGAGCTGGCCGGTGGTCGCACCAATGTGGTGGTCGGTCGCGGATTGCCCACGGCCCCGATCATGATCATTGGCGAAGGGCCGGGCCAAACGGAGGACGAAACCGGGTTGCCCTTTGTGGGGCGATCGGGACAGTTGCTCGAAAAAATCCTGGAATCCGTGCGCATTGACCTGGCCACGGAAGTCTATATCTGCAACGTGGTGCGCTGTCGGCCGCCCGGCAACCGCACCCCCACCCCCGAGGAAGCGGCGGCCTGCCGGCCCTACCTGATGGAGCAGATTCGGTTAGTGGATCCGAAAATTATCTTGCTGACCGGAGCCACGGCGGTGCGCGGCGTGACCGGTCGCAAGGATGGGATCACCAAAATTCGGGGCCAGTGGCTGGAATGGGAAGGGCGGCTTTGTATGCCCATTTTCCATCCCGCTTACCTGTTGCGAAATCAGTCGCGAGAGAAGGGCAGCCCCAAATGGTTGATGTGGCAAGACATCCAGGTGGTGCGGGCCAAGCTGGATGAATTTTTGGGTCGATCGCCCATTGAGATCCAGGACTAATTGGCCGATCGATCGAGACAATTTGCCGGGGCGAGCTGGCGGGCAGATTGTCAGGCGATCGCTTCAGGCAACAGCACCCGACAAATTCGCCAGTCGGGCAAAACTGTTGCGCCCATGTGCTCATAAAACGCGATCGCCGGAGCATTCCAGTCCAGCACGCTCCACTCCACCCGCCCGCACTGTTGCGATTTGGCCCGATCGATCACCGCTTGCAAGAGTCCTTTCCCCAAACCCTGGCCCCGATAGGCCGGCAACACAAACAGATCTTCGAGATACAAGCCCGGCCGGGTCAGAAAAGTTGAATAGTTATAGAAAAACAGCGCCATTCCGACGATGCTGGCCGCGCCGCCCGCTGTGGGCTGGGCTTCGGCCACCAGGGCTTCGGCAAAGGGCCGATCGCCAAACAGGTGCGATCGCAGGGCTTCCGGGGAACCGGTGACCTGGTGGCTGAGTTTTTCGTAGGCGGCCAGGGCTTCAATCAGGTGAAAGAGGGCCGCCACATCCGCAGGCTGGGCCGATCGGATCTGGACGGTGGCCGGTTGGGGATTTTCGATGGAAATCACAGGGCTAAATCACAGGGCTAAATCACAGGGCGAATCAACAGGGCGAATTAACAGTGGTGAGGGATGGTGCGGCAGTCTGAAAGCAGACCGCTTCAGCCCGGCCCTCAACCGAGGCGCTTGGTCCAAAAGTCGCGATCGAGATCCTGGAACCCCAAGGATTGATAGAGCGATCGAGCAACTGTGTTCGTTTTGCCCACTTCCAACCGCAGGGCCACCAGCCCGCGATCGCCACAGAACTGCTCGATCGCCGTCATGGTTTTGCGCCCTAGCCCTTGACCGCGCCAGGCTTCGCTAATCCACAACTCATCGAGCAGCGCCACCATCCCGCCAAATTCGAGGCTGTAAAGGTAGGCCAACAAGGCATAACCGGCAATGGAGGGGCGATCGGGCTGGGGATCACTTTCCGGCTGAATCAAAAGCACCGTGCCCCAATCCGGTTGGGCCAGGAGCCGATCGAGCGCGGGCCCCACCCGATCGAGCGCAAATTCAATGGACTCATGCTCATAAAGCTGACTAATTAAGGGCAGCACCAAATCCCGATCGGGCGATCGGGCTGGTTTTAAGGTCACCACATCCATGCGCTTTGTCTTCCTGCTTAAGCCACCCAAATCAAACCACCCCAATCAAGACATCAAAATTTAGCAATCAAAATCAAGCCGTCAAAGTCCAGCCATCAAAGTCAAGTCATCAAAATTTGGCCATCAAAATCCAACAGTTAGCCACTTCATAAACAAGCAGCTAGCTGGACTCACCAAATTTTCATTCAGCCCACAAAAAAACTGACCAGGATTCCCATTTTGCATAGGATGCCCCAATCAGTCTACCAATTTTTAAAAACACCATGCTAGAGCAAGAACAAGGAGAAACTTGTTACTCCAGATTCTTGAGCCAACCTGATTTCAGTCCCATGGGCTGAAACATCACTTGACTACGAAAGCAGCACGCTTATTTCTATGAACCCAATGACTTGGGTTATCGAGTTCTCGAGTCAACAAGAGATGAAAAAATGAATTTGAACACCTAATTTGACTGACAATCGATTGAGAGAAGTTGCAAAAGGGAAGTTGCAAAAGATTTGAAGGGAATATGATGCCAGCAACGTGATTAGGAACAATCTCCTGAGAACGTGACTGCAACAATCCAATCACTGATCAAATGACCCATCAAATCATCAAAACATTGGATCGTGGACATTGGAACGCGGTCAGCGGCGCTATTCAACCAAATCCGGCTGAGGTTGCACCATGTCGTAGTTGGATGGGTCGTAGAGATAGCGCGTGGCTTCCTCTTCGAGACGATTAATCGAAAACGCTTCCAAGGACTCGGTATAACGCAGGGCTGCCAAGTAACCGTCAAGGTACATCCGCATATCGTCAAAGCGGTAGCCCCGATTCCACAGTTCAGCGATCGTATCGGCGATTTTTTGAAAGTGGCGGACGGCTCTAGGGTCTTGAAGCATAGGCCTCCTTTGGTGCAAGGCTTAGAACTCGGGAATCGCGTGCGCTTGTTGCACCCTGGCAACGCGATTGAAGGTGACCCCGATGGAAGTTGGTATTTCTATCTTAACTGGTTGCGATCGACTGCCAATGTGGGCTGGCCGCGATCTTCAGGAAACGGTAGCCCATGAAACCTTAAACACGAACCAGGTGCAATTTTCTCAAATTTTCTAGTTTTCTCAAGAATTCGCTGTTACACCCGGGAAACTTCCACCCCGATCCCATCAGTTTGGTCGCTGGGAATTAGGGTTGGCGCGATCGAACCGTGACCCGAGGCAAGCGCACCAAAACGGGTTGGGTTGATCGTCCCGATCGGGCGGTTCCGGGTTCTGCGCCCACCGGTTCCAGCACTGCCAAGGTATCCCAAGCGGCTTCATGAACGGGGCGATCGCACCCCTGTTGCAACAGCAACCGCACACAGTCGGCGGCGGTGCGGGTTTGGGTGGCATCCAAGTGCCCCCGATCGGCCAGATGGCCCAGTTGGCGGGCGGCGGCCAGTTGGGAAAGGGGATCGCGATCGCTCAATCGCTCGATCGCCCGATGGAAGAGGCGATCGTGTTCGATCGTGGGTTGGCCGAACCAGTGGCGCACCAGCAGGGCCAATGCGCCCAGGGTTCCAAACCCTTGAAGCACCGTGGCTGCCCCCAGCCAGCCGGTCGATTCTCCCAACACGGCCGCGGCCACGTAGGTACTCAGCATGGCTGCACCACCGCCCACCAGGGCCAGGGTCAGCTTGCCGTTTTCGCCCCGGTTCAGTTCTCGCAACCAACCTTGAATCTGTCGATCGAGGGCTTGCCAATGGCGCGGCTCGGTGCGGTAGACCAGCCAAACCACGGCCCCACCGGCCGCAGCGGCGGATCCTAGCTGCCAATCCGACAGCAGGAGCAGGCTGCCACCGGCAACCCAAGGCAACCAACGCCGGGTGATGATCGATCGGGCCGCGTAGCGATGGCGGAGGCGTGTTTTACGGGGATGGTGGCTGGGGCGTGGCCGGCGATTGAGGGATCGATCGCCCGACTGGTCTACGGGGCGATCGACATGATCATCGACACGATCAACATATCGATTCGCATATTCATCCACGTAGCGATCGGGGTCATCGGCCCAAGGATCATCCAGCGAATCGCGCCGGGCCGGCTGGGGGCGACTGGGTTGAGAATTCAGCGGCGAACCGGCCGAGCGCGACGATCGCCCCCGTCGGGCCGCCAGACCCCGTGCCGCCGGGCCTAGGGTGGCCCGGTGGCGAGTTGAGTAGAGCAGCTCTTCCACCATGCGTGCCACCGAGACCCAAGGAGATGAAGTTGCAGCCACAGCCCAGCCCTTGCCGAAATTTTTGAAAAGTTACCAGTCCATGGTATCAGCCTCCCCCAACGGGCCGATCGCCCGTTGGGAGCGCAACCCCTATGGCAAAATGAAAGACGGCCGGCCGCAAGGGCCCGCCCAATTTTGATCCCATAAGATCCAACCCTTCAAAATCGACCTTACCTGAAACGCCCGTGACCGCAACCGTTGTCAGTTCCGAAACCCGCCGCCGGCCCGTGTTTCCCTTCACGGCGATCGTCGGTCAAGAAGAAATGAAGTTGGCGTTGATGCTCAACGTCATTGACCCCAAGATTGGGGGTGTGTTGATCGTTGGCGATCGGGGCACGGGCAAATCCACCACGATTCGCGCCCTGGCCGACTTGCTCCCGGAAATCGATGTGGTGGACGGCGACCCCTTCAACAGCGACCCCCGCGACCCGGAATTGATGAGCGACGAGGTGCGCGATCGGGCGTTGGCGGGTCAGTCCTTGCCCGTGGTGCAGCGCAAGGTGCAAATGGTTGACCTGCCCTTGGGAGCCACCGAAGACCGCGTTTGCGGCACGATCGACATTGAAAAAGCCCTGGCCGAAGGGGTGAAAGCCTTTGAACCGGGCCTGTTGGCCAAGGCCAATCGCGGCATCCTTTACGTGGATGAAGTGAACCTGCTCGATGACCACCTGGTCGATGTGCTGCTGGATTCGGCGGCCTCGGGCTGGAACACGGTGGAACGCGAAGGGATTTCGATTCGCCACCCAGCACGGTTTGTGTTGGTGGGTTCCGGCAACCCGGAAGAAGGGGAACTGCGGCCCCAACTGCTTGATCGGTTCGGGATGCACGCGGAAATTCGCACCGTGAAGGAGCCGAACCTGCGGGTGCAAATTGTGGAAGAGCGATCGGCCTTTGACAGCAGCCCCCAAAGCTACCTTGATCGTTGCCAAACGGAACAGCAAGCCCTGCAAGCCAAGCTGGTGAACGCCCGGAACCTGCTGCCCTCGGTGGAGCTGGACTACGATTTGCGGGTGCAAATTTCCCAAGTTTGTTCTGAGCTGGATGTGGACGGATTGCGCGGCGACATCGTGACCAACCGGGCCGCCAAGGCGATCGCCGCCCTCGAAGGTCGTACCCAAGTAACCGTCGATGACATCCGCCGGGTAATTGTGCTCTGCTTGCGTCACCGGCTGCGGAAGGATCCGCTGGAGACGATCGACTCGGGCTATAAGGTTGAGAAAACGTTCTGCTCGGTCTTTGGCTTACCCTTCGAGCAAAATTAGTCAACCCGATCAGTCGGGGTGCAAGCGATCGAGATCGCAAGCATGAGTATCGGGGGGGCGCAAGCGTTCATTGGCTTCAACTTAAGACCGAGAAAATCCGGGTAGGGGCGTACGGCTGTACGCCCCTACAGGGTTGACGGGTTTCAATCGACCCTGATTGGGATGATTTTGAACAAGCTAACCGTTAAGTTGAAGCACATGGCAAGCATTGCGCCCCTACGGAATGGGGTGCTGTGTCCCGGTCGGACGGATGAGGGTGTGATTGGGTTGAGATCGTTGAGATCATTGACTTGTGGGCGGGCCAGAGTTCCTTGGCCTGCTGAAGCTCTAGCAATCTGAGAACGGGAGGCGAAACCGTGGCGCTGCTGTTGGCCGGTGATGTGGGCGGAACCAAAACGATTCTGCGGTTGGTGGAAACCGACAGCCGCACCCCCCAGGCGGTGGAATTGCAACCCCTGTATGAAGCCCAATACGCCAGCCGGGACTTCACCGACTTGGTGCCAATGGTGGAAACCTTTTTGGGGGCTTCCGGACTAAATCGCCGACCCGATCGCGCCTGTTTTGGCATTGCGGGGCCCGTGGCCCACGGCACATCACGACTCACCAACCTGGGCTGGTTCCTGGAGATCGATCGCCTAATCCAAGCCCTCGAGATTCCCCATGTGGAACTGATCAACGACTTTGCCGCCGTTGGCTATGGCATCCCGGTGCTGGAAGCGGTGGATTTGAAAGTGTTGCAGCCGGCCAAGGCCGATCCCCTGGCCCCGATCGGGATCTTGGGGGCGGGCACTGGCTTGGGCGAAGGATTTTTGATTCCAACGGGCGAGCCGGGCCGTTACCGAGCGTTCAGCACCGAGGGCGGTCACACAGACTTTGCACCCCGATCGGCCCTGGAATGGGAGCTACACAACTATTTGCAGGAGCGATATCAGATCGATCGGGTCTCCGTGGAGCGGATTGTTTCCGGTCAAGGGATTGTCGGCATCTATCAATTTTTGCGCGATCGACAAACGGGCCACGAAAACAGCACCGTCGCCCAAGCCATCCGCACCTGGGAACAGGAAATGGGCCGCAGCGAAAAGAGCATCGATCCCGGTGCAATCATTGCCCGTGCTGCCCTGGAAGAGTCCGACGCACTCTGCGAACAGGCCATGAACTTGTTTGTGGCGGCCTATGGAGCCGAGGCGGGCAACTTGGCCCTGAAGCTCTTGCCCTACGGCGGGTTATATGTGGCCGGAGGCATTGCCGCCAAGATTTTGCCCTTGCTCGATCGGGGACAGTTTCTATTTCACTTTGGCAGCAAGGGCCGGGTAAGCGAGCTGTTAGAGAATGTGCCCGTTTCGGTGGTCTTGAATCCTCAAGTGGGCCTGCTGGGAGCGGCGGTGTGCGCGGCTCAATTGGGCTAGGGTGCGATCGATTCATTCATCGATTCATTCACAGGACAATTCACCCGCGCATTGTCCGCGCATTCATGAACCCACAGCTTAAAAAGCCAAAACTAAGAAAAGCCAAAACCGAAACGGGGCCAAGATCTGCAACTTTCCTAAGATTCTCAATGAACTTGGTCAGTGACAGCGGCTGGCTCAGGCTCGGTTTTAGCTTTTCAGAAACTTTTTCAGTAGATGCTTTGTAGATGCTTCGTAAACGCTAAATCAATCAGTGCTGAATCAATCAGTGCTGAATCAATCAGTGCCGAGTCAATCAATGCCGAAAACGATAGGAAAGCGCATAGGATAATGCTTAAACATGACTCCAGAAGCCTTGAGGGATGATTGATTAAACAACAACATCTTCAAACGCTCAGATTCTGGAGTCTCCTATGGGTTCTGATTAACACAAGGGTTAATCATCATCCGTGTCTTCCGGGTCACCCACCATGTTGGGGCTAATCAAGGTGATATCAAACTCGTCCGGCGGCCCGATCGAGAGCGTATCTTGCTTGAGGGTGTAGTAAATGGCCCGAACCTGGGGCCCAAAGACAATTTCGTCCTCGTTTTGTAAATCGTGGACTTGCAGCTTACGACCGTTAATTAACAGCCCATTGGCACTGGGTTTGCCCTTGAGGTTGCCATCGACAATTCGGTAATAGGCTGTACCGTCGTCATAGGACAGACGAACGAGGGTGGCGTGCCGACGCGACACAAATTGAGAAACAAGGATGACATCGCACTTGGGATCGCGTCCAATGGAGTAGACGGGATTTTCGAGAATGACTTCCCGTCTCCCCTTGTCGTCTTCAACGATTAAGAGGTGATTTTGCCTGGGTTCTGCGGGCATGGGCTGATTATGCGGACTGGATTAACTGTGCTCCACGAAGTGTGGAGACTCTTGACGTAGCTCGGTTACGGCTAATTCTGACATGTCTGGTTTTGTTCAGGCAGCGCACTAACTGCCGATCGGGCGCTGACACGCAAGAGCAGGGAATTACTCACCACACTGACAGAACTGAAAGCCATCAGAGCGGCAGCAGTGGCAGGACTAAGCCCCAATCCAACGGAGGGTAACCAAAGGCCCGCCGCGAGGGGAATGCCAATCGCATTGTACGCGATGGCCCATAACAGGTTTTGGCGAATTTTACGGAACGTTGCGCGGCCGAGCATGATCGCGCTCGGCAGGTCGAGCAGTCGATCGCGCGTCAAAATGACACCGGCAGTTTCGAGGGCAGCATCGGTGGCCGATCCCAGGGCAATGCCAACGGGAGCAGTGGCCAAGGCGGGTGCGTCGTTGATGCCGTCACCCACCATGGCCGGATGGGGCAATTGGCTGATGATTTGGGCTTTTTGGTCGGGTCGCAACTCGGCAACCACGGCCGACCGGGGCAAACCAACCCGATCGGCTAGGGCGTTGGCCACCTCAGCCCGATCGCCCGTCAACACCCGAATATCCAACCCCAGTTGCTGGAGCCGCTGCACGGTGGCGATCGCATCGGGTCGCAACTCGTCGGCGGCCGACAACAGCCCCACCAGTCGATCGCCCTCCGCTACCAAAATTGGCGTTTTCCCCGCCTGGGCCATGTGCTGCAAGGCCGATTCCACCGACTCCGGCAAGGGAATTCCCCCTTGAGCCAGCCAGGCCCGATTGCCAACCCAAACGGGGCGATCGGCCACTTGGGCCTTGGCTCCCAGGCCCGGTTCCGTCACGAAGTCTTGGGCCGGGAGAGCGGGTAGCGCAGCGGCCGCTTGGGCGATCGCTTGGGCCAGGGGGTGGCGAGTGCCCCGCTCCACGGCCGCCGCCAACTGCACCAGGCGATCGCCCGTCATATCAGCCACCAGGGGTTGGCGATCGACCAACACCGGTCGCCCCGTGGTGAGGGTTCCCGTTTTGTCAAAGACCACCGTGGCCACCTGCTGGAGCCGTTCCAGCACATCACCACCCCGGATCAAAATCCCCTGTTCTGCGCCCCAACTGGAGCCAACCAAAATGGCCGTCGGCGTGGCCAAGCCCAAGGCACAGGGACAGGCCACCACCAGCACGGAAATGGCGAGCTTCAGGGCCAGTTGCCCAGGGGTCACCGGCTCCGACACCATGGGGGCCATCCCGGCCATGGCCAGGTGGGCGGTGTGGTTAGCGTGGGCGGTGGTTTGGGCGGCCGCTTGCAACACAGCGGGGAATCGATCGCCCCAAAGGGCCCAAAAGCCAAAGGTGAACCCGGCGATCGCCATCACCCCCCAGCAAAAATAGCCCGCCACGCGATCGGCCAAACGCTGGATCGGAGCCTTGCGCCCCTGGGCTTCGGCCACCAATTGCACAATGCGGGCCAATTCCGTGTCGCGGCCAACCCGCTGGGCCCGGATCACGATCGCCCCCGATTGGTTGAGGGTTCCCGCCAACAGGCGATCGCCCGGCTGCTTGATCACCGGCTGCGATTCCCCCGTCAACATCGCCTCATCCACCGTGGTTTTACCCAACACCACCACCCCGTCCACCGGCAACCGATCGCCCGGCAACACCAACAGGGCTTGGCCCACCTGCACCGTTCCCACGGGAATCGATTCCGTTGGCAGCGCTTCTCCCAATTCCGTGGGTTCCTGGGTCAACCGACGCGCCAGGGCTGGCTTCAGGGCCAGCAGGGCCGTGAAGGATTCCCGAGATCGCACCCGCACCCGGGCCTCGATCGTGCGGCCCAACAACACAAACCCCAACAGCATGGCCGGCTCATCAAAAAAACAAGCCCAATCCCAACTGGGGTGAACCAAGGCCACCACACTGGCCAAATAGGCCGCACCGGTTCCCAAGCCAATCAGGGAGTTCATGGTGGGAATGCCGCGCAGAAGGGAGCGAAAACCTTCTAGCAAAATCTCTCGCCCCGGAAACAGCAGGGCCAAGGTGGCCACCGCAAAGTGAAATTCCACCCGGCTGATCAATGGAATGGGCGGGCCCCCCAGCCGATCGAGGTGGCCCAAAGTGGAAATCAGCAACAGCACCCCGGCAATCACCAGCGGCCGCCACCAATCGCCCGCCGTGGCCGGGGTTTCCGGGGCGATCGGGGTCAAATCTGCCGAAGTTTGCACTTCGCTGGGAAACCCTGCCCCCGTCAAGGCCGCCGCCAGGGCGGGCACGGTGGCCTGCACATCGGTTCCCGGCAGCAAATCCACCACCGCCAAGCCCGTCGCCAAGTTCACATTGGCATCGGCCACCGTGGGTTGGCGTTTCAGGCGATTTTCCACAGCCGCCACACAGCCCCCACATTTCATGCCCGAAACCGTAAGCACGGCCGTGGGTTTAGGGGATGGGGAAGGGCTGGTCAGGGTCATAGGATTCACGGGCGATCGCGGCGATCAGGGAAAACGTTGGAATCTGGAATCGAAATCTGAAAGTTGGCTGACGGCGATCGGGGGAGCCAATCGACGCAGATCGACTATAGCGGTTTGGCGAAAAGGTCGATCGCTCCCTGGCTCGGGTATGCTGCAAACCAGCCTTTTTCGATCGGGTTCTCGATCGCCCCTCGACCGTGACCGACTCTCCGCCTCCTTCCTCCGCTTCCGAATTGCCGCCCCCCTCGCCCGCCGAGCCGGCCGCCAATCTCGACCCTGAACCCCCGCCCCCGGTTGCCCCGGAGCCAACCCAGACCGGGCGATCGATCCTGTCCATTGCCAGCATCGTGGCCGGGGCCACCCTCCTGAGCAAGGTGGCGGGCCTGGTGCGCCAACAGGTGATCGCAGCGGCCTTTGGAGCCGGGCCCGTGGTGGATGCCTTCGCCTATGCCTATGTGCTGCCGGGCTTTTTGTTGATTCTGTTGGGCGGCATCAATGGCCCCTTCCACAGCGCCATGGTCAGTGTGTTGGCCAAGCGCGATCGATCGGAGGCGGCGGTGATTGTGGAAACGGTCACCACGGTGGTTTGTGGAGCCTTGCTGCTGGTGAGTGCGGCCCTGGTGGTGTTTGCGGAACCGGCGATCGGGCTGTTGGCTCCCGGCTTGAGCGTCCACAACACCGCCGCTGCCGTCCAAACCCGTGAGCTGGCGGCGTTGCAATTGCAGGTAATGGCCCCGATCGCCTTCTTGGCCGGGGCGATCGGGATTGGCTTCGGCACGCTGAACGCCGCCGATCTGTATTGGCTGCCCTCGATCAGTCCCGTTCTGTCCAGCATCGTCACGATCGGGGCGATCGGCTGGTTCGCTTGGCAACAGGGCGGCTCTGGCCCTGAAACCCTGGCGCTGGGTGGGGTGCTGTTGGCCGCCAGCACCACGGCCGGGGCCCTCTTGCAATGGTTAGTCCAACTGCCCGCCCAAATCAAAGCGGGCATGGGGCGGTTTCGGCTGCGTTGGTCGCTGCGCCACCCAGGCGTGCAAGCGGTGCTGGGCGTGATGGGGCCCGCGGCCCTCTCCTCCGGCATGTTGCAGATTAATCTCTACACGGATTTATTTTTTGCCTCCTTTGTGCCCCAGGCGGCGGCAGCCCTCAACTACGCCAACTTGCTGATCCAAACCCCCTTGGGCCTGGTTTCCAACGTGGTGCTTGTGCCCCTGTTGCCGGTGTTGGCCCGGTCAGCGGATGATCGACCCGTATTTATTGATCGGCTTCGGCAAGGGTTGTTGGTTTCCGCGATTGCCATGTTGCCCCTCAGCGGCCTGACGATCGCCCTGGCTGACCCGATCGTTCAAGTAATCTACGAGCGGGGAGCCTTCAACAGCAACGATTCCCAACTGGTGGCCAGCGTCTTGATGGCCGCCGGGATTGGCATGTTTGTTTATCTTGGGCGGGATGTGATGGTGCGAGCCTTCTATGCCCTGGGTGATGCCAATGCGCCCTTTCGGATCAGTTTGGTCAATATCGGGTTCAATGCGCTGCTGGACTGGTGGCTCGTGCCTCGGTTTGGCGCGGCCGGCATTGTGTTGGCCACGGTGGGGGTGAATGCCCTGGCCATGGCGGCGTTGCTCTGGTTGCTCGATCGACGCATTGGCGGCTTGCCCTGGGGCGATTGGGCCAAGCCCTTTGGCGGTGTGCTGTTGGGGAGCTTCCTGGCTGGGGGGGTGGCCTGGGGGGTGCGCTGGGGGCTGGCGGGATCCTTGGGATCCTCGCTGCTTGAGCAATTGCTGTTGTTGGTGTTGGCGGGTTCAGCGGGCTTAGGGGTTTTTGGGGCCGTGGCTTGGCAGTTGCGCCTGCCGGAATTGCAGATCCTGCTGCGACGGTGGCGACGCAGCGAATAGGCAACGCAGCAAATCAGAGAACTCATCAGGGCATTCAGAACAGTGCAAGGATTCATCGGTACGGGACTCGCAACGCTGCTCACCCTCTCACCCGGGGTTGACTTGCTCCACCAGGGAGCCGTGACTTATCTGAATCGCGTTGGCAGCAGTTGGTTTTGGGGGCCAAACCAGGCAGAACCCCAAGCACAGGCAACGGTGCAGCAATATCTCGATCGCCTGAAGGCGGCCGGCATTGACCCCGCTGAACAGGGCCTTTGGTTCCAAGCCAACTGGCGCGTTTTGGCCCAACATCAGGGTGATCGCCCCCTCTCCGCCGCATCCTTGACCAAGGTGGCCACGTCCTTAGCGGCTTTGGAAACCTGGGATCCGAACCATCAATTCATCACGGAAATTTGGGCCGACGGGCCGATCGCCCAAGGAACCCTCCAAGGCAACTTGATTGTGCGCGGCGGTGGCGATCCGATGTTTGTCTGGGAAGAGGCGATCGCCCTTGGGAATGCGCTCCAGCAATTGGGCATCAACCGGGTAACCGGCGATCTGGTGATTGAAGGGCGCTTTGAGATGAACTTTTTGCCCGATCCAGAAGACCCCAACCCACCGGGGCCAGCCCTGGGCGGAACCTTACTGCGCCAAGGGATCAATGGAGCGGCTTGGTCGCCCTTGCTCACCCGTGTCCATGGAACTATGCCCCCCGGCACACCCAAGCCCCAGGTGGTGATTGCGGGAACGGTGCGGCCAGCGTTGGATGCCCTGCCCTCGGCTTCGCCCAACCAACTGCCCAACGCCACCGCCACACCGGGCACGACCACACCCGTAGCGGGCCGGCGCTTGTTGATTCGCCATCGATCGCTGCCGTTGTTGAGTTTGCTGAAGCAAATGAACCTCTACAGCAATAACTTCATGGCCGAAACCCTGGCCCGCCAGATGGGCGGCGGCGTGAAGGTGGCGCAACAGTTGCGATCGCTCACGGGCCTGTCAGAAACGGAGTTGCGATCGCTCAATGGCTCCGGTTTGGGCCAGGGCAATGCTTTCTCTCCCAGGGCGATCACCGCGATCGGGATTGCCTTGGAACGGCGCTTGCAAGTGCTGGGCATTCCGGAGGGCGTTGCGGCCCTGTTGCCCATGGCCGGGCGCGATCGGGGAACCATTGCCCGGCGCAAAATGCCCGCCGGTTCCGCTGTCAAAACCGGCAGTTTGTTTAACGTCAGTGCCCTGTCTGGGTTTTTGCCCACGCGAGATCGGGGCTTGGTTTGGTTTTCGATCCAAAACCGCAGCACCAAAGTCAACAGCCTGCGGGCGGAGCAAGACAAACTCCTCACGGACTTACAAACCCAATGGGGTGGCCCACCGCAACCGGTGGTAATACCGCCCCCGATCGAGCCGTTTTTGGGCGACCCTAGCCGCAACGAACCCATCCAGACCTAGGGCCGATGCTCCAATTCCCGAAACCTATGCACCAACGAGAGTCCGCCAAGCCAGTTGCAGCAACCACAGGCTGAGGCTGGCCGTGGCGATCGTCAGCAGCAGCAGGCCCCCAATCAACAGCAACACAAACCGTTTGGACACGCGCCCCGGCCCCCGATCGGGTGCGTGCAAATGGGCTTCCAGCAACTGCAAATTTTGGGCATTGGCCTTCCAGGCCACATCCACCAAGTCCCCGAGGGCCGGAACCGCGCCGGCCAGGGTTTCCAAGGCAATATTCACAGTCATGCGGGTGAGCAGGGCGGGCGGTGTGCCCAGGCGGGCCGACTCCCAAACCAGATAAACCGACAGCAAAAAACTCACCAGGTCTCCCCCGATCGGGAGCAGGCCAATCACGGGATCGAGGCCCACCCGGTAGCGCACAATCGGCAGTTCGATCGCGTTGTCCATCAGGGTGGCGATCGCCCGAACCCGTTTCAAGCGTTGCCAATCTTGGCTAGAAAACTGCGGTGTGACCCCGGAGGTGGCGATCGGGGTGGAAGCGGCGGACGATCGGCGGTTCATGGGTGGCAGGGCAGTGGGGCCCCTCGCAGCATTGCCAAAATTGTAGGCGGCGATCGCGAAAGTTCCGTTTTCGATTGCTGTTTTTGAGGCGGCCTGTCGTTTAACCCAATATCCGAAGCAGCAATGCCCAACGCCACAAGATCGGATTCAGCAATGCCCAACCCAGCGATCTCAGTGATCATTCCGGCCTACAACGCAGCGGCTACCCTTTCCCAGACGATCGCCTCTGTGTTGGCCCAAACCGACCCAGATTTTGAAATTGTGGTGGTGGATGACGGGTCGATCGACCAGACCTGGGATTGCTTACAAACCTGGGCGACGCGGGATGCTCGGGTGCGGCCATTCCGGTTTGCCAACGGCGGCCAGGCGATCGCCCGGAACCGAGGCTTAGCCCAAGCACGGGGCCAATGGATTGCCTTTCTCGATGCGGATGATTGGTGGACTCCGGACAAATTAGCGGCCCAGAAGGCGGCCTTGGCCGCCAATCCCCAAGCCGCCTTGGCCTATAGCTGGACGGATTACGTGGACGATCGGGCAGCGTTTTCCCACCGAGGCAGCTATGTCAGCCTGGAAGGGGCCGTGCTGCCCGCTTTGTTACAGCTCAATTTTTTAGAAAATGGCTCCAACCCGCTGATCCGCCGATCCGCCCTGGCGGCCGTGGGCTGGCCGAATCCCACCGATCCCCGCCCGATCGCCCCCTTTGATCCCACCCTGGTTCCCTCGGAGGATTGGGATTTGTGGCTGCGGTTGGCGGCCCGGTTTCCCTTGGTTTGCGTACCCCGGGTGCAGGTGCTCTATCGAATGGCAGCGGGATCTCAGTCGGCAAATGTGGCCCGCATTGCGCGATCGGGGCTGGCCTGTTTGCGGCAAACCATCGCCCAGCATCCCCACCTGGCCATTCATGGGCCGATCGCCTTTGGCAATTTTTATAAATATTTGCTCTATAAATATCTGGCCCCGCGCTTGGATGCCGTGACCCTGCGACTGAACCCACCCGATCGCCAAGGGCTGCTCGGTTGGCAATTGGGTTGGCATCTCTTAGGCCATGATCCGGCCTTTGGGCGATCGCCCGGAGCGGTGAAAGCTTTGTTGGGATTACTGTTGATTGGTCTGTGTCCCCCAAGGCTGCGGGCTAACCTGCTCGATCGGCTAGGATCCCGCGCCCGCTGGGTGAATCCCCAATCCCTACTGGGCTATATCCGCCGTCCTTCGGGGCCGAATTGATGGGCATCTTGGTAGGCATCTTGAGTGACACCAAACTTGTCAGATTTTTTTCAAATTTCGTTCAGATTTCTTGGAATTCTCCTTTCCTGATGTTCCCAATGTTATTGAGGAGGCAACATCAGGGCGCTGCATCAATAACGCGGAATTGAAAACGCTGAATCGAAAAAACTGTATGCGATTTAGGGAATTCCCCATCAAGTCGGGTCAAGATCGGATCAAGACTTCACGATCGACAGATTCCCTAACCTCCGAGCGGCAGCCAACCCCATGGCCTGCATTCCCGCAAATGCCGTCAATTGAGATTGCGGCGATGGTGTCAACCCCAAACGAACGCTAGGGCCGGGATGAATTGCGACCTTGGGGCTGCCTGAGCGGTGTTGCGTTGATCTGAACAATTGGGCCATGGGCCCGGCATTGCCCCTTTGTCTTCTTTACCTATTGCATTCACGTAGGTCGCTGGCTATGACAGTTGCTTCCATCGCCCTTGAAGTCTCTCCCGATCGCCATCCTTTGGATGCAATTTTTGTGCCTCGGAGTGTGGCGCTGATTGGCGCAACCGATCGTGAAGGGAGTGTGGGGCGCACGCTCTTGACCAATTTGTTGCAAAACCCCTTTGGGGGCACGGTGTTTCCCATTAATCCCAAGCGATCGAACGTGTTGGGAGTCAGGGCCTATCGCTCGATCGCGGAAGTGCCCGAAACCGTTGATTTGGCGGTGATTGCCACCCCAGCGGCCACCGTTCCGGACTTGATTCGCGATTGTGGCCAGGCAGGGGTACGCGGGGCGATCGTCCTGTCTGCGGGCTTCAAGGAAATTGGTCCCGCTGGCATTGAACTAGAAAAACGACTCCTGACCGAAGCCCGCCGCTACAACATGCGGGTGGTGGGCCCCAACTGCTTGGGGGTGATGAATCCGATTTCCGGTTTGAACGCCACCTTTGCCAGCGCCATGGCCCGGCCGGGAAATGTGGCATTCTTGAGCCAAAGCGGGGCCATGTGTACGGCGATTTTGGATTGGAGCTTCCGGGAACAGGTGGGCTTCAGTTCCTTTGTGTCGATCGGGTCAATGCTGGATGTGGGCTGGGGCGACCTGATTGAATACCTGGGCGATGATCCCCGCACCCACACGATCGCCATTTACATGGAATCGGTGGGGGATGCGCGGGCCTTCCTGTCGGCGGCGCGAGAAGTGGCGCTGCAAAAACCGATCATGGTGATCAAGGTGGGACGCACGGAAGCGGCGGCCCAGGCGGCCGCCTCCCACACGGGATCGCTATCGGGTAGTGACGCGGTGTTGGATGCGGCTTTCCGGAGATCGGGGGTATTGCGCGTCGAGACGATCGAAGACCTGTTCGACATGACCGAAGTGCTGGCCAAGCAACCCCGCCCCCGGGGGCGCAAGTTGATTGTGCTGACCAATGCGGGCGGCCCTGGGGTGTTGGCGGCCGATGAGGTGGTTTCCGGCGGGGGCGACTTGGCCGAGCTGTCACCGGAGACGATCGAGCGGTTAGACCAAGTGTTGCCGCCCAGTTGGAGCCGCCGCAACCCGATCGACATTTTGGGAGATGCCGACCCCGATCGCTATTCCCAGGCCTTGGAAATCGCCGCCGCCGATCCCAACGGAGACGGGCTGCTGACCATCCTCACCCCCCAGGCCATGACCGATCCCACCCAAATTGCTGAACGGCTGCGGCCCTATGCCCATTGCGGGAAGCCGATCTTGGCCAGTTGGATGGGCGGTTCGGCCGTGGCCGCTGGCGAGGCAATTTTGAACCAAGCGGGCATCTTTACCCTCCCCTACCCCGACGCGGCCACCCGGGTGTTCAACTACATGTGGCGCTACAGCTACAACCTGCGGGGACTGTATGAAACCCCCAATGCGGTCGCGGGTAGTTTTGCCGCCGAACCCGATCGAGCCGCCGTCACTCGGATCATTCAGCAAGCCCAAGCGGTGGGCCGCAATCTACTCACGGAATTTGAAGCCAAGCAAATCCTGGCCGCCTATGGAATTCCCGTGGTGGAAACCCGCATCGCCACCAAACTCGAAGAGGCCGTGGAAATTGCCAACGATATTGGCTATCCCGTGGCCCTCAAGCTCTATTCCGAAACCATCACCCACAAGAGCGATGTGGGCGGTGTGCGGCTGAATTTGCAAAATGCCAATGAGGTGCGCTGGGCTTACCTGGCGATCGTGGCCGGCGTGGCGATCGCCAACCGTCACAAGTCCCCACAAACCAGCAGCTACACCGAAGAAGGTGATGCAGATCCCCAACGGCGCGTCCTCACAGCGGACTTTTTGGGGGTCACCGTGCAACCCATGCTCAAGTTAGATGGCTATGAGCTAATTCTGGGCAGTAGTGTGGATCCACAATTTGGCCCCGTGTTGCTGTTTGGGTTGGGCGGTCAGTTGGTGGAGGTGTTCCGCGATCGCGCCTTGGGCCTGCCCCCGCTCAACACCACCCTGGCCCGGCGGATGATGGAACAAACCCGCATTTACAAAGCCCTGCAAGGGGTACGCGGCCGGGCCCCCGTGGACTTGGCCGCCCTGGAGCAACTCCTGGTGCGTTTCAGCCAACTGGTGGTGGAACAGCCCTGGATTAAGGAAATTGACATCAATCCCCTCCTCGCCCGCGAGGCTGGCCAGGCCGTGGCCACCGGAACCACCAGTTCGCTGATTGCCCTGGATGCGAGGGTGGTGTTGCACCCGCCCATGGATCCGGCAACGTTGCCCCGGCCGGCCATCCGTCCTTATCCGATTCAATACGCGACCCCCTGGACCCTGCGCGACGGCACAACGGTCAATATTCGCCCCATTCGCCCGGAGGATGAACCGCCTTTGGTGCGTTTCCACGAGAGTTTGTCGGAACAAACGGTTTATCTGCGCTATTTCCACGCCCTGAAACTGAGCCAGCGGATTAGCCACGAGCGCCTGTCGCGGATTTGCTTCATTGACTACGATCGGGAAATGGCCCTGGTGGCGGAGGGGCGAGATCCCAGTGAAGAACGGGAAATTTTGGGAGTCAGCCGCATTAGCAAGCTGCATGGCTCCAATGAAGCGGAGTTTGCGATGCTCATTCGCGATCGCTACCAAAATCAAGGGCTAGGCACGGAACTTTTGCAGCGGTTGGTTGCCATTGCCCGCGACGAAAAGATCGATCGACTACGGGGCGAAATTTTGCCCAACAACGCCCCTATGCGTCATCTGTGCGAAAAACTGGGTTTCCAAATCCAACGGGCCGCCGATATCACCTTGGCCGTGCTGGAACTCTAGGCTTGACTGAGAACTTAGCTCAAGTTCGGCTTGAAGTTCGGCTCGGATGGGCGATCGGGGCCTTCAAACCCAACCATGGGAACTGGGATAGTTTGCTCAGTTCCCATCAGCGAATCCCGTTAGCGAATCTCATCAACAAACATTCCCGGTGTGGAGTTTTTGCTTAATCATCGTCCTTGAATAGCCCCAACAATGGCCCCAGAACGGCCCCGGCCACGAAGCCGCCCGCATGGGCCCAATAGGCAATTCCACCCCCACTCAAGCCGATATTCATGGGCTGCTGGAGTGATCCCAGCCCATAAAGGGCCTGTTGCAAAAACCAAATACCCAAGTACCAAAAAGCCGCAATTCGTAAGGGGATGAGCACAAATCCTAGGGACACGAGGGTTAAAATGCTCGCCCGGGGATAGCGCAGGATATAGGCTCCCATGACTCCCGCGATCGCACCGCTAGCACCTAATGAAGGGACAGCAGATAGCGGCGCAAAGAACCACTGGCAAAGCCCTGCAATGGCTCCAGAAGCCATGTAAAACAATAGGTATTTCACGGATCCCAATCGATCTTCAACATTGTTGCCAAAGATCCACAGGAACAGCATGTTTCCGCCCAAGTGGGCCCAGCCCCCATGCAAAAACTGGGAGGTGAGCAAGGTTAGGGTTTCGGGCAAGTTGGTTCCAGGGATGGTGACTGAATAGCCGTTGAACTGTGCGGTCAGCTCTAAGGGCACGACGGCCCACACCTCAAACAACGCCCGTAATTGCAAGGGGTTGAGGCTGACTTCGTAGAGGAATACGAGCAGGTTGGCCCCAATTAGCCCGTAGGTCACATAGGCTGTGCGGCGGGTGGGATTGTCGTCGCCAATGGGAAACATGCGCGATGATCGGGCTGGCTCGATCCAATTGATTTGTCAGGATCCTAGCGCGATCGCCCCTAGCCCGAAGACACGGACAACATCGATCGGGACAAGGCCCCGCCACCGGAGCCAGCCGGCCCACCCCCCACCGGATTTGGCGGCGGGCCGTGGCCATTGGTAGGTTCCCGGTGCAGTTCCAAGCGCTCCAAATTGAGGCGATAGCCCACATTGCGGACTGTTTGGATGGTGCTGGGTTGGCGGGGATCGGCCTCCAGCTTTTTACGCAGGGATAGCACATGGGTATCGACCGTACGTGGATTGTCGATCGACTCAGGCCAAGCCCGCTGCAAAATTTCCGCCCGACTGAGGGGCACGCCGCCCGCCTGGGCCAGGGCATAGAGCAGGCTAAATTCCTGGGGAGTCAGCTCGATCGCCCGTTCAAACAGCCAAACCCGCCGCTGAATTAGATCAATCCGCAACACGCCACAGTCCAGCAGGGCCGGAGCCGATCGCGATCGACCCCGACGCACCAGCGCCTGCACCCGCGCCAAAAACTCCTGCATCCCAAAAGGCTTGCGCAGATAATCATCGGCCCCTGCCCGCAGGGCCGCCACCGCATCCGCCTCGCCCGATCGCGCCGAAATCATCAGCACCATCGGCTGCTGAACCCGTTGCAACCAGGCACAGAATTCCAAACCATCCCCATCGGGCAAATCGGGATCCAGCACAACCAACATCGGCCGTTGGGCCTGGGCCACGTCCCGTGCTTGCTGAAGCGTTGCTGACGGACAAACCACGTAGCCCAGTTGTTGTAAGTGCCACCCCAACAACGAGCGTAGGTGTGGATTCGTCTCAATAATCTGAATGCTAATAGGAGCCACAGGCTTGATTCAACTCGTTGTTGCCCAATGCGGCAGCAGATTCGAGAATTACCCTGTAGCCTAGCAAGGATTTTTTGGACTATTTGTAGCCGAAACTACGCAGATTTAAACTTCATCGTCAATCTGCCTTTTCCAGGAGCGTTGTTAGGAAATCGTTCAGCCCCCTTAGTGATCGAAATGATGGCTCAATTGCCCATCCCCAAACCACTTGCGCCATTGATAGCAATGATCGTTTGGGTTGATGCCTAGGTCAAATTGACTCAGGGGTTACCAATTTTCATGCCCCTTGGATGATCAAAGGAGCGGACTGGGTTTTCGATGGAGAAGGCCTTAGGAGGCGACCTCTTGCCGACATCTTGATCTCGCTACCAAAGATCTTTTTTGCCCCGCAGACGGGTAAAGGTACGAACGGGATCATCTGTGGCCATGGCCGCTTGGACGGCAGGACTATCCCAACGCAGAAAAGGGTTGGTTTGTTTTTCTTGGCCCAGGCTGAGGGGAACGGTGGGTTGCTGGCGCGATCGCGCGAGGCGAGTTTCCTGGAGGCGTTGTTGCAGCGCGGGGTTTTGGGGTTCGATGGTTTGGGCAAATTCCAGGTTGCCCAGGGTGTATTCATGGGCACACCAAATCCGGGTGCTGTCTGGCAGTTGGCGCAGTTGATCGATCGACTGGAGCATTTCGGCCGGTGTGCCCTCAAAGAGGCGACCGCAGCCAGCCCCAAAAATCACATCCCCGGAAAATAAATCGCCCCAACCATCACTGTCGGGGCCGTTGGCGGGAGCGAAGTAATAGGCCACATGGGCGCGGGTGTGGCCGGGCACAAAGAACACTTGAGCGGTGCGATCGGCAAAGGGAATTGTTTCGCCCCCTTCCAAAAACACCTGTTGCGCGGGAATTCGCCCCCGATCGCGCGCCCCCCCATAGACCACCAGCTCGGGAAAGGCCTGCAAGAGGGCCGGTGTGCCCCCCACATGATCACGGTGGTGATGGGTGTTAAAAATTGTGGTGAGGCGGCAATTGAGGGCTGCCAGCCGATCGAGCACCGGTTGTGCTTCCGCCGGATCCACCACGGCGGCCTCTTGACGAGCGCGATCGACTAACAAAAAGATATAGTTGTCCAACAGAGCCGGAATGCGTTCGACGTACATTGGGGTGCGAAATAGAATTAACAACAGACCCCCCACCGCGCGAAGAGCGCGCAAGCGGCGAAAATCGCGGCGGATCGGCCTTGCGACCTCTTCGACATCAGCGTCAATGGCGACGAAAGCGACAGAATTCGACCTTCAGCCAATTCTCGATCGCTTAGATGGAGTCGAGGCGATTCCCCGGCAAGATTACCTGAGCCTGGCCAACTGCCTTCTCAGTGATTTTAAGATGACTGACGATCAGCGGCGGCAAGTGTCCAGGCTCTTTGACCTGGTGAAGTTGGGGCGGGTGCGAATTGTGCATCCATAGGCTGGTCTGGCCATAAGTTTGGCCTGGCCGAGCGATCTAGACCGTCAGAACCCTTGAGCAGATTGGCAAGTTGGCTGATCTGCGGTGGTTCCTCGCCCTTTTGCTGCTGTGCCGCCGATGTCTGTTTTTTCCAAGTCTCAACCCTCGGCCCAACCGCGCCAAGTCACCATTCTGGTGAGCGATCTGTCCACCAAGGGGGTCGGCCGTTGGGGCGGTGCGGTGCGCACGTTTTTGTTGGCCCAAGCGCTCGATCGCCTGGGTTATCGAATCCAGATCGTGGGGTCGGTGTTTGGGGAGTTGGGAACGTTGCCCGCTCCGCCCCACTGGCAGGTGGTGACCGTGCCGGGTTGCCCCTATCCCGGCTACTTTCGCTCGATCGCCCGGCTTTGGCCCCAAATTACCGGCGACATTATCTATGCCCAAAAGCTGAAGCCCAGCAGTTACGGCTTGGGGCTGCTGAAGGCGATCGCCCATCGGCGGCCGGTGATTGTGGATATTGATGATTGGGAATTGAGCTGGCACGGGGGTGATCACTATCGCTATCGGCTGCGGCCGCGCAAATTTCTGCGCGACTTGTTGGGCAAAGATGGGGAACTGCGCCGGCCCGATCATCCCCTCTATCTCCAGGCGATCGAGTCTTGGGCCCACCACGCCACGGCAATTACGGTGAATACCTTGGCGTTGCAGCAACGGTTTGGTGGGGTTTTGATTCCCAGTGGCAAGGACACGGCCCTGTTTGATCCCGATCGATTCGATCCCGTTGCCGCTCGATCGCGCCAAGGCTGGCAAGACTACAAAATTTTGATGTTTCCAGGGGCCACCCGCCCCTACAAGGGCGTTGAAGACTTGCTGGAGGCCTTAGATCAGCTCAACGATCCACAAATTCGGCTGGTGATCGTGGGGGGCAGTCCCTACGATGACTATGACCAGCAACTACAGGCCCGCTGGGGCCGATGGCTAATCTATTTACCCAAACAACCCGCCTCGGAGATGCCAGGGGTGGTGGCGGCGGCCCATGCGGTGGTGGTTCCCCAGCGGGACACCCCGGAAACCCGCGCCCAATTTCCCCTGAAGCTGACGGATGGCATGGCCATGGGCAAGCCGGTCATTGCCACCCGCGTGGGTGATATTCCGCAATTGCTGGGAGATACGGGGCTGTTGGTGGAACCCAGCCAGCCTCCCCAACTGGCCCAAGCCATTCGCCAGGTGTTGGATGATCCGGAACAATCGGGGGCGATCGGGCGGCGGGCCCGACAGCGCTGCATTGAACACTACAGCCTGGAAGCGATGGCCACGGGTCTGCACCAAATTCTCGATCGATGCTAGGGCGGCGAGGCGGGGCTGCTGCGGGCCGGTGGCCAAGAAGCGGTGGCGGTCGCCCCCCATCGGGCCAATGCCCGGCCTAAAATTCAGATGCGCATTTCTCCAGATCCCCGGGGCGATCGCATCAGGATGTTGCATCAGGTTTTGCCTGATGGGTTCTTGGCTGGTTTTTGGCCACCGCTGCCTGTTTTGGGTAGACCCCGTTCCTCTTTTCTTGTGATCCAATGGCCCGACGCAAATTCCTTTGGCAACTGATTCGGCGCTATCCCCGACAAGCCGCTTGGACGATGATCATGGGCTTCTCGGGGGCCCTGTTCAACGGGGTAAGCACGGCGCTGATTGTGCCAGTGGTGCTGCGCTTTTTGGGCCAGGAGATGGTGCTGTCCGGCGGGCCGCCCATTTTGCGCAAACTTTTTTCGCCCTTTGAGGGACTGCCCTTGGCCTACCAACCGATCGCCATGGCCGTGGCGGTGGTGGGCACGATCGCCCTCAAAAACCTGGCCACCTACCTCAGCGCCTTGGCCGTCGGAATTTTGCAGCGATCGCTGGCGGCTGACCTGCGAATGAACGCCATTCAGTTGCTGCTGGATGTGAATCTCAGCTACTTTGCTCGCACCCGTGTGGGCGACATCAACAACCGCCTGGGGAATGAAATTGGGCGGGTTTCGGCCACGGTGGCCAATTTGCTGCAACTGGTGGCCACCGTGGTCTCGATCCTGGTGATGGTGGGGCTGTTGTTGCTGCTGTCTTGGCAACTGACGGTGGTGGCCACGGTGTTGTTTGCGGGGGTGGTGTGGATTAATCAGCTTTATGTCAACCAGTCCCGCCAACTGGGGAAGGATGTGTCCCAAACCTCCAAGGACTATTCCGTGGCCCTGCTGGAGATTTTGGGCGGGATGCGGTTGGTGCGATCGGCTGCCATGGAGGCGCGGGAGTTCGATCGAATGCTGCGGCTAACCAAGGCCCGGGAGGCCGCGGAGTTTAAATCCCAGGCCAACTCGATCGCGATCGCCCCGGTCACGGAAGTGGTGAGCGTGGTGATGCTAATGGCGATCGTGGGCATCAGTCGCTGGCTGTTTGCGGATCAGCTCAGTGCCCTGTCCACGGTGCTGCTAACCTATCTGACGCTGCTGTTTCGGCTGCTGCCCCTGGTGGCCCAGCTCAACCGGTTGCGGGGCCAGTTGGCCAACACGGCCGCCAGTGTGGATGTGGTGGAAGACTTTTTGCGATCGAGCAACAAGACCTTTTTGGCCAATGGTTCCACCCCCTTCACGGGACTGCACCAGGATATTCGGTTTGAAAATCTCAGCTTTGCCTACGAAGGCAGCAGCGAGCTGACACTCCAAGACATCACCCTCACCTTGCCCCGGGGCACAACCTTGGCCCTGGTGGGCAGCTCCGGAGCCGGGAAATCAACCCTCGTGGAGCTAGTGCCTCGGTTTGCCGATCCCACGGCAGGGCGGATCCTCATCGATGGTCAAGACTTACGCAGCTTTGACGTGCGATCGCTCCGGCGATCCTTGGGCATTGTCAGCCAGGAAACCTTTCTGTTTAACGACACCATCCGCAATAACATCGCCTACCCCATGCCCACGGCCACCGATGAGGAGGTGATTGCCGCCGCCAAATTGGCCAACGCTATGGAATTTATTGAGCGAATGCCGCGCGGCCTGGAAACCACCATTGGCGATCGGGGTGTGATGTTGTCGGGGGGGCAACGGCAGCGGCTGGCGATCGCCCGGGCCTTGCTGCAAAATCCCCCAGTTCTGATTTTGGATGAGGCCACCAGCGCCCTGGATACGGTGTCTGAGCGGTTGGTGCAGGAGGCGATCGAAACCCTCAGCCGCGATCGCACCGTGATCGCCATTGCCCACCGCCTCTCAACGGTGCAGCGGGCCCACCAAATCGCCGTCCTGGACAAGGGGCGCGTGGTGGAAGTGGGCAACCATGCGGAACTGCTGGCCAAGGGCGGAGCCTACGCCAAGCTCTACACCATGCAGTTTGGCAATGCCCGGGTGCAGCAACCGATGGCCACCGCCAGCGAAACCTTCAACCGCACCTCCTACGAAATTCGCACCCGGCTCAACATCACCGTCGGCTCCCTGCAATTGCTGGTGGATGACCTGGTGGACAGCAACGAGGAACGCCAAGAACTCCTGCGCGAATCCTATCGATCAGCCATTCGGATGTTGAGCACCATGGAGTTGTTTGAAGACGCGCTGCAAGTTCAGCGATCGTTCTACAGCGACTCGGGAGGTGGGGGCATGGATCGCTATGAAACCTTTGCCCAAATTTCCTATCAGGTGCGATCGCGCCTCAGCGAAATTATTGGGGCCCTGCGGCTCATTTTGGATGACTTGACCGATGATCCCGAAGAGGACGAACGGATTTTGAACGATACCTACGCCGCCGCCCTGGAAATTTTGAACATCCTCGAATCCCTAGAAGCCACGGGCAATCAAGCCTAGGGGCCGATCGGGCAATGGGCCACCCTCCCAACGGAAGATGGCCCAAACAGCAATTGGCGACCCGTGAACGATCTCTCCAGCCGTCGATCGCCCGCCCTAAGCGTCCGTGGGCAGCAGGCTGACGATTTTGTCCACAAAGGCTTGGTGATCGACCACGGGCTTGGAAATGTAGTCATCCGCGCCACTTTCGGACAGGAAATTTTCCCGATCGCCTTCCATGGCGTGGGCCGTCACCAAAATGATGGGCAGCTTGGCCGTGGCCGGATCCCCCTTCAACATTTGGGTGATTTTAATGCCATCAACCGATTTGCCCTCATAGGTGCTGTGGGCCAAGGAAACGTCCATCAAGATGATGTCCGCTTCGCCCGCCCGGGCAATCTTCACGACCTCTTCCACATCTTCTGTGTGCTGCACGGCCAGGCCGCCCCGCTTGGTCAAAATTTTGGAGAAGACGCGTGCATTAATTGGGTCGTCTTCAACGATCAAAACCGTTTTCATCGAGCAAGTTGCGCCAAACGCGAGGCTGTCTAGTTGTTATGCTATGCCTCATTGCTCTTTCCGTGCAAGCGACTGCTGATTAATCCTCGTCTTTCTTGCGATTTTTAATTTCGCTCACCCCTTGGCCGTTTTTTGGACTGGACTCGCCTGATGACCGCGCAACTCAACCTTCTTGGCTCTGGGCAAATCATTCCGACTTCGCTGCATGGGGAAATGCAGCGATCGTATTTGGAATACGCCATGAGTACGATCGTCGGCCGGGCCCTGCCGGATGCGCGGGATGGCCTCAAGCCGGTGCATCGGCGGATTTTGTACGCGATGCATGAGTTGGGGTTAACGCCCGATCGCCCCTTTCGCAAATGTGCCCGGGTGGTGGGGGATGTGTTGGGGAAATATCACCCCCACGGAGACAAGGCGGTTTATGACGCGCTGGTGCGGATGGTGCAGAGCTTTTCCATGCGCTATCCCCTATTGCAGGGCCATGGCAATTTTGGCTCGATCGACGACGATCCACCGGCCGCCATGCGCTATACGGAAACCCGATTGGCGGAAATTGCCCAGGTTTCAGCCCTGGCGAACCTAAGCGAGGCCACCGTTAACTTTGCGCCCAATTTCGACAGTTCCCAACAGGAACCGGTGGTGTTGCCGGTGCAGTTGCCCCTGCTGTTGCTGAATGGCTGTTCGGGCATTGCCGTGGGCATGGCCACCAATATTCCCCCGCACCACCTGGGCGAGTTGGTGGATGGGTTGGTGGCACTGATCGATCGCCCGGACTTAACCGATGCGCAACTGTGGAAACTGATTCCGGGCCCCGACTTCCCCACCGGGGGCGAAATTATCGGCACCAAGGGCATTGAGGATGCCTACCGCACCGGCAAGGGCAGCATTGTCCTGCGGGGGGTGACCCATGTGGAGGAAATTCCCGGCGGGCGGGGTCGCCAAAAACGGACGGCGATCGTGGTGACGGAGCTGCCCTACCAAACCAACAAGGCCAGTTGGCTAGAAAAAATGGCCGAGTTGGTGAACCTGGGCAAGCTGACGGGCATCAGCGACTTGCGGGATGAGAGCGATCGCGACGGAATTCGGGTTGTCATTGAACTGAAGCGGGAGGCGGAACCGGCGGCGGTTTTGAAGCAGCTTTATCGCCAAACGGATTTGCAGTCCACCTTTGGCATGATTCTGCTGGCCATTGTCAATCGCCAGCCCCAGCAGTTGAGCCTGAAACAGGCCCTCCAGGTCTTTTTGGCATTCCGGGAAGAAACCCTCACCAAGCAATTGACGGCCGATCGCGAGCAGGTGGCCGATCGATTGGAGTTGGTGGAAGGGTTAGTGCTGGCCCTGGATCATTTGGATGAAACGATCGAGATTTTGCGGTTTGCCCCGGACGGAACCACCGCCCAGGCACAGTTGGCCGTACGGCTGGGCATGAGCGATTCCCAGGCCCAGGCGGTGTTGGGAATGCCCATGCGGCGACTGACGGGACTGGAGCGCCAAAAGCTGTTGGAGGAACGGGAAACCCTGCGATCGCGCCTAGCAGAGCTGTCGAATTTGCTGGACGATCGACAAGAACGGCTGAAATTTCTGAAAAAAGACCTGCGATCGTTCAAAAAGAAATTTGCCGATCCGCGCCGCACCCGAATTTTGGATGAAGCGACGGTGCAGGCGACCACGGAATCGCCAGCGATAGCGGCTCCCACGGCTCCGGAACCGGCAATTGTGGAACTGAGCGATCGGGGTTATGTGCGGCGGGTTCCGCCCAAGCGACGGCGCAGCGAACCCACGCCGGGCGAGCTGACGGAACGGGACGAGGCCGCCGTACAGACCTTTAATACGCAAACCGATCGGGAATTGTTAGTACTCACCCGATCGGGCAAGGCCTATAGCCTGCGGGTGGGCGACATTCCCCCCATTAGCAAAAAAGCGCCCCGAGGATTGCCCCTGGTCACCCTCCTGCCGGAATCGGCCCGATCGACCGCCCTGCAAAGTGCGGATGATTCGGTGGCGGCCCTGGCCCGGGAAATTGTGGCCGTGTTGTCGCTGGACTTTGCCGATCACTCCAACCCACCCCAGGATTTGATTGTGCTCACTCAGCAAGGGCGGGTAAAGCGCCTGGCACTGGGGGAATTTGAGCGAATTACCGGACGGGGCCTGGTGGCCCTGAAGCTGAAGGAGGGCGATCAGTTGGTGGCCGCCGCCTTGGGATCCGAGGGCGATCGGCTGGTGGTGGCCACTTCCATGGGCCGAGGCATGATTGTGCCCCTGGACGCGGTTACCCTACCGGTCAGCAACCGCAACACCCAAGGAGCCTTGGCCACGAAGGTGAGCCGATCGGAACGGTTGTTGGGCTGTTGCACCTTAAGCCCGGGGCAAACCCTGGCCCTGATCACCGAGCGGGGCTATGGCAAGCAACTACGGGTGGATCGCCTGCGCCTGAATGAATTGGGCGAAGCGGGCAGTAATTTCCTGACCCTAGCCCGGGGCGATCGGCTGGCGGCCATGGCTCCGGTGGCCGATCGCGGCCTGTGGTGGATCAGCACCAACACGGGTCGATCGGGCGGCTTAGCTTGGGCCGATTTCCCCGTTCTGGGCCGCGAAGATCAGGGCGATCGGCTGGTGAAACTGGCCAGCACTGAGGCCATTAGCGGGGCGATCGCCCTGTAGTTCAAGATCTTCACTGGGCGCTTTGTTTAGGCTCGGGCGCGGTTGGCCCTAGCTGTTTTGGGAATTGGACGGCAAGAGGGTTGATCCGGATCCTTTGCCGTCCAATTCGCGACTGGCATTCAGTTTTTGATTCAGCTCCCGAATCCGACGGGAGAGCAGCCGAATCACATTCACCGCAATATCGGGAGTTTCGTCGATCGCGTCGTAGAGCTGCTGTTGGGTCAGCATCAAACATTCGCAGGGTTCGATCGTCGTGACGGAGGCCGATCGGGGTTCCGCATCAAACAGCGACATTTCCCCAAAAAAGGATCCTTTCCCTAGATGGGCCAAATCTCGATCGTTCAGATGCACCCGCACCCGTCCCGACACCACAATGTAGAGCGATCGCCCCTCTTGCCCCTGCGTGAAGATCGTTTGCTTGGCAGAAAACGATAACTCATCCATGCAGGAAGCCAACCGCACGAGGAACTCGTCGCGCAGTTCTTTAAAAATCGGGACTTCGCGGATAAAGAGCAGGCGATCGACGCTAGTGAGCATGAGCGGCTAGGCGCGGTGGGTCAAGCAGCAGGCCCCAGGCGGTCAATGACTCAAAGCTGGTTGATGCACCGCGAGGGCAAGGCTGGAGGTGAAACGACATGATGAAGGCTCAACACCCCGCTATCTTATCCCGCTTTGTGGGAGTGGCGAGTGCTGGGCTGGGGGTTCTTCGCGGGCAGAGTTCAATCAACCCGGAGCCACCCCAGTCCCTAGGCAGGGCCCGAAGCCTCGGCGGACTTGGTGGGCAGGGCAACGCCCAACCCCTGGGCCAGATGTTGTACCTGGGCCAGAACCAGGCGATCGGGATCATGCACCATCCGGGGCAAAATTTCCGCCAACATCCGCTGAGAAGCCAACTCCAAATAGGCTAGCACCGCTTCCCGCACAAAGCCGCGTGGGTGACGCAAACAGGCCAGGGTTTGATCCGTCGTCAAGCTCCAGCGCAAAGACCGCGCCACATGGAAGCAACAGGCCAAGGGCCAATCGGACAGGAAATAGCGCAAATCCAAAAGCCGCCGCACCCGATCGCGCGGGGGCATGGGTTGGTAATGCATCAGCTCATTCACCGCCGCCAGCCGATCGCGATCGTTGGCGGAGTCAAAAATTCCCAACACCGCCCGCTTACTGGGAATATCCAGCGTATTATCCAAAATCTCCAAGCCCCGAGCCACGGACTCCCGCGACCCCGATCGCAAATTGAAGGAAGCCGCTTGAATCGACCCGATCGGGTAGAGGAACTTCATCAGGGAAAAGAGCCGTTCATGGGCATCCTGAATCGAATCGCGCAGGGACTGGCGCAGCAGATCCGCCTCCCGCCCCGTGAGGGACGCTTCCGACAAATCCACCAGCGCCGCCGCCAGTTGCCCCACGTAGCGCAACTCCTGGTCGATCGCCATTTCCACCCCACTTCGCCCAATCCGCCGCAACACGCCCTCAATCCCCGCGTCATCGGGCAGCTTCAGCAGGGTGCGCATAATCGTTTGGCGGGTGGCTCCCCAGGACACCAACAACCGCGACACCAAAATATCCAAGGCTTCTGAGGTGCTAATGCGCCCGATCGCCCCCCAGGCCTGCATCCGCATCAGATCCGGCTTATGGCAGTCCTCCGCCATTTCCAACAGCATCGGCAGCACCTCATGCTCCAGCTTGGTCAACCCGCGCAGGGCCGATTCCCGGGTGCTCTTGTAATTCAGTCCCCGCAACAGGGCCGGGTAATAGTCTTCCAGCCGGGCCGAGGCAATCACTTCCAGCAGGGCGCAACGCACCTCCACCGATGAATCTTGAAGCAAATCCGGCACATACAACCGCAGGGCCTGGAGATAGGCCGCCTCGCCCAAGGCCCGACAACCCATCACCCGCTCTCGCACATCGCCGCTGGTGAGCATTCGGCGCAAACTGTTGGTGGCTTCGGCCTTTTGGCTCGCGGATCCTCGGCGCATGATTAACGAGGCCGCCGTGCCCCGCACCATGGGATCCACCTCCGGCCGCAGGTAGGGCTGCAAATGGCGCACATCCTGATCGGATTCCGTAATCCAGACGTAGCGCAGGGCCGCCGCCAGTACCTCCGGCGGTGGTTGCTGCACAATCAGGGCCCGCACTTGCGCGAGATAGTCCGTTTGGGGCCGCTCCAGCATCACTTCCAAACATTGCTTTTGCAGCACGGGCGGAAACCCGGTCAGCAGGGGAGCCAGCACTTCACTGGCCCGCTCGGGGTCAATGCGGCTCAGGAGTTCAATGCACGATCGCTTATCTTCGGGGGTGGTTCCCGGTTGCACCAGGGCCTCAATCACCGCCTGGCGCAGGGTGGAAGAGTCCACATCCATCGTGCCCAGCCGGCCCCGCTCGGCGCTGATCACCAACAGGCTGATGTAGCGAGATCGCAACCCCAACACCGCCACCACCCAGAGCACCGCCAAAATGACGATCGCCCCCAGCACAATCCAGCTTTGGGCTTCCAGGTAGTCCGGTGGTAAAAAGTGCTTGCAAACAAACACCGTCCCCAAAATCAGCAGCCCCGCCAGCCCCGTGGAGAGCGACTCAAACACACCGCGAACCCGGGCTTGGATGCTGCCCCGTACGCTGTCGGGAATGGGCTGGAACAGCACTGGGTTGGTGCTGGCAAAGAGGGTGTAGCGCAGCAGCTCATCCATGAACTTCAGGCCGATCGCCCCAAGGAACGCGCCCGAAAATCCATGGGCCGCTAGCGGAATGCTCAGCAGGGCCAAAACCCCAGAAATCAGCACCGCCGTGGGCAAAATGGCCGCCGATCGAAACAGACCAATCCGCTCGATCGCCCGGCTGGACACCAGCCATTGGGTCAGCAACTCCGCCAACCCCAACACCCCGTTAAACAGGCCCAAAAAACTGGCAATCTCGCTGGCCACGTCACCCCCGGTGCCCGTGCCCGCCGTCGTTTTGCTCTGCAACTCCAGTCGATCAAAAAACTGAAATTCCACCAGCAGAAACAACACCTGCGCCAGCATGAAAAAGGCCACCAGCCAGCCCGCATAGCTGCGCAGGGGCCCCTGCAGCCGGCGATTGGAATCCGCCTGGGACTCTTCGGTGTAGCGACTGGGGGAATCGGGGAAGGCCTGACTGTAGGCCCGGCCCAGATAAAACAAAATGCCGCCCCCAAAGGCGATCGTGGCGGCTGCCAACAGCAACACATTCGGCAGCCCCACCCAATCCAATAGCACCGGCAGCGAAAAACCGCTGATCACATCCGCCACCAGCACACCACTGCTGATGAGGGGATAGGTGCGTTTAATTTCCCGAATGTTAAAAAGCTGGTTGGCGGTGATGGAGGTGTTGATGTCGTTGAGCACATAGGTCACATCCAGCCACAGCCGCATCACAAAAACCGTGATCGCCGCCAGGTGCTCAATACCCAATCCCGCCCGAAAGGCCACCAGGGGCAGGGCAATCAAAATCGGAATCAAGACGATCGTCTGACGCAGGGGAATAACCTTCTGCATCAGGGAATAGGCAAAGCCCATCAAGGCACCGATCGCCGCGTTGCCCAAATAAATGAGCGGCAGGCCCACGGCCCCGTAGCGATCGACAAACAGACCCGCCGTGCTGTTATCCAGCCAACTCAACCCCACGGTGGTGGTGGTGTAGAAGGCGAACATCAACCAAGTGCGTTCCCCTTCTTCGGGCCGAAGGTTCAGCCAGCGCAGCACCTGTTGCCATGCGCCGCCTCGGGTTCCCTGATAGTTGGCATCCATGGGCGATCGGTCAATCAAATGGAGTGGGCGGACGGGCAAGGGCAGAGGGGCGCGCGATCGCACGCCCCCCACCACACAAGGGTGACAAAACCATGGACGGCTCGTCAATCTAATGATCACGGCTGGGCCCAGGGGCCCCCGCGTGCCATCACCCAGTTTTCACCCCTGGCCATCCTTGCCGAAGGTTACTTTTCCCGCTTGGGTGACAGCAGCATCATCATATTGCGGCCTTCCCGCTTCGGTGCTTGCTGCACCTCAGCCACTTCTTGCAGATCCTGCATCATTTGATTGAGCAAGGTTTCCGCCAGGTGGGCGTGCTGAATTTCCCGCCCCCGGAAGGTGATCGTAGCCTTCACTTTGTCGCCGGCCTTGAGGAAGCGTTCAGCGGCGCGGATCCGCACTTGGTAATCGTGCGGGTCGATTTTGTAGCGCATCTTGACTTCTTTCACGTCAGCCGTATGCTGCTTCTTCTTGGCCTCGCGCGCCTTCTTTTCTTGCTCAAACTTATATTTGCCGTAGTCCATGATCCGGCAAACGGGCGGCACGGCCTTGTCACTAATCAGCACGAGGTCTAGTTCCTTTTCCTCGGCCATGCGGCGTGCGTCGTAGGTGGGGATGATTCCAACCTGTGCGCCGTCTGCATCAATCAGGCGCACTTCGGGAAAGCGGATGTTTTCGTTGATGGGGGGAAGATTCGCGGGTTTGCGTTTGTCGATGACTGGTGGCATTGGTGAAATGGATTCTGGGGTAGCGCGATCGCTGTGAATGGAGCTTTTGAAGTTTGTTTAGGCTGGGCCAGCGTTGCTAGGGCGGGAAACAGCCGATCGCATGGGGCGATTGAGGCGATTTGCTTCCGTCTTAGCACGATCGAGCAATCAATTGAATGGTGTCGAACGGTATTGAACCATTCAGCGTCTGGCTGCTGCGGGACAGACTTGGCCCAAAACAACAGAGACTGCCACCTATTTTACTCTGTGCCAGGGGTGGATGGGATGAGGGACTTTTCGGGCGATCGCGCCTTGGAAATAGGGGGTTTGATCGGCTAAGGTGCAGCTAAGGATGTCAATAAACTCGCAAGATTTCTTAGTATTTGATCCAGGCAACTGAATCATGATGGTCTTTGTGATCCAGTGCCTCGATCGAGGCCATTCGATCATCAAGGCCGCTCGATCAAAAGTATTCGGCCACAGCACCCCATGAACGCAACTCCACTGGCCACGACCGACCCGCAACCCCCAGTCCCTCAATGCCCGGCGCGATCGTGGGTCGATCGCGTGGGCGATCGGCGTGATTGGGTTTGGCGCGGTTGGTCAACCCGCTACAGCTTCCTGCCCGGCCCGGCGGTGAATGGCGGGCCGCCCATTTTGTTGCTGCATGGGTTTGGGGCCTCGATCGGCTATTGGCGCTCCAACATGGAAGCCCTGGCCACTCACCACCCGGTTTATGCCCTCGATTTGGTCGGCTTTGGCGCATCCTGCAAACCATCGGTGGCCTACGATGCCTACTTTTGGGCGGAGCAGGTGCGGGAGTTTTGGCAAACCTTCATTGGGGTTCCGGCGGTGGTGGTGGGCAACTCGATCGGCTCGGCCATTGCCCTCACGGTGGCGGAATGCTACCCCGAAATGGTTTGTGGGGCTGTGGCCATTAGCTTGCCCGATCCATCCATGCGCGAGGAAATTATTCCCAGGGCCCTGCGCCCGCTGGTGCTGGGGCTGGAGGCTTTGGTGGCTTCTCCCTGGCTGTTGCAGGCTGTTTTTTATGGGGTGCGCCGGCCGGCTGTGGTGCGGCGCTGGGCTGGCTTGGCTTGGGGAGATCCCGGAGCGATCGATCCGGAGTTGGTGGAAATTTTGACGGAGCCGGCCCGCGATCGGGGAGCGGCCCGAACCTTTACCCAAATCATCCGCGCCATGGCCAGCAGCCGGTTTTCGCCCCCCATTCGGCGGGTGTTGAACCACATCCAAATTCCGGTGCTTCTGTTGTGGGGCACGCGCGATCGACTCATCCCCTTCGCCCTCTCCCAACAATTTGTTGGCTGTTCACCGCGTTTGGAATTTGTGCCGATCGAGGGAGCGGGTCATTGTCCCCACGATGAAGCGCCCGATCGAGTGAATGCCCTCTTGCGCCAATGGCTCGATCGACTGGGGCGATCGGCCGACGCGGCAGGAGAACCCTAGGGAATTGCTGGCCGTTGCGCGAAACCCAACCGCAAATCGCCCTGGATTTAGGCCCACGTCTCACATAAATTTAGTGCTAGTCGGCTCATTGGGGTCATGCAGATTACCCAATAGCTAATTATTTCCAAATTCATCATTTTTGAGTCATTTTTGAGCCATTTTGAGCGATTCTTTGAGCCATTTATTAATTCATAAATCATTTCGTCTCATTTTTGAAGCGACTCTGAAGTGTCATTGGCCAGTTGGTTTCGAGCCGCCAAAACTTCAGAAAAATGCGCTCGCGACCAATTTGCAATTTCCATCAACGGCTCAATCAAACTCAATCCCAACTCCGAAAGTGAATATTCCACATTAGCAGGAGTGCCCGACAAAACCCGTCGATTCACCAGTCCGTTAACCACCAAACTCTTGAGAGATTGCGTTAAAACCTTCTGCGAAATGCCATCTATTCGGCGATGAATTTCGCCGTACCGTTTTGGCCCATAGGCCAAGCAATACAAAATGATGACAACCCACTTGTGCGCCACAATGTCTAGCACTTGCTGAGTAGGGCAATTCAGCGTGAACAGGTCTGGTTCAGGAAATTGACGAATCATGCCAGAGGTCACGCACCATTTGGTGCCTTATTGTTTCCTTCGGAAAAAGATTCTATACTAACCCCGCTGCTGTCAAGCCCAATTGACTAACTTGCTTTTTGGTTAAACCTTCATGCCATTGAAAGCATCTACCTTAGCAATTGAGGTCAACCCTGAAATAGGCAATTGCTTAGCTACAATAAAGCTCAAATTTAGTCGAATCAGATCGTTTTTAATAGTCTTTTGATCGTAATTTTTATCAGTTCTGAGTTTAGCTGCAAAACAAGTTCTCGGAGAGATTAAAAAGACCAGAAAAATACTAGACCCAAGCATTCAGAAAATTCGAGCACCGTCACAGCAATTTCTTGAGCATTAATTTCTTGAGCATTTTTGGAAGTGAGGCAACGAATATGAACCCGTCCACTCATCTATTTACGCCCATGCAGTTGGGAGCGTTGCTCTTGCCCAACCGAATCGTGATGGCTCCCATGACCCGTCTTCGAGCGATCGACTCGATCCCTTCATCCTTAATGGCAACCTATTACGCTCAGCGGGCTTCTGCGGGACTGATCGTAACTGAATGCACAATGATTTCTCCTCTGAGTAATGGTTACATTAACTGTCCTGGTGTTTACTCCGAAGCCCAAGTGGCCGGCTGGCAACAGGTTACTGATGCAGTACACAACCAAGGAGGGCGAATTTTTCTGCAATTGTGGCATAGCGGCCGCATTGCTCATCCGGCACTGTTGGGTGGAGAAACACCTGTGGCTCCCAGCGCGATCGCGGCGATCGGGACATTGCATACGCCGATTGGAAAAGTCAGCTTGGAAACGCCGCGCGCCCTTGAAATCGATGAAATTTCGGTCATTATCGAGCAGTTTACTCAAGGGGCTAAAAATGCGATCAGGGCTGGTTTTGATGGCGTAGAGCTACATGGCGCTTTTGGATATCTTATTGATCAGTTTTTGCAGGATGAATCGAACCAACGAACTGATCGATATGGTGGTTCGATTGAAAATCGATCGCGCTTTGCACTGGAGGTTGTTGAATCTATTTGTAGCGCTATTGGGGGCGATCGCGTTGGGATCAAGCTATCTCCTAGTAACACATTTTATGGAATGCGAGACTCCGATCCCCAAGCCTTATTTAGCTATTTGCTTTTCGCCCTCAACGCCTTCAATTTAGCCTATGTTCATTTGATGGAGCCGAATGAGACTGATTTGGCAACCGATGCCGTTTTAAATCCCGTTTTGGCAACCTTACGATCGAACTATCAAGGAACTATCATCACCAACGGTAATTACGATCGCCTCAGCGCGGCACAAGTGCTTGAATCGGGTTTGGCGGAACTGGTTTCATTTGGCAGGCCCTTCATTTCCAATCCTGACTTACCCGAACGTTTGGCGATCAATGCAGATTTAAATCCGCCAGATTTCAAAACATTCTACGGAAAGGGCGATCAAGATTTGCATATCGGCTACACGGACTATCCAACGCTCGCCGATCAAGGGCATAGCCCTGTTTAGGGACTTTTTTGAGATGTTTCAAGGAGACTAGCATCCTGCATCGCAGTTAAATCAATCGGTTAAATCAACCGATTGATTTAACCGGTTGAAGTTGCGCCCTGAGCCGACTGGAATTTAACTCCAAACTCCGGTAACACGACCGAGAAAGTGGAGATTTTTAGTCGATCGGCCACCTATCCATTGCATAATGGGGTCAACCTTTCGCATCGGGAGCAACGGCATCGTGGGCATCGTCGTAGAAAACGTCACCAAACGCTTTGGCGATTTCCTGGCCGTCGATAACGTCAGCCTTAGCTTAGAGTCCGGTTCGCTGGTGGCCCTGTTGGGTGCGTCGGGATCCGGTAAATCAACCCTGTTGCGGTTGATTGCCGGCCTCGAAAAGCCGGACAGCGGGCGAATTTGGCTCACCGGCAAAGATGCCACCGACCAAACCGTACAAGAGCGCAACATCGGCTTTGTGTTTCAGCACTACGCCCTGTTTAAGCACATGACCGTGCGCCAAAACATTGGCTTTGGGTTGGAATTGCAAAAGACCGATCGCGCCAAGGTGCGCCAGCGCGTCGATGAGCTACTGGAGTTGGTGCAGCTTTCGGGGTTGGGCGATCGCTACCCCTCCCAACTGTCCGGCGGCCAACGGCAGCGGGTGGCCCTGGCGCGGGCGTTGGCTGTGGAACCGAAGGTGTTGCTGTTGGATGAACCCTTTGGGGCATTGGATGCGAGGGTGCGCAAGGATTTGCGGGCCTGGTTACGGCGTTTGCACGATGAAGTGCATGTGACCACGGTTTTTGTGACCCACGACCAAGAGGAAGCGATGGAAGTGGCCGATGAAATCGTGATTGTGAATCATGGGCGGATTGAACAAATTGGCTCGCCCGCTGAAATTTACGATCGCCCCGCCACGCCTTTTGTGATGAAGTTCATCGGGCCGGTGAACATTCTGCCCAGCGATTCCCAAATCTTCCAGGCTCACGGCATTGATTCCACGGAGCCGGAAATTTTCCTGCGGCCCCATGATGTGGTGATTGAACTAGCACCAGACAAGGCCACGGCTCCGGCCCGCGTTAGTCGGCTGGTGCATTTGGGGTGGGAAATTCAGGCGGAATTGGTGTTGGATGATGGGCAGGTGATGACGGCCCATCTGACGCGGGAACGATTTGATGAATTAGATCTTTCGCCCCAGCAACGGGTTTACGTCAAGCCCAAGGGAGCAAAGGCATTTCCGCTGCATTATTCGATCTAGCTCTGTCCAATTCGGCCTGAATCACCTTGCTTAATGAATTCATTCAATCAATTGATTTGATCGATTGGTTGGGTCAATGCGCCTTAAGCTGCGCCGTCTAAATTACACCGATTGCCATTACACCGATTGCAAGAGAGACTGACCCAAGTAACTGTCGCGATCGGGCACTCCAGGAAGGGCAAAGAAATAGCCGCCCCCGATCGGCTTAATGTATTCCTCCAAGGGTTCACCATTCAGCCGATTTTGAATGGCTTCAAAGCCAGTTTTCACATCCTGTTGAAAGGCTAAAAAGAGCAAGCCCATGTCCAACTGACCGGCGCGATCGATATCGCGGGAATAGTGGAATCCTTTGCGCAAAATTTGATGCTCTCCCATGCCGGGATTGCGCGGGTTTGCCAACCGAATATGGGAATCGAGGGGAATTGCTTTGCCGGCCCGTTGATAGTTTGGAATCTCTTCCTCGTGGCGGTAACCCAAGGGCGCACCGCTACTGCGCGATCGCCCCATCACCGCTTCTTGCTCATCCAAGGGAGTTCGATCCCAAAACTCCACAAACATCCGAATAATTCGCACCACGTGATAGGAACCGCCGACCGTCCAGGCCGGTTCTGGGCTGTTACGAGAAACCCAAACCAATCGGTTCATTAACTTCTCGTCTTTCGGGTTCGGGTTCACCGTGCCGTCCTTGAACCCCAACAGGTTGCGCACGGTAGTGCGGCGGGGATGGGGATCGCGATCGGGCTGCTGGAAACCGGTCATTTGCCAACGCAAAACCACCAACCCCGACAACTGCTTCAGGATGTCGCGGAGGGCGTGGATGTTGGTTTCTTCGTGGTTGGCGCAAAACTGCAAGAGCAAGTCGCCATGGCAAAGCTGGGGATCGAGGCGATCGTTCGGGAAATTGGGCATTTCCGTCAAATGACGCGGTTTGGCGGCGGCCAGGCCGTAGCGTTGGTCAAACAGAGAAGCTCCCACGGAAACGGTGACCGTGAGCCGATCGGCGGGAAATTCATCGCCCAAAATACCGGAGCCGCTGGGGGGATAGCGCTGATCCAAGGGCTTCAGGGCACCACCGGCCATCAAATAGGCAATGCGATCGGTCAGGGTTTGAAACAGTTGAGTCAGTTCCTGGCGATCGCGTGCGGTCACGTCCAAAGCCACCACCAAAGCAGCGGCCACATCCGGTGTGGCGATGCCCGGTTGGTGAGGGCCCCAAAAGGGAATCGCCTCCGCCAGGGCAGCGGCTTCGGAGCGATCACCCCACCAACGCTGACCTTGCCACAGGCCCAGGCCTGCACCAACGGCGATCGCCAATCCCCGTCCCAGGAGTTGCCGCCGACTCCAGGAAAAGCGTGGTTTTACCATGAATCTTCCCTCAGAAATTTCCTCAAAAACGATGTTTGCTCCGTTGGTATAGCAGGCAGGAATAACGGTTATTTAGCCCTAAACACCGATTACGCCCCGTAGTTTGGAAATGTTTTCCGCAAGCTTGGCCAAATCTGCCTGTAAGCGCTTTTTGTCGGCGGCCGAAAGCTTGTCGTAGGTCATGAAGTCGCCATTGGGCAGCTTATATTTCTCCAAAACCTGATTCACGGCCGCAAAATCCCGATCGACCCGTTGCAGCACCGTGGGCTGAATTCGCTGCACCATGGGCCGCACCAAATCCACAACCTTTTGGGAGCCTTCCAAGTTGGCGCGGAAAGACCAAAAATCCAGACGGCTGTAGCGATCTTCCTCGCCGGTAATTTTGCCCAGGGAGACTTCTTCAATCAGTTCCGAAGCCCCGCGAACCATATCCCTCGGCTCAATTTCCAAAGAAGCCACGCAGGTTTTTAGACCCTGAAGATCCGTCATTAGCTTGCGGGCAAAGGGTTCATAGCCTTTGGTGGTGTTGTATTTAAACAACCCCATTTCAATGCGGTGGAAACCTGTGAATGCCGGGTCGTCTTCCCCTTTAAAGTCATCCACCCGCGCATCGATCGCCCCATCCAGAGCCGCAAAGGACGAGGCGATCGGCTCAATGCGTTCCCAACCCAACCGCGATGAGCCATACACCGCTTTCGCCCCCGACACATCTCCGGCAATTACCCGATCGGTAAACACCTTCGTATCGGTCACCAGGCGATCGACCTCTTGCACCACATAGGTCTTGTAATCGGCCACCGCTTTCTGAAGCTCCTCTGGCTTAATGGCCGGGTTCGGTGTGACCGCAGCACTGCTGTCTTCGGCCCCTTCGCCACCTTCACCACCTTCACCGCCTTCGCCGCCTTCACCGCCAGCGCCCCGCCGACAGGGATCCAGTTCCGAAGCCACCGCCCCAGGCGAGGCCGTTGCGGAAGCCACGGGAGATTCAGCCCCAGGCGAGGCCGCTTCTTGGGTTGAGACCGCTGCAGTTTGCTGAGGGGCAACCGCACAGCCCGTGGGACTCAGGGCCGTTAACAGATATGCACCAATGCCAACCCAAAGTTTTGTCTTATTTTTCATGGCTGCTGAAGTCTGATGGCTAAAGATCCGATCGCCAGGGGCAACGATTGCTAGGCAGAGGGTGCTTGGGCGCGCCGATTGGCCCCTCCAGAAATTGGAGCGGAGATCAAAAATTGCGAATTACTTGCAAGAGTATAACAGGTGCTTGTCCCGCTTCCTGGAACCAGACTAGAGCAGCCGCGATCGGGAAAATGCTTGTATTTCTTGAAGCTGAGCATTTTTGGAGTTCACCCTGCTCCAGAGACCTCAGCCGCTTACTGCCAAACTGTAGTAATTTTTCTAAGAAAAAGATCTGCAATTAAAAAGACTAATGATTATTTCTATTGCTAATGTGCTGAGCGCGGCGGAACTGGCCACCATTGAGGCGCAACTGGCAGGCGCAACATTTATTGACGGCCAGGCCACCGCTGGCTGGCACGCCAAGCTCGTGAAGCAAAACACCCAACTGGCCAGCACAGACCCCGCCTTTGGCCCCTTGCGAACGTTGGTGCAACAGGCCCTATGGCGCAATCCGTTGTTTCAAATGGCAGCGCTGCCCAAGGCAATCGGGCCGATTTTGTTCAGTCGCTACGAAACGGGCATGGCCTACGGCAGCCACGTGGACAACGCTTTCATGGGCAGTGATCCCAGGATTCGATCGGACTTGTCTCTCACCCTGTTTTTGCGATCGCCCGAAACCTACAGCGGTGGCGAATTGGTGATTGAAACCACCAATGGCGAAGAAACCTTCAAGCTCGCAGCCGGGGCCATGGTGCTCTATCCCTCCTCCACCCTGCACCGCGTGGAGGCGATCGCCCAAGGTGTGCGACTGGTGGCCGTCACTTGGATCCAAAGTCTTGTTAAAGATCCTGCCGAGCGAGAGCTGCTCTTTGACCTGGACACCGCCCGCCAATCGCTATTTGCCAAAACCGGCAAAACGCCCGAGTTTGACCTCATTGCCAAAACCCATGCCAACCTGCTTCGGAAATGGGGAGAACTCTAGCCACAGCGAGGCAAACACTAACCAGACCCAGCGCCGTGAATGGAGTCTGCGCAAAGTGCCCAGGGGGCGGCCTGGCTCGATCAATTCCAAAAGCTGACTTGATCGATCAGGCGCTGAAATTTTGCTGAGGTTCGGCATCTTTAAGGTTAATTTTTATTGAGTTAATTCAATAAATCGTAAGATCATTCATTTTTCCTTGTGCTCAAGAAATTATGACTAATGTTGGATCAGCACAGCTCAAAGCACTAGATTAGTCAAATTTTTACGATCGATCGCGTGTTTCAGAGAGCTGCATTGTTATTTGAGAAAATAATCAACCCATAACTCAAGTCACCCAAACGCTATTGGAATTGCTATAGATTTCTACGTAGCAGAGCAATGTTGATAATTGAAAATTGCATCAATTAACACAAAATAGCCTATTTATAAAAATTAAAGTTTTATAAAACAATCCTGAAGGATTCAACAATTCTTGAACTGACTTTAAAAATCAATTCATTGGTATCTGTCTTAAATCTTGACCAACGCAGGGCCCCAATATAGGCTAATTACTGAGAATATCGCCTAATTTGTCTGAATTTTCACAAATTCGCTGAATGTTTTCACGACTTTTTCATAGATTGGCGTAATACTCAATAGCTCGATCGCCCACTGGACATCTATGGAACAGATCACGAACGTCATCACAGTTCGCAAGTCCCTGGCGTGGCTACAAAAAATTCACCTGGGGCCAATCTTGGGAACCGCCTTGGTTTACGATGCCTTGGCAGAGCTATCTCGAATTCTGGCCTCAACGCCCAATTCGGTTACTCCTGTGTGGCCACCTGACGGATTTGCCGTTGGCATTGCGCTGCTCTGTGGAAAAGGAGTTCTTCCCGGCGTTTTTTTGGGATCTTTTGGGGCTAATATTCAAGCTTTTTGGGACAGTCGTAATTTAATCACCCTGCTGTTATCCACCGTGGCCGTGCTGGGCATTGCTGCCGGAACCACTGCGGGCACGCAATTGGGAACTTTTTTATTTAAACAATCAACCCGAAATCGATATCCGTTTAACCAAGTTTCTGACACCATTCGATTTTTGGTTTACGCAGGATTGTTGGGCCCCGTTGTCAACGCAACAATGGGCGTAGGCATGTTAGCTGCTGCTGGGAAAATCGATTTTTTTGAACATGCTCCTAGCACTTGGTTAACCTGGTGGGTTTCCAATGTTGCCGGTATTTTTATTTTGACACCACTCATTTTGAGCGGATATCGCTACCTAAAACTGAATCAACTGAGTTGTCGCAACCTATCACAGCTTATTTTTCATGTCTTAAATCGCAAAATTGTGAATCCACATTCTTTTCAAGGTGTTTTATCACGATTAGGAATCAAGGTGATTCCAAGCAAAGAAATTGAATTTCTATTTTTATGTTTAAGTGTCTTTTTAATCAGTTTTTCTGCTTTTTGGAATGGACAATCCATCGCCTATGTTTTGATTCCCTTATTAATTTGGGCTGTTTTCCGTTTTGGAGATTTGGGAGCTAATCTCACAGTTTTCTTGATTTCTTTGATGGCCATTTTGGGCACGGTGCGCGGGTTGGGCAGTTTTGCCAGCCCTCACCTGAATCAGTCGTTGATAGGTTTACAGTCTTTTATCGTGGTGGTAGTTTTTACATCGTTAATTTTGACGGCAACTTTGGCTGAGCAAAACACTGCTAAGGTGAAGCTAGATCAAGCATTCGCAGATTTAAAGGTTGCCAATCATGTTTTGGAGCATCAGGCCAGAACGTTAATTCAGCAAAATCGAACCCTAGAGCGAACTCTTGAGGAGTTAAAGTTCACTCAGGCTCAAATGGTTCAAAGTGAAAAAATGTCTGCGTTAGGGAATTTAATTGCCGGGGTTGCCCATGAAATTAACAACCCGATCGGCTTCTTGAATGGCAGCATTGAAAACGCTGAAGAATATGCCAACTATTTGTTGGAACATATTCGGCTTTACCAGAAGCAATATCCTGAACCTGGAAGGGATATTGTGGAACATGCTGAGGATATTGATTTAGAGTTTTTAGAGGAAGATTTTCCTAAATTGTTTGAATCCATGCACAATGCCACCGATCGGGTGACTGGAATTAGTAAAAGTTTGCGAGCATTCACGCGATCGGACACCGATCAAAAAGTCAGTGCCCAACTGACAGAGAATTTGGAAAGCACGATTCTAATTTTGAAATATCGCCTGAAGGCGACTAAGCATCGCTCTGAAATTCGGGTGATTCGCAATTATGAGGATTCGCCTGAAATCTACTGCTTTCCAGGACAAATGAATCAGGTATTTATGAATATTTTGGCTAATGCCATTGACGCGATCGACGAGTTCGCCATGGAGCAGAGCCTTGAAAATTTACCAGCCCGCTCCTATCAAATTACCGTAACCACAAAGTTAGAAACGAATCAGATTGTGATTGGCATTGCTGACAATGCTAAGGGAATGGATGAGGCAACGATCGCTCGGGTTTTTGATCACCTCTTTACAACCAAGGGAGTGAACCAAGGCACGGGCATTGGCCTATCGATCGCCCAAGAAATTGTGGTGACCAAACATGGTGGGTCGATCGATGTACAATCCCAACTCAATCAGGGAACTGAGTTTTTGATTCGTTTGCCCATTGATTCATAAGGAACCCACGGATTAACCCGCTGATTCATCGTGAAGTAAAATCAGGCAATTGATAGGCTCTTGATGGGCTTTGGTTGTTCAAACATCCCCTAGGAGACTGGGGGCAATTGCTGTTCAATAAAGTCAATAATTTCTGGCAAACCATGGCCCGTTTTCAGATTGCTGAACAGAAAAGGGCGATCGCCTCGCATTTTTTGGGCATCCCGTTCCATGACCGCTAAGTCAGCACCCACATGGGGAGCCAAATCGATTTTATTAATCACCAAGAGATCAGATTTGGTGATGCCCGGCCCCCCTTTACGAGGAATTTTGTCACCGGCTGCCACATCAATCACGTAAATCGTTAAATCAACTAACTCCGGGCTGAACGTGGCGGCCAAGTTATCTCCCCCACTTTCAACAAAGGTGATTTGAATGGGGCGATCGCCCTGCGCAAATTTAGCCTCTAATTGCTCGATCGCCACCAGATTAATGGAAGCATCTTCTCGGATGGCCGTGTGGGGGCAACCGCCGGTTTCCACACCCACGATTCGATCGGGGGAAAGAGCAGCACTCCGAACTAAAAACTGAGCATCTTCCTGGGTGTAGATATCATTGGTCACCACCGCCAGACTATATTGATCGCGCAATTTTTTACACAAAGCATCCACCAGGGCTGTTTTTCCAGAACCCACTGGTCCGGCCACCCCGATTCGTAATTGACTGGTCATGGTAATGGTTAATCAATGAACTCATGAGATGGACGCATAGCCAACTCATTCAATTGAAGAAATTCTGGCAAAGGCTCATTGGATTTGACAAGATCTCCAACCACCTAAGCGGGGCCATCAATGGGTAATTCAATCGTTAATGTTGCTCCCTGTTGGGGGGCAGACTGACAAGATAGTTGTCCGTGGTGTTGTTGAGTAATGATTTGGTAGCTCACCGATAGGCCCAATCCTTTGCCTTCGCCCACTGGCTTTGTGGTGAAGAAGGGATCAAAGATTTTTTGGCGCACACTGTCTTCCATGCCTGGGCCGTTATCGGTGATGGAAATTTGCACAGTTTGATCGCTAATTTTGCGAGTTTCAATGGAAATTTTGGGCATGGGCTGCAAGGCAAAACCGGCGGGCGATCGCAAGGCATCGATCGCATTGGTCAAAATATTCAAAAAGACCTGATTCACCATACTGGCGTAGCAATTCACCAACGGAATTTCGCCATAGTTTTTTAACACGCTGATTTCTGGCTGCTGGCTTTGCACCTGTAATCGGTGCTGCAAAATCAGCAGCGTGTTGTCAATTCCTTCATGCAGGTCTACTTGTTTTTGATCCGATTCATCCAAACGCGAGAAATTTCGCAGTCCGAGGACAATTTGCCGCACCCGATCGACCCCATTTTGCATGGAGTGAAACAAATTGTTCAGATCTTCTTTCAAAAAATCCAACTCCATTTCTTGCATTCTTGCTTGAACAATTGGATGAATTTCAGAGGAATGCTGCTCATGGAGTGCCAACAGATCCAGGAGGTCTAAAAAGTAAGATCGAGCATGAGTAATATTACCCATAATGAAGCTAATGGGATTATTAATCTCATGGGCAATACCGGCCACCATTTGCCCCAAGCTCGACATTTTTTCCGCTTGAATCAGTTGCGCTTGGGTTTGTTGCAGTTCTTGGAGCGTAATCTTCAACTGCTGGTTTCTTTCGGTTAGCTCCTGAGTGCGGGCGGCCACTTTCTTTTCCAGATTGTTGCTGTAGTCTTCCAAGTTTCGGTAGAGGCGCGCGTTTTCAATGGAGATCGCCGCCTGCGCCATCAAAATTTGCAACACTTCCAGGCGATCGGGCGTGAATGCATCGATCGCCAAATTATTCTCCAAATAAAGAACGCCCATCAACTGTCCTTGTTGAGTAATGGGCATACAAATTACCGATTGAATTTGCTGGTTTGCAATGTAAGGATCATTGGTAAATAATCCTTCAGCCATGGCATTTCCCAACACCACTGATTCTTGAGTTCGTTGCACGTATTGAATCAGGGAAACCGGCAAAGATAAACTCGGAGATAAGGGGCAGTTTAGGGGAACATCTACGGCCGTTTGCCCTTCCACATGGCTGGTAGCCACCACGGTTAGCCGATTGTTTTGTTGGGGATCTTTGAGGAGCAAATAGCCCGTTTGGGCCCCCGCATTTTCAAGGGTTAGTCGCGTTAGTTGGGTTAACAATTGCGACAAGACAATTTCCCCCGAAAGGGCTTGGGCCGCTTTAATCACGGTGTTAATATCCAGCACCGTGCTGGCGGTTGTGTGGGGATGGGTGGAATGCTGAGTGCCCGTGGGCGGCAAGGTGGGCGGCCGCCGTGGCGACAGATTTTGTAAGGGCAGCGATTTGGCCTGGAGCGCGGCAACTTTGGCTTTGGCTCCCCAGCGATCGTAAGCATGAGCTGCATCCAGCCAATATTGCTTAGCAATTTTGTCGCGCCCAGAGTCGTGATACAGCTCAGCGGCACGCTCGGCCGCGATCGCCACTTCAGGCCAACGACTATGGGCTTGAGCCGTGTTGATAGCGCGATCATAATAGTCCATGGCGCGCAGAATTTCTCCTTGCCAGCGGGCCGTTTCCGCCAACACCAATTCATATTTGCTTTGATAGTTTTCTGGTGCGTGATTTGCCCAATTTTTCAGCTTAGTCGTCAAACATTCTAAGGTCGAAGGCTGATCTTGTTCATCCTCATTCAGCGTAGTCAAGTCACTGGGTTGAGTGGTTTTGAGATAAACCAATGCGGCATAGAACGTGAAGCCACCAGACAACATAGAAGCGGTGGCGGCGGCTTGGTACTGGTCAGCCAAATTTGCCTTGATTTTCGCTGCTTCCCAGTCATTCATGACATAGGCCAGAATGGTTTCTGCAAAATAGATAAAGAAAAGCAGCATTTGGTTTTCAGAAGCTTGAATTTCTGAAACCAATTGGCGATTAATATAGCGACCTTCCAGTTGAGAAGTGGGTGTTTCTGGCGACTCCAAGGCTTCTGTGAGTTGTCGCCAAGTCATGGCTGGATATAAGCCATGATCCTGTTTAATTTTTTGGAGCAATTCGATATACAGTTGCTGCTCTCGGGCCACTTCTGTCAGGGGTGTTCCCACCAACATCATGTAGCCACAAGACCACATGGCGCAGTAGGTGGCATAAACCACATCGCCCGTTTCCATTCCCATTTGCACTGTGCGCTCAAGGAATTGAATCGTATTTTGATGGGGTTCTTTCCAATGAACCACAAAGGAATTGAAAAGCATGTGGATTTTGCATTTCAAAGCATCCGAGGGATATTGCTCCAAAATTTGCAAAGAAATTTGTCCCGATCGATAGCCCAATTCAATTTGATCTAAGGGGCCACACAACAACAATCCATACATGCCATAGGCGTAGGCAGCGAGGGCTGAATGGCCCAGCTCTAGGCACATGTTCACCATCCGAAAGACGATGAAGGGCAACAAATCGGGTCTTGCTTGATAAGAGGGGCCCGTGATGATGATCAGGATTTCAAGGGCAGCCAGAGCAGCGCGATCGCTCATTTCTGGATAATCTGCCAACTGGTCTAACTCCGGCAGCGGCTGCTTCAGTTGCAACAATTGCGGATCAACCACCAAGGGATAGCCCAGCAGTTCCAAGACAGGCAAGGCTGTTTCGATCGCACTATGCATTTGGTTTTCAGCGATCAGAAACTGAATTTTTAGCTCATAGATTTTCGTGCGATCGAGCAGCGAGCGCGAGCGCTCTAAGGCAATTTCCGAAAGAATTTGTGCTTCTTCAAATCGAGTTAATAAATATTCAACTTCCACACTTTCGGTGTAGAGACTGAGGCTTAATTCATAGTCCGTATCCCAGGCATTTTCCGGCAGTAATTGACGACCCATCGCGAAGTATTCTTGGGCAGAATTGTAGGCCGCCGCTGCCTTAGCCTTACTGCCTGCTCGATCATTCAGCCGCGCCAAGAGTAGCTGTTCTTGGGCATCCGTAATGAGGGCAGAACCCACATTCATCGCATTCACCACATCAAACAGACAATCATCTAGCCGATCGGGTTCAATGCTGTTGAGCAACAGGCGGCCCACGGTTAAATGGATGAGTTGCTTTTCATCATTAGGAATTAGAGAATAGGCCGCTTGCTGTACACGATCGTGCAAAAACTTGTAGGTGATCGTGACTGTTTTGCAATCTTCCAGCACCTGCGGAATTTTGTAAGCCGCATTCAGAGGAATAACCAATCCTGCTTGCAGAGCTTGCCATAAATCTGTAGAAGTTTCCGCTGTAGATTTTTCATGAACAATGGCTAACATATCCAAATCAAATTGGTTGCCAATGCAAGCGGCTAATTGCAGCGCTCGTTGCACAGAAACATCCAACTTTTGGATTTCATGAACCATCAAACTAATCACATTTTCTGTGATTTCAATGGGCGGCAAATGCTGAAAACTCCATTCCCATTGCCCCGTCCCCGATTCAAACCAAATGACCCCTTCAACATAGAGGTATTTAAACAACTGCGTTAAGAAAAATGGATTTCCTTGGGTTTTTTGCACCAGCAATTGGGCAATGGGTTCCACAGTTTCCGGTGGTCGGTGTAAGGTGTCTCCCACCAAAGTCAACACATGATCTAGCGTCAGGGGCTTGAGGGTAATGGTTTGCAGTTTGGCTCCCTCCGCTTCGATCGTGCCTAGCATCCGTAACAGGGGGTGCGTAGAGTCCACTTCATTGTCCCGATAGGCTCCCAACATCAACAGGTATTGCCCATCGGGATCAGTCATTAATTGTTCAATAAGTTGCAAAGAAGCCGCATCAGCCCATTGCAAATCGTCTAGAAAAATGACCAACGGTCGATCGACCTGGCAGAACACATGAATGAAGGTGCGAAAAACCAAGTTGAAGCGATTTTGGGCTTCGGAAGGAGGCAATTCTGGCGCTGGGGTCTGAGGACCAACGATCGATTCCAGTTCGGGAATCACATCGGTAATGATTGATCCATTGTTGCCCAAAGCGGCGGTCAATTTTGCGCGCCAAACGGCAATTTGCTCCTCCGTTTCGGTCAGTAACTGTCGCGCCAATTCACGAAATGCTTGAATAGGCGAAGCGTAGGGAATATTACGTTGAAATTGGTCAAACTTGCCACTGATGAAGTACCCACGCTGACGGGCGATCGGCTTATGCACCTCATTCACCAAAGCCGATTTGCCGATGCCGGAATAGCCCGCCACCAGCACCATTTCCGTATTCCCCGCACTGACGCGATCAAACACATCCAAAAGCTGTTGCACTTCCACTTCCCGCCCATAGAGCTTTTGGGGAATGCTGAAAGTGCCACATTGGTCGCGCTCCGCCAGAGGAAACGGGGCGATCGAACCAAACCGCTGCCACTGGCTCAGGCATTCCTCCAAGTCCCGCTGAATACCGTAAGCGCTTTGGTAGCGTTCTTCCGCCGTCTTGGCCATCAACTTCAAAATCACTGCCGACACTTGAGGCGAAATTTGAGCATTGAGGTCATGAGGCGGAATGGGTGACTTTGCAATATGGCAATGCACCAATTCCATGGGATCGCTGGATTGGAAAGGAAGCTGGCCCGTTAATAACTCATAGAGCGTGACACCCAAAGAATAGAAATCGGTTCGATAGTCCACCGTGCGGTTCATGCGTCCCGTTTGCTCTGGCGACACATAGAGCAACGTTCCCTCTAGAAGATTGGGACTGCTGAGGATTGGGTGTTCCTTAGAAAGGCGAGAGGCGATCGAAAAATCCGTTAGTTTTAACTGTCGAGTTTTAGGCTCAAAAATTAGATTATGTGGCTTAATATCTTTGTGAATAATCTGGCAGTTGTGCAGTCGTCCCAAAATTGCTGCCAACTGACAACCAATCCATAGAATATCATCCAGCGAAAGCGATTGATTTTGGAGGCAAGAGGTCAAGTCACACCCTCCAAAATCCTCAAGCACTAAAAAGGGTTTGCCCTGGATTTCATCAACTCCGTAGGTTTCTACAACTCCTTCTAAGTTCAAGCCTCTGAGCACTTCATACTCATGCTGAAGCTTAGCCAAATCAGCCCGATTCGGATAATCAGAAGCCACCGTTTTCAAAATGACCGGCTTTTGCTCTGGTTGCTTCACAGCCCGATAGACAATAGTCCGTTCGGTTGCTGAAAGAACCTCCGAAACTTGATATTGAGCAAACACATCCATAGCAATTCAGTGGCAGCGCAATTTACAAACAGAAACAGAATCAAAACAGGGACAGAATCAAAATATAATCAATCTTGAAGGTTGTAAGTCAACCCTGAACTTAGATTCACATGAATTTGAAATTAATGCTTGATTTTGCTAAATTGTCATATTTTTATTAATCTTTTATTTTTGTTTTTCAAATCAATCAATCTGGGTTTATGGATTTATCGAATAACAACCTACCAACTGAAGCGATTGATTGTATCGAGCTTGGATCGAATTTAGATTGGTAATCAATGTTCAAACTAGATATTATGACATCGATCACGATTAGACATCAGTAGGTGATATTAACATCAAATCGTGATCGACGACTCCTCTATCGCAGACCAGCGCTAGCTAAACCAACGGTTTATTAACTGCCATAGAGCAATGAAGGGAAAGAATAGCCGCAAATACCAGGGCGAAACTTTTCCATTCCAAGGCAGTCCCTGTTTATAGCGTAAGTAGTCTGACCAGCGGCGAACTGCAAACACAATTGGCTCCTTTAATTCCCAAATTTTGCAATAGGGAGCCTTGACTTGATAAGCATCAATGATGGCGTTTACTGCCCGGCGCGCTGCTTCATTGGCTCCTTCCATGGTTGCCAAGTCCGTGTTGGTGCGCACATAGTCTGAGGCCAAGAAAAAGTTGGGAATCTTGGTATGGGCTTCCGGACGCAGCACCCAGGTATTCACCAAGTTAACCAACAAGGGTTCGCCGTTGACGTTGGCGTTAGGGTCGCCAATGCGGCTCTTGTAGAGCAGCCTTTCTCGTCCCAATCGTTCATGAAAGCGCTGGGATAGCTGTGAGGACTCCAGGTGCAGTTTTTCGTTAGGCACCGGCAGCGGAATCGGCCCCACAAATCCCTTTGCCACTAGCGCATTCACCGCCAACCGGGCTTGGCTTTGATCCACATTGAGATATTCAGCAATCTCCTCCAAGTTAACTTCGCGGTTCTGGTGATGAATCCACAAAAATAGATCCTTGAAGAAGTCAGGTAATGCACCATTCAGGACTTCATCGAGTTTGTCAGGATCGGTTGCTAAGTCACAGCAGTTGTGAACGATATCGGGATCCAAAAACCAGCTATGAAGATCCTCATCTTTCAGGAGTGGTTTCCCCTTTTCCTTCAAGGAGCGCTTCATTTGCTCCCACACTTCTTCCTTAATCTCCTCAGGATTGCAAATTTGGGCTGGTTTGGGAATTTTCAGCCCCAACGTACCGTTAATTGCGCCCACTTCATCGGTGTTTGGATTGATGAAGTAACCCCAGTTGGAGGGGATGGCGGAGATGATGCCTCGGACTTGCCCATCGCCAAATTGTTCAACGGGAAACTCTGGCCAAAACTTGGTTTGGGAAATGGACGTTAAGGCCCAAGGGGAATCCACATACAGCACGTGACCATGGGTGACGGGCACATCTCGGTTGAGATAGTACTGAATGCCGTTCATCCAGGCGGTGCTGGTTCCCAGGCGCTTGAGGTTGGCGAAGGTAGGGTCGCCTTGGATCAGGTCATCGGAGATCAGGCCAGCGATAATTTCTGCGGGCAAGGCAGCAATGTAAACATCACCCGTGACAAAGCGATCGACCTTGGTTTCTAGGTCAGTGACGATCGCCCCTGAAATTTTGGTGTTGCCTTGGGCATCCCGTTCCGTTTGGATGGAACGCAGGCGGCTGGAAAAATGATAGTCCACACCCCGGGCCTTGAGGTATTTTAGCCAGGGATCAATCCAAACATCATTGGTCGGGCCATTTAAGACGCGATCGGCGCTGCTGTTGCTGGGATCTACAATGCCCAACAAAAGCTGCAAGAAGATATCGCCCATGGTCTTGGTGCTGGCCAATTCAGCCCGGGAGGCCACCAGCGAAGTGGTCAGGCCGCGGGCCAGTAAATTTTGATAGGCGATCGACTTGTTTTGGGCATCCAAATAATCCCACCAACCAATTTTTTCGTATTCTCCCAGGCGGCGTTCTGGGCAGGAGGTTAGAAGCTGGAAAACTCGCTCCGCAAAGAACTCCAATTCACCCGGTAAGAGGTCAGCGGTTGCTCCTTGCAGCAAAGCCTGAAAAATGAGGATTAGGTCTCCTAGGCTTTGGGGAAAGCGATCGGGCAGGATAATGAGGTTTTTGTGATCCTCATATTGGGCCAATGCTAGCCGAGTTGTGTCCACCAAATTGTCAAAAACCCTACGCAATTTTCCACCCTGAGGAGGCTGGTAAGGAATGCGCTTCATGGTGTCGGTCACATGCCGATAAAAGCTGGGAAAGAAGCGAAACCCATGCTCACCCGGCAGGGGCTGTTTGCCTGGAGCGGCGCTGTCTGGCACTTTGATGCTGCGCGCCTTTCCACCCGCAATACTTTTGAGTTCATACACTTCAACGGCAAAGCCCCGCTCAACTAACTCGTGGGCGGCGCTCATTCCAGCAATACCACCACCGAGAATGACAACTTTCACCATGCTAAAGCTTCCTTAAGATGCCTAAGAGCCAACAAGTTTGCTTAGTTTGATTTGGATTCCCCTGTTCAGGATTGTTCCCAATCCGATACATAACCATGCCAAACTTCACTTGGGCTGTGATCCCGAATATTTCCCATCTGTGGACTTCAGTCCATTAAATCTATAGTGCTTTCTCTTTCTGGAGATCGCAAGAGAGGATAAGGGGGAATTAATGAAAAAACGGTCGATGATTCAAGACAGTTCGCTTCAGGCTGGAGCACTCTCAAACAGTCATTCAAATACTTTTTCATTAAATGTGAATTTAAAAGGTGATTGAATTTAACTTGATTTTTACCTTGAATTATTGAATGGGCAATTTCTGTAAATTTACGGATCTTTTTGTATCGGCAACTACAAAAAATATGAATTGACGTTGGATCATTGATAGGTTGTTCGATCGAGCAGAGCGATCGAACAACAGTGAAAAAAGGCCCCTGAACTCGTAAAGAAGTAAAAATCGGTGAAATTGAGCGATCGGCTCTCAAGATCATCATTGGGCAGCAAGACCCGAGCAGAAAGTAGGGTGAGCAGTCACATTTCACCCGCACTCATTTCATCGATCCCCCCGCTCTCGATCGGCAATTTTAAGCTCAAAAGCCTTCATCAACAGCAGTTTGGGGACTTGATCCTGGGTCTTGCGCACTGAAATTTTCATTGACCTAAGGGCCAGCGTTTCAGCCATCGAGTCACTTGAGTACCAATAGGGTTATGGCATGATGGGTAGGCCCAATTTCGGTCATGGGTTGCGCCCAAAGCTGCGTTCCAGGCTGGCAACGCCCAAAGCCTGATGCGGCCCCAGGAAGGGCTGTGTCTCGCCTGCGGTTCGAGTAGTCTGGTTTTGTCCTCCCCATGACCTTGGCCGTCATCAGGAATCGCCGCATGGTTAGCCCGCCGACTGCTCCGAACGACAATCCCGACTTTAATCCCGACTTTGGCTCCACCTTCGCCCCGGAAGGGCCCGATCGCCCCAATCGGCGATCGCTCCTGTGGCGGCGAATGGGGGCTTGGGCGGTGGAAGTGGCGCTGATTGCGGCTAGCGGGGGCTTGCCCTTTGCGATCGGACAGGCGGCGCGCACGGCCTTGGAGGGGCCGTCCGTTCCGCTGAATCCGGTGCTGGCCAGTGTTGAGGACGCGGCCGCTAAAACCTTTGCCATCCCGCCACACTTGCGCCCCACGGCCGTGGCTCCAATGACGAATCTCTTTTGGTCTGGGGCGTTGGTGTTGCCGGTGGCGCTGGGCGGCTTACAACTTTTCTTGCTGGCCACCACGGGCAAAACCTCGCCTAAGGCCTGGTTTGGTCTGCAATTGACGGATGAACAAGGGCGCAATCCCGGTTTGGGGCGGGTGTTGTTGCGGGAGGGGGTGGGCCGTTGGGGGCTGCCGCTGGGAACAGCCTATGGCGTGTGGCGGGCCAGTGGAGCCTATCCGGATTTATCGATTTTGCTGGGTTTGGCGGTGGTGGGGCTGGCGGTGGAGTCAGGAGCGGCGCTGTTGGATCCTCAGCGGCGGCCCTGGCGCGATCGCCTGGCCAAGACGAGGGTTGTGGATTTGCGAGACCCGGAAGGCTGGGTGGAGCCGGGGATGGCGGCCATGGAGCCGGGGCCGATCGAACCGGCCACCATGGGCCGATCAATCCTGGTCAATGGTCGATCGGGCAGTGGTTCGCTCACGGAGCGATCGGCAGCGCGGCTGACGCTGAATCATCCCAACGGCCCGGAAACCACGAATTTGATTCTTTCCCCGATCGGGGCCCGGGGGCTGTGGGCTTGGGTGCGCCAAAACCCCGGCACGGCGATTGTGGTGGTGGGATCGCTCGGCTTGGTGCTGGTGGTGGGAACCTTTGCCGCTACTCAAATCTATGCTCAAGATCAGGACGATCGACGGGCGGCCCAAGCCCAGAAGCAGGAACTGCTGCTGGATTTGGTGGCTAAATATAGCCAAAATGCCCCTGACCAGCGGCGGGGCTCCGTGCTGGCCCTGGGGGCCGTGCAGGATCCAAACCCGGAAATTGTGCTGCTGCTGAATTTGTTGGGTCAAGAGGAATCCCCACAACTCATCGAAGCCCTGCAACAGTCGATCACCAGCGCCGGGCCTGCCGCCTTGCCCTACTTGCAACGGTTAAACCAAACCCTCAAGACCGATGCGGATAGTTTGGCGGCGGGGCCCAACACCGGAGAGGCCACCCGGGCCGCCCTGCGGTTGCGAGCCACCCAACGGGCGATCGCCAAATTGCTGCGGTTGCGATCGGGCGCTGACGGGGCGATCGACCTTAGCCGCGTGGATTTGGGCCAGTCCAATTCGCCCAATGCTCAATTTTCCCTGGTGCTCGATCGGGCTGATCTTTCGGGGCTAAAACTCCGCAGTGCCGTGCTCACCGGAGCCAACCTACGCGGCTCCGTTTTTCGATCAGCCGGGCCTGACGGCCGCTGGAACACCTTTGACGATGCCCTCACCGACCTCTCCGGAGCCGATCTACGCGGAGCCGACCTAACCGGCGCATCCTTAATTACTGGTCAACTGGAGCGCACCAGCCTGGTTGGGGCCGCCCTGAATGGAACCAATCTCACCAGCGCGCGCCTGATTGGAGCCAACCTCAGCCAAGCCAAACTGCTGGGGGCCAACCTGGAAGCAGCCAACCTCGATGGAGCCAGCCTCACGGGGGCCGATCTCGGGGATGCCAAGCTGAACCAAGCCAGCCTGCATGGAGCCAAACTGGGTCAAGCCCGGGCCGTGGGAGCCAGCTTGGCCCAAGCCGATCTCACCGAAGCCAGTTGGCGCGGGGGTGATCTGTCCACCGCTGATTTAAACCGGGCTAACTTGCGGAATGCCGACCTGAGCGCCACCCGCCTAACCGGAGCCAACCTGCAGGGGGCACAACTGCAAAGTGCCCAATTACAAGGCACCGATTTTTCCCAAGCCGATTTACGCGGGGCCTTGTTTGAGGGAGCAAACCTGAAAGGCGCGATCTTTGCCCCAACCAACACAGCCCCGGCCGGCGGGTTTGTGGGGCGCACTGACAGCGAAAAACCCTCAGCCCTGGTGAAGGGGGCGGACTTCAGCCAAGCCAAAAATCTGGATCCTCGCCAATTAGCCTATCTTTGCACCCAAGGGGCCATTCACCCCCAATGTCCCCAATAGATAGCCAAGCGATCACAAACATCGCCCTAGGGATTCAGGGCGTGGGTTTGCCAACCGTCGGGGGTGCGATCGAACCCAGTGCGATTTTGCGGCTCCCCCTTCAGCTCCAACCAATCCACCCGATCAGGAATGAGCCACAACAGCACAAAGGTCTCCAGCGGCGCGATCGGATTCGGCGGCGGCGGCGCAAAGGCGGCCGGGTCAACCGTGCGATCGCCCCGAGGATTGGGCCAAGCAAATTGCAATCGGGCCGCATCCGAAAGGTTTTGCCACAGGCGCGATCGCTCGGCCTGTTCCGTGGGGTCGGGCGTGGTGGCCAGCACCGCCCGCAAGGTTCCGGCAATCCGAAATTGCTCGCGCGTTTTGGGAAAGTACCAACAGGCTTCTGCGCGGGGATTCGTAGCCAATTGCGGCATCTTTTCGCTGCGGCTGTCCGTGATCACCGTGAGCCAATCCGTGCGATCGCGAAATCCCCGAAAGACCACCGTTCGGTTCGCGGGACTGCCATCAGGGCGCACCGTGGCCAACTGCAAATAGCGGGCATAGATCAGCGATCGGTTGCGGTGCAGGGCCCGCGACAAGGGCGATCGCCAAGGGGCCAAATCAGAGGATGGGGACGTTGGGGAGTTTGAGATTGGGGAGTTTGAGGGTTGGGAATCTGAGAGTTGGGAATCTGAAGCTTGGATCATGGCCGTTGCAACGAGAGGATAGGGGCGATCGGGCGGAATCCTGGGGCGATCGATTGCGATCCCCCTAAGCCACCCCAAGACAGCAGCACCGATCCCATCACCCGCGATCGATCTAACTCATTGCCCACCGCCGACACCGTCGTTCCCTTAGTGGCGTTATAGATTGCATAGCGACCATTATTCAGAATGCGATTCTCGCCGGGGCTGAAGGCCGTGCCCAAATCCGGCTGCGCGCGATCAATCATCACCAACCCATCGTTACTGTTGCCTTCAATTTGGTTACGGCGCAGCAGCGGTTGGGCCTGATTAGAAATCACCACCCCATCTCGGTTTTGGGTAATTTGATTATCTTGAATCACCGGGCTGGCATTGCCCCCGATCGCTAGGCCAAACCCCGTTGCCTGAAACCGGTTTTCGCGCACAATTCCCCCCGCATCACGGGTGATGGACAGGCCATTACCGCCGTTGTTTTGGAACCAATTTCGCAGAATTTGCGGTTGGGCCCGCCCCGTCACAAAAATGCCGTCGCGATGGTTGTTCAAAAGGCGGTTGTTGGCAATCACGGGCGTGGCTCCGTCGCTTTCCACCCAAATGCCCGTACCACGTGGCACAGGATTGCTGACCGTGACCCCCAACACCGACCCGCTCCCCGTCAGGGCGATCGCCACGGCCTGTTGAGAAAAACTGCGACTGCTGAAGCCGCCGGCCCCTTGAATGACCACCGCTTGGCCCTGGCCGTCCAGATCGCCGCTGAGGGTCACCCCATCGGGCACACGCAGGGGAAACTGCTCGCCTAATTCCGCACTGTAGCGGCCCGGAGCCAGACGAATGGTGACCCCATTGCTGTATTGACTGGCATGGTCAAGGGCGCTGGTGATGGTGCGGAAGCTGCCGCGGCCCGATCGAGCGGCCGCATCATTACCTTGGGGATCCACCGTTAACACCACGCTGGAGCGGGCAGGCGGCTGAAACGGCCCGCCTAATGTCCCGATCGCCCCGACCAACAGCCCCAGCCCGATCGCCCGAACAGCCCGACCCGACCAGCAACGGGAAAAATGGCGCAGTGGCAGACCCATGAGATCACGCTCTGATCAAAACTAGGCTGCATTTTAAGCTGAATTGCGGGGCGATCGAGCCGGTCAGCCCAGCGGATGCGGTAGGATGGCAACACCAACTTTGTTGCAATTCCGTTACAAAATCTCGCCTCGATCGCTCGATTTAACGGCCCTTCCAACCCTGCCCTGCAAACCATGATTTACAGCAATCCCCACAGCACGCAATTCGTTCTGGTTACCCTGTTCTTTGCCCTGGCCTTTGGGCAAATTTTTAAGAACATGCTGGAATTTCAGGTGAACCGCTGGTATGAAAACCGCCGCACCCAGCCCACCGTGGAATATAAAAAGCCCCAAATGCGCATCGCCTACTTGGGTTTGGCGGTGTTCACCTTTTTGTGCATGGGCGAAAGCTTGAAGGTTTTGGGATTTTTCACCCTGTTGGCCTATGGGGTGAGCCTGTTGGTGGTGGTTCCCACGGCGATTTTCATTTGGCTGCAAATGGGATCGATGTTTAGCCTGATGGTGAAGGGGGGTTCCGCCGCGATCGACATTGAATCGAATTATGGTCTGTCGGCAGAACAGATCAAGATGAAGAATCAATAGCTTGAATTTAGGCCGCCCGATCGATTCGATCGCCCGATCGATTGCGGCCAAAATTCTGCGGGTCTTGATTTCAATCCCCCCATCGATCAAGATTTGCTTTAACAAGATTTGCTCTAATCAGATTCCCGCGCACCAAACCAAAGAGCGCAAGCTCCATCAACAAAGTACAAACAAAAAGCACAAAAGCGCAAAACAAACCGATGAGTAAAAAGTGGACTTGGTACATCAAAGCCCAAGCGGGTGTCTTGCTGTTTCCCTTGGGTCTTTGTTTATTTGGGGAAGCGGTAACACGCCGCATTAACGGTGATTCTTGGTTTTGGTGGGGCACGATCGCCCTAGCGGTGATTAATGCCGGTGTGGGGTTGATGATTGAAAGCGGCCTGATTGGTGGCTTTCCCCGCGACCAAAAACCCAATGAATGAATAATTGGGGTCAGATCAATCAAAATGATCTGTGATCTCGCTATTGGATGATCCAGACATTCGCCCCTTAAACCAACCATTGACCGATCGAGGCGATCGCCCAGTCAACGCGATCGCCCATGGAAATTGACCCGCTCGATCGACCCGTTCGATCAATCGGCTAGCGGGTTGATCGAACAGGTTGATCAATGGCCTATGGCACTATTGCACCCAGCCGATCGCCCCAGATAGGTCAGCCCCACGGGTCACGGCCCCGTCTAAGGCGGCTCCGGTGAAATTGGTGTTGCGGGTCACGATGCTTCGCAAGTCTGCCTGAACCAGGTAGGCGCGATCAAGCCGAGCATCGGTGAGCACAGCCCCTTGCATCACGGCCCCGCCCATCTTGGCCTGTTGCAGATTCGTGCCAATCAGGCGTGCTTGCCGAAACACCGCCAAGCTGAGGCCCGCCCGCTGAAGATTTGCCTTGCTGAGGTCGGCTTGGGTGAAGTCGGCTCCCGTGGCGATCGCGCTGCGGAGGTTCGTTTCCAAAAACCGCGCCCCCGCTGCCTTCACGCTGCTGAGGTTGGCTTCTTCCAAGTTGGTTTGCCGCAGGCCCGCCCCCAACAACAGAGCGTTGGCGAAGTTGGCTTGAAACCCGTCCGCGCCGCCCAGCTTGGCTTGGGAGAGATTGGCCCCTTCAAAATTAGCCATCACCAGGTTTGCCCCCAGCAGGGTGGCTCCCGTCAGGCTCGATCGCACCAATTTGCTCGATCGCAACTGAGCATCGGACAAATCCGCCCCATCCAACTGGGCAAACCGCAGATCGGCCCCCTGCAAGTTCGCTTCCTTCAGGCGACTGGCCACCAACAGGCTCTGCACCAAACTGGCGCGGGTCAGGGTGGCCCCTCGAAAGTGCGCTTCTCGCAGGCGGGCCTTGTCCAACACCGCTTCCGTGAGGTTAGCCCGCTGGAACTTGGCCCCACGCATCCGCGCATCGGTCAGGGTGGCCCCGCTCAAATCCGCATCCCGAAACTGGGCTTCTTGGCCGGCAATGCCATCGAGCCGGGCCCCGCGCAGGTTAGCCCCGTTCAAAACCGCTGCCGTCAGGGTGGCCCGCTGTAAGTCAACGCCCCGCAAGTCCAAGCCGCTCAGATCAACCCCAGACAGGTCGCACTCAACGCAGGCACGGGTGGTTTGCAACCGTTGCAGGGGGGTGAGCTGGTTGCTGGGGGCCGCCGCCAAGGGCTGGGCCCCCAAGCCCAAACCTAGCCCGATCGCCCCAAAAATCAGGCCCGATCGCCCGAGGCTATTTGCCGCCGTAGTAAAACGCAATTTCCTTCTCCTTGAGCGGGGTCAGGTCAGCATCCAGCAACATTTGATTTAATTCCGCTTGGGCAAAGTGCTTAGCCCCAATCCGCACAATTCGCGATCGCATGGTGTTGGTCACGCCGCTGCGTTGGCGCTGGGCTTCAATGGCCATCACCTTGCGATAGAGTTCCAGACGCGCGGCCGGGATCGGCGTTCCGTCAAAGTCAATCCCCTGCTCGATCGCCACATCGATCGCGTCTGCTCCGGTCGTTTGCGCCATGGTTTGACTAAATCCTTTTGGTTGAATCTTGGGGAATGAAAATGCCGTGGCCGATAAATGCGATCGCCACCGCCATCACAGAGTGCAATCGCCAAGGGCCATCGCAAAGGGCAATTGCAAAAAACGCAATAGCAATAGGATGACATCAACCGCGATCGAACCGCTCACCCTCCTTGGGCGAAATTGGATCGGGTCTAGCTGCTGGCGACCTCGGCCACCAATCGCTCCCAAGCGGCCACCGGATCCGCCGCCGCCGTCACAGGTCGGCCCACCACCAGATAACTGGCTCCGGCCGCGAAGGCCTCGGCAGGCGTGAGGGTGCGTTGTTGATCACCGGATGCGGCCCAAGCCGGCCGCACCCCAGGACAAACCAACAGAAAATCCGCACCACAGTGCGATCGCAAGGTGGCTGCCTCCTGGGGAGAGCAAACGGCCCCCGCCAAGCCAGCCGTTTTCGCCAACTGCGCCAAATGGGCGGTGTAGTCAGCCACGCTCGCAGACACCTGCAAATCGGCCGCCAAGCGATCGGGGCCAATGCTGGTGAGCAGGGTGACGGCAATTAGTTGGGGCGGCGTAACGCCCGCTTCGGTGGCTCCTGCGATCGCCGCCGCTTGGGCTGCTTCCAAGGCCGTCAGCCCCGCAGCCCCATGCACCGTCAACAAATCCACGCCATAACGCCCCACGGCCCGGGCCGCCCCAGCCATGGTGTTGGGAATGTCATGGAGCTTCAGATCCAGGAAAATCCGCTTTTGTCGCTGCTTCAGTTCCTGCACGATCGCAGGGCCCGCGCTGATGAACAGCTCCAAACCCACTTTCCAGAACGACACCTCCGGCAAGCGATCAACCCAAGCGATCGCCGCCTCATAGGTAGACACATCCAGCGCCACAATTACTCGATCGCCACTCACGGTTTTGTCCTCGATCGGCCCCATGGGCCCAAAAAGCAAAAACAGGATAACGCTTTGACTGCGCATCCTGTTGCTGCGGCCCTGGGGCCAGATTTCAAACGAGAGCGAAAAAACCAACGCCTGAGCGCCAGCCCGCAAGCTGAGTCAGAAATCAGCACTCGTGTGAGTGATTCGCCAGTGGCCGAACGCCCCAAATCATGAATCTTCAGGTGATCAGTCTTGGGATTTTGAATGGGGGTTCGGCTGCCAAACTTTTGCTAGATGACCGAGAAGCACTATGGCTTAGTCGTCGTAGAGACGGCATTCAGCCGCATCTGGGTTGTCATCGCAATACTTTTCAAAGGAATTCTTTTCAGGATGCCCTTCTTTTTGGTGCGATGCTTCGGCTTGCAGTTCTTCCAGTGCATCCCAAGCAGCCGCACATTCAGGCGAATGAACTCCATTCACACTGCACGCTTCGCGGGCAGCCTGCCGTTCTTCTTCGATTTGTTCGTGGATGTTGGTGTTGTCAGACACTTGACGATGGCCCTCCCAATAAAAGCCGAGTCCGTCCGAATAGTTTGGCAAAAATCTTCGCGATCGCGCCGCGAGTTTGCCAGAAAGTTTCGATCGGCTCTGGTGTCGTTGTTGGAACGACTCGATCGAGTCTTGGCGAAATGCCAAGGGTTAGGTTTGTTGCAACAGGGGCCCATCAGCCAGCACAACCGAGCATTAAGCCTGCACAGCAAATGCAGCGCAGATTCGGTGGCCAAGCTTCAAGGGTGTAGAGGACGAGTCTGGAACCGGGTAAGGTTCTCAGTCCCAAGGCCCACTCCCAATTCCATTGCTACTTGAGCCAAGCTAGGACGATCGCCTCATGCAGTGTTTTGCTGCGTTGGTGTATCGCTAGGGTGTTTGCCAAGCAGGTTGCTGACCTGCTTCTACTGTACCCTGACCTGCCCTGACAATCTAGCGAAGAATTGTGGGAAAACCGTACTGCACAGCCCTGAAAACGACGGCTAGCCTTGCCTTGCAGCCCTTGGGAGTGATTACTCACCCTTGGTCTTTTGCAATGAGTCGCAATCAACCGAAATGCTATAGATTACGGGGATCACACCAAACTGGTCTAATCTGCCCAATTTGTCTAAGTTATTCATATTTAACTGGCCTGATTTGGTTAACTGGCCTGATTTGGCTGAGTCCCGTCTGAGCTGGCCTCGGGCGATCAGGACAAGGCATGGCGTTTTAAGGCCTCTAGGGGCACAATTCGCAGGGCCGCCTCATGGGTTGCTTGCAAATCCACAGGCGGAGCCGCCCCGGCTGCCACGGCCTCTAGCCACCGACTGGCGCATAAACACCACCGATCGCCCGGTTTCAGTCCCGGAAAATCAGCCCAAGGTAGCGGCGTGCTCAGATCATTGCCGCGCGATCGGGTGAATTCCAAAAATGCCGCCGTCACCTGGGCACAAACCGTATGGGATCCCCGATCGAGCGGCCCCGTTTCGCAACAGCCCGTGCGATAGAACCCCGTAATCGGATTTTGGCCACAAAGCGCCAGCGGCCCGCCCAAGACGTTTTTTGGCCCCTGGTCAGCGCCCTTTGATGGGTCAATATCTTTTGAGGGATCAGATGGATCCGTTCGATCGCCAGCGGTGAAGGATTGCTGGTTTGGTTCTGGCCCTGGTTTCGGTTCCTGCTCGGGTTTGCGTCCGGTATTTTCGGTATTCATGCCAGGATTAATTGCAGGATGTGCGCCCATACTCCACATTCGGGTTAAAGAAACAAGCCACGCCCGGCGTACCGTTCCTCCGCCCAGGGTTCACCGCGCTTGTGATAACCATTGCGTTCCCAAAATCCCAGGGCTTCATGATCTAAAAATTCCAAGCCCTTCAGCCACTTGCCGCTTTTCCAAGCATACAAATGGGGAACCACCAACCGCAGCGGCCCACCATGATCCGGGGGTAAAGGCTCGCCAAACAACCTGTGCGCAAAGAAGTTTTCCTCGCGCAGGAAGTCCTCGATCGCCAAGTTGGTGGTGTAGTCCCCATAGCAGTGCTGCATCACATGCACAGTTTTCGGATCTAGATCGATCGCCCGCATAAAGTCCGTTACCTTCACGCCGCGCCACTGCACATCCAACTTTGACCAGCGGGTAACGCAGTGAAAATCTGCCGTGAAGTCCGACTGGGGCATGGCCATCAGGTCATCCCAACGGAACGTAACCGGCTGGACACAACCCCAAACCTCCAGTTCCCAATCCTCTAGGCGAATTTCCGGTGTATCACCATAGGTCAGCACCGGAAACCCCGTCGCTAGGTATTGACCCGGTGGCACACGATCGCCCTGATTGGGTTCTGGTTTTTGGAAAAATTTGCCTAGCATAGTCACAGCACCGGGTAGAGACTGATTAGGAAAACAATTGCTTTAGTTTGCTGGCTCTAATTTTCTGGCTTCAATGAGCGGAATTTAGCTTGCTGGCTCTAGTTTTCTGGCTTTAATTTTTTGCCTGAGTGGTCTTGTTTTAGTGTTCTTGTATTGATTCTAAGGCGCTCTCTTCGAACTTCCAATTTTAGTCTGGCTCGATGTTGACTAGGTTAATCCTGAGCAGCCCTGAACAGGTAAAAATTTAGCCATTCAGGATCACGAGCCAATAAGCCAATCATTTCAATAGAAGAATTTTAATAACTAAGTAAATAGTGAATCAAGAATGAATCAAGCAACCATATGAATAGCTGGTTTAGAAACCCGATTGCCCCAAACTCGGGTCACGGGGCTAGGCAAAATAGACAGACGATCGAGGGCGGTGGTGGCGCACTTGCAGAGAGCGACATCAACCGCCGCAAGATGACTTATTCTTCGGTTTCGTCTTCGGTTTCTTTGGTGGGGAAGACAAAATTCGATCGACCGGTCAGGATCGACTTGCCCAGGGACAGGGCTTGCTGAGCACGCAAATTGGCTTTGCGCTTCCAAGTGGCACGGCGTTGATCGCGCTTGCCGTTGGAGGTTTTCTTCTTAGGGACTGCCATACGATCAGGTGTCGTGTCGCGACAAACAGACAACCTTTCGATTTTAGACTAGTCGGGTCGTGATCGCTAGACGGTCAATGGGGTTTCTCCCTAGGCAGCCACCCTGGATAATTCAAGCAGCGCCGTGCAGACCAAGTTGATACACGATCGCCCTGGGTGATCGATTCGCCAGCGATCGATCTGGCCGGCTCAGCGTTCTGCTGCCATCCACCGCCCCTAACCACCGTCCGATGACTTTTCAAACCCTAAAACCATTTCAAACCTTTTTTGAGCATTGTGTTGGCGACTGGAGCGCCGAACGCACCTACCATTACTTACGCAACCAAACCGTGGAGCGATCGCACACGGAATTTCAAATTCGCCCGATTTCACTCGAGCAAAAGCAACAAGTCCTACAGGACAATGAACGACCCGATCGGGCCGATCTCGACCAGATTCCGGGCTATCACCTCGACTTCCAAACGGTTTCCGAGCATGGCGAGCGGGTGGCCCAGAGCTTGAATTTTCTGTTCGTCCCCAACGCTGAAACGGGCTCAATCCTGGAGGGCGACTACCTGCGCGATCGCGCCTACGAGGAAGCTAAACCAATGGTGGCCCAATTTCACTTCACCATCGCCACTCGGGAATTGATCATGACAACCCACTATCAACGGGTGGTGTCGGTGGATTCAATTACCCTGGTGAATCCTGCCCTTCGCCTGCGGCGAATTTTGAACTACCATCGCCCCGCCACAGAGGATGCGCCGTTGGATCAAATTGCGCTGGCGGGGTTTGGTGTTGAACAGAAGATCAATTAGCCTAGAACCGTTGCGCCGGGTTCAACGGCTGGCAAGCAATCTGGACGAGACTGGGGCCGTGAGGGGCGATCGAAACAACAATGGCGAATTTTCGAGTGTGGCTCGTTTTGGTGGTTGGTTTCTTTCTGGCGGCGGAACTATGGCAGTTGCTCCGAGCAGTGACGCTGCCCACTCCTCTGCTGTGGGTGGGGGGCTTGGTTCTGGCCACCGCTTCCAATTGGCATCATCGGGCGGGCTGGCCCTTCAAGTGGTTAGATCAGTGGGCAGCATTTTCCCGTTCCCAGTCCCAAGGGCCCGTTGCTCAACCGTTTCACGCGCCGGGTTCCGAGGTGCGATCGCCCGATCGTCGTTGAAATTAACCGTTGAAATTAATCGCTGAGATTCACCGCTGAGATTGCCACTGAAACCACCCTTGAGAGAAGAGGGCCCCTGTTGGCCTCAGACGAAATTGGGAAAATTTAGCCAGTTACCCTGACCCGTTGTTCCTGGATTGTGGCTGATCGAGCATCAGCATCCCAAGCGCTTGGTGCAATTCCCCGGTGGCCAACGGAATCGCCAGGGCAACGCAAGCCGCCTGTAGCCCCGCATTCTGGGCTTCCAAGTCAAAAGTCTGGGCATCGATCGGCCCCGATCGCGCCGGCCATTGACCCGTTTCCCAACCCTGTTGGCAATCGGCGGCACAGGTGGAATAGTGCGATCGGCAAGTGGCCGGCCGCACCGGATAGATTCCGCAAGTGCCATCGGGTTCCAAAAAAGCACAGGGAATTTTATGACCCAGCCGATCGCCCGGGTTAATCAACTCAAGCTGCCCTAAGGTTTGCGCCAACCGCTCCAGGATCAGCCGCCGCTGAGCCATCGGCAGCTCGGCAATCCAATCGGCAATCACCTGGGCTTCGATCCCCGCGATCGGCACGTTCAGATAGCAGCACCAATCACAACCCCGATCGCAGGCCACAAGACAATCGGCCCGCTCCAGACGCTCTGCAATCGCCCGATCGCCCGCAGCCCACAGTTCCCGTTGCAAGCGCAACAAGCCAGGCAAGCCCGCCACCGACCACCGCTCGATCGCGGTCTGTTCCGTCTCTTGGGCTAATTGTTGTGCCCGTTGCCAGCGTTCTCGGGCGGCCCTGGGGTCAAGCTCTGCCATGTTTTTCGCCTCGCCTGCAAACACACAGAGACCCCCGACTAGCGAGGGTCTCTGTTAAGGGCGATCGGGTCATCCCGCAGGACAAACCCGATCAAATTGCCAATCGCTCGATCGATTAGTCGAGGTCGGGCATCGCCAGCGCGGGTTCGCTCTCGCGGTTGATCCCCTTCTCGAAGCCCGCTTCAGCCGCGCGAGCGCGACCAGCGTGCCACAGGTGACCCACCAGGAAGAAGAACGCCAACACAAAGTGCGACGTAGCCAACCAAGCGCGGGGCGACACGTAGTTAAACGAGTTAATTTCGGTCGCCACACCGCCCACCGAGTTCAACGAACCCAGAGGAGCGTGCGTCATGTACTCAGCCGCGCGGCGAGCTTGCCAGGGCTGAATGTCATTCTTGATCTTGTTCAGATCCAAACCGTTGGGGCCGCGCAGGGGTTCCAACCAAGGGCCTTGGAAGTCCCAGAAACGCATCGTTTCACCACCGAAGATGATTTCACCCGAAGGCGAACGCATCAGATATTTACCCAGACCCGTGGGGCCTTGAGCCGAACCCACGTTCGCACCCAAGCGTTGGTCACGGATCAAGAAAGTCAGCGCTTGAGCCTGCGATGCTTCAGGGCCGGTGGGGCCAAAGAACTCGCTCGGATAAGCGGTGTTGTTGTACCACACCATCGTCGAGGCAATAAAGCCCATCAACGACAGAGCGCCCAAGCTGTAGGACAGGTAAGCTTCACCAGACCAGATGAACGCACGACGCGCCCAAGCAAAAGGCTTGGTCAGGATGTGCCAGATACCACCGGCAATGCAGGTCAGACCCACCCAAATGTGGCCGCCGATGATGTCTTCCATGTTGTTCACGGAGACAATCCAGCCTTCGCCGCCAAAGGGAGCCTTGGTCAGATAGCCAAAGATCCGAGCCGGGTTCAGCGTCGGGTTCGTGATCACGCGCACGTCACCGCCACCGGGAGCCCAGGTGTCGTAAACGCCGCCAAAGAACATGGCCTTAAACACCAGCAGCAACGCACCGCAACCCAGCAGGATCAGGTGATAGCCGATGATGTTGGTCATTTGGTTCTTGTCCTTCCAGTCGTAACCGAAGAAGGACGAGTACTCTTCGAGGGTTTCGGGGCCGCGGATGGCGTGGTAAATCCCACCCAAACCGAGCACCGCCGACGAAATCAAGTGCAGCACGCCCGTCACGAAGTAGGGGAAGGTATCCACCACTTCGCCGCCGGGACCCACACCCAAGCCCAACGTGGCCAGGTGAGGCAGCAGGATGAAGCCCTGCTCATACATGGGCTTTTCGGGGATGAAGTGCGACAGTTCAAACAACGTCATCGCACCGGCCCAGAACACAATCAAGCCAGCGTGGGCCACGTGAGCACCCAGCAGCTTTCCGGACAGGTTAATCAGACGGGCGTTACCCGACCACCAGGCAAACCCGGTGGAATCTTGGTCACGGCCGCCCACGACCATTGCAGTATTAAAGGGCGTTTCCACGGGGCAGGACCTCTTCGGGGAAGATGAAGTTTTCGTGGGGTTGGTCTTGCGGAGCCATCCAAGCGCGGATGCCTTCGTTCAACAGGATGTTCTTCGTGTAGAACGTTTCGAATTCGGGGTCTTC